>CAYMWJ010000004.1:21628-69518 GCA_964394235.1 uncultured Sedimenticola sp. | reverse complement strand
CAGGTGGTTCAGCCAGCGAGCGCTGCTCTCCAGGCGGAGGAGCTGGATCAGGGCGCGGCGCACGGTGTCAGGAAGGGTCCGGTGTGAGAGGGTGCTTTCCTTCCCTGCGCACGATTGCCAGGGTATTCAGAAAGCGATCGACAGGGAGCAGGTCACGGGCGGTCATAGCCGTATCCCGTGGCGCAGAGCCTGTTCGTGGATGGGGTGACGCGGGGTCTCGGGGTCGAGCACCAGGATGTCGATAGGGCGGTCGCCCAGGCGTTGCTGCAGGCGGGCGACCATTTCCAGTGAGCGGTTCAGGGCGTCGGGAACCGGTATCGGGCTCTCGATCAGCAGGTCGATGTCACCGCCACGCAGGCGGTCGTCGACGCGCGAGCCGAACAGCCGCACCGAGGCCTGTGGACCGAAGATGCGGTGTGTCGTGTCGCGGATGACCATGATTTCTTCGGGGGTGAGTCGCATGGCGGGATTATAGCCCGCAGGATGGCGATGTCGGGCTGAAGCCCGTTCAGCAAATGAGATGTCCCGATTGTGGGTCGGCCTTGGGGTTGTCAGTCCGTCAAGCGCTCGACGGTGTATCGCAGCGTGGGCACGAAGGCATGGCCTGCTTGCAGCGCCGAGGCCAGCACCACCGGGTCTTCCACGTACTCATGGATCATCTGGTTGCGTAGTCGGCGCATGTCGATCCAGGCCTGGGCATCTTCGACCAGTCCCAACTGTTCTGCCCGGTCCAGATTTTCGATGAAGGTGGCGGTTTTCTCGCCGTGCGCGGCCAACCAGGCCGGCAGGAGCTTGTCTCCCAGGGTGTCTTGCAGGCGTCCGAAACGGGCGACGAAGGCATCCACCCGCTCGCTCAGTTCGACATCGCTGTCGAGCGAGGCGGCCCGCTGTGCATCGAATGGGCTCGAGAACAGCCTCTCATCGGTGATGCGGAGATGCTGGAGTTCCTTGCGGGCCAGGGTGGTCAGCCGTTGCAGGCGCTGCCGCAGGTCGGGTGCCAGGTTCACAACGGGATGCCCTCGCGTCGTGCTACATCATGGATGGGCAGGTGTTCGAGGTTCGGTGCGGCGAGTACGACATCGACCTTGCGACCGGCCATCAGACGGCTGACCCGGCCGGCGATGCGGGCCGCCAGGGGGGCAGGGTCACTCACCGGCCCGGGCAACTCCACCAGCAGATCCACATCGCCACCCCGGGCGCGGTCGTCCACCCGGGAACCGAACAGGCGCACGCAGGCGTCGTTGCCGGCCTGTTCAGCGACGATACGGCGGATCTGTGCGATCTGGTTGGGGGTGAGTCGCATGGCGGGATTATAGCCTGTGGGGCGTCCCATCCGTGGGCGGTGTCCTCGCCGCGAATGCTCTGTCACGAACGATTCGGCCCGAGGACGGACCTCCTACATGACCTGTGGGAGCGACGTCCCCGTCGCGAACCTTCGGCCCGGTAGGGTTCTCCTCGTCGCAGGGGTGAGGAAATTGTAGCATCGGCCGCTGTGCCAGGAAGGATGGTCTATGGGCTGTCCGCGCCCCCGTGCGCCGTAAAGGTTCGAACCTGCTTGTGCGAAGGCCATTGCCTTGGTCGGACATCGAGGGAATTGCTGGCCTCGAGGGCATCCGATAGGATGTCATCGCATCGTGATGTTCTCACATCAGATTCTGGGGTGAAAAATGCGCACAACCATTGATATCGACGATGACGTACTGGTGGCGGCCAAAGAGATCGCTCGCAGGCAGCATGTTTCCGCGGGCAAGGTGGTGTCGGCGTTGTTGCGCAAGGCGCTCACTGGCGGGGGGGCAAGTGAGGGGGTGTCCCTGACTGCGGTGGGCGGCTTTCGCCCCTTTTCGTCGCCTGATGCGCGGATCGTGACCAATGAGCAGGTTGACCGGCTACGTGACGAAGAAGGTATCTGATGCGCTCCTTGTTGGATGTCAACGTGCTGATTGCCTTGCTGGATTCGGGGCACCTGATGCATCGTACGGCGATGTCCTGGCTGGAACGCGAGATCGGGAGTGGTTGGGCATCTTGCCCCATCACGGAAAACGGAGTCATCCGGATCATGTCTCAGCCAGGCTATCCGAATTCACGGACGCCCGTCGAGGTTGCCGACCGCCTAGCAGAGGCCTGCTCCAGTCCACACCATGTGTTCTGGCCGGAAGATATCAGCCTGCTTGCGGGCAGCATACTGGATTGGGGACGGATACTTGGGCACAGGCAGGTAACAGATGCCTACCTGTTGGCGCTTGCGACACGCCATGAGGGGCGTTTTGTGACCTTTGACCAGCGGGTTTCGGTGGATACCGTGATTTCCGCCTCTGCAGAAAATCTATGTGTTATTTCCTAGCTGTCTCAGCGATCGCCGGTAGAGCGCCAGGGTCTGCCCGGTCATGGCCTCCAGGGTGTAATGGTGGTTCTCGGGGATCTCGGGCGGGTCGTCCAGGATGGCGCAGACGGTGTGGCGCAGGGCGTCTGGATCGCCGAGCGGGGTGCGTCCGGCAGGGAACAGCCGGGCCAGGATCTCGCCGACGCCGCCGTGGTCGTAGCCGACCACCGGGATGCCCAGGCTCAGCGCCTCGACCACGGTGCGGCCGAAGGATTCCGGTTTGGTGGAGAGTGACAGCACCAGGTCGCTGATGGCGTAGATCTCGCGGATGTCACTGCGCGCCCCGGTGAAGCTGATGTGATGTGCCAGTCCCCGTTCGCGGACGGCCTGGCGCAGTTCCTCGGCGTAGGCGCGGCGGCGCGGGTCTTCGCCGCCGACGATCAGGCCGTGCACCGGGCGGCCTTCGGCGATCAGGGCGCCGATCAGACCGATGAAGTCGTGATGCCCCTTCAGCCGGGTGAGCCGTCCGGGCAGCACGAGCAGGCGGCGATCACGTGTTTCGGGGAACTGTGCGCGGAAGTCCTGCCGCCAGGCCTCCGGTGGCTGGTATCCCCGCGGGAACTCGGCCGGGTCCACGCCGCGCGGGATCCGATGGATGCGCTCGGGCGGGCACTCGGGATAGTGGCGCAGGATATAGTCGCGGATGGTCTCGGAGACCGCGATCACCGCCTCGCCCCGGGTCATGATGGCACTGTAGCGCGAGACAGAATACAGACCGTGTACCGTGCTCACGCGAATCGGTCGGCGCTCTACTGGCAGGCCGCGCAGGGCCAGTTCCAGCACCCAGGCCGGCACTCGCGAGCGCACATGCACGATGTCCACCTGCTGCTCGACCAACAGGCGACGCAACGCCCGGACCTTCAGCAGCGTGGCCGGGTGCTTCCGGCCGGTGTCCAGAGCGAAGTGCTCACTGCCCTCGGCCTCGAGCTGTGCCACCAGCCGCCCGCCGGCGGAGACCACCAGCGAGCGGTGGCCCGCGGCGACCAGGGCGCGGGCCACCTCCAGGGTGCCGCGTTCCACGCCGCCGCCCTCGAGCGCGGGCAGCAGTTGCAGTACGGTCAGGCGATCGGCCATCGTTTTAGCCCGCATGTCTCACCGAGCATCGCGTCCCTGGCGTTGCCAATGGGCGGCTGGGCGCCGTTCTGGAGCGAGGGCCATAGCCGTCGCTATGGGCCGAGTGAAGAACCAGCCCAGGCGTGCAGGGGCACGCCAGGGAGGCGATAGATGGGCTGCAAGAACACGCCGTTTCATATACGCATCTTACGAAAATAGTCACTTATCGCCCGGAATTCCGCGATATGGGTGATGCTGCCCATCGGCCCGGTGGGATATGCGGGCTAGTATCTCTGTGGCGCAGCGTGCCGCCTCGTCCAGGGGCGGATGTTCGGTCAGCCGGTGGTCGCGCACCCAGTGCTCGAAGGGGGTGATCAGTCCGTCGGCGATCAGGCGGTCCACGCCCCGGCTGACCCGGGTGTCGCGGCGCCGGGGGACCGCCAGCAGGCCTACCGGCGCGCCGCTGCCCAGTGCCTCGTAGAGCATGGAGACGCTGTCCTCGCTGACCCAGATCTGCCCGGCCTCGCGCATGCGCTGCTGGATCTCGCCGGGTGCGCAGGCGGCCCAGTGCAGCAGGCGGGCATTCTCCAGCCCGTCCAGTCGTTGCAGGGTGTCCGGTGGGGTGCGTGGCGAGTCGCCGATGATGAAACGCACCTCGGGCCGGGCCGTCACCACCCGTCGTACCTGCAGGGCGATGGCGTCTGCATCCCAGTCGTGGTGGCGCGAGGGGCCGCCGAGCAGGATCAGCCCGGTGGCGGGGTCGTGGTGTTCGCTCGGGCGTACCCCGTGCAGTACGCCGCGGGTGGCGATCACGTTGTCGCGACGCGGTGGTCGATCGTGTTGCGGGATCAGGCACAGGTCGAACCAGCGCAGCGGCAGCGAGGGTTTCATCAGCACCACGATGCGTCCGCCGTGGGCGCGCCGTGCGGCCAGCGCGGGCAGGTGGGTGCGGTGGCCGGCGGCCAGGATCAGGTCGGGCGCTGGCAGCCGCTCCCCGGCGGGAAACTCGGCACGCAGCCACTGGCGAATGGCGTCACCCGTACTTTCTGCCTCCAGGTCGTGCGTGTGTACGGTGGTGCGCTCGGCCAGCGCCTGGCACAGGCCCTCGATCTGGGTACGGTGGCCGCGCCGGCCGTCGAGCAGGCGCCAGAGGACGAGGGGGGATGAGACAGGCATCAGGCAGGCTCCGTGATGCCCGAGGTGGTCGTGCTGACGGGGTATTGCATGGTGATACAGATCATGGCGACAGGTACCGAAAGACGGTGCCGAGCATTATGGGGATTCGTTGGGCTCATTGCAGTGCCAGGTCTTCGAATGTGCGTGCCAGCAGGGGCTCCAGCAGCTGCGCGCCCCACAGCGAGAGATGGTCGTCGTCGCGGTACAGTGATTGCCCCTGCCGTGCTGTCAGGCACCATTGTCCGTCGGGGCACAGCAGTTCGGCCGGGTCGAGTATCTGTACCCTGGCGGAGGCCAGTTGATCGAACAGTGTGTCGGCATGGTGTTGGCGTTCGCGGTGGGTGGCCAGTGGGATGCCTACGGTTTGCAGCGGTTCTCCCCGGAGCGCGGCGCGCACCAGCTCGTTGGGCACCCAGAAGGGGTATTCCGGCGCCTGGCGTACGATCACCACCTTCCGAGGTCCCGCCTGGAGCAATCGTTCGACGGTTTCCCTGAAGGCGGGAACGAACAGTTCGTGGCTGGCCTCTGCCGTGGTGGCGATGGTTTCGCGGTTGGCGTAGAAGGGCTGGCGGTTACGCGCATCCAGCGCCTTGGGGTCGTGGCCTTCGAGGTACACCGACCAGCGAGCGATCAGGAAGACCAGAGGGATCTCCCGTAGTTGCGTCAATAGTTGCTCGCTGCTGTCGAGGCAGGGGGCATGGGTGGCGTCCGGGTTGCGATCGGTGAGGTAGAGACCGACGACCGGAGGACAGGAATACACCAGGTAATTCCAGCCGTGGCGTTCGGCGATGCGGTCGAAGGCGGGCCACAAGGCCCCCATGTGGCTGTCACCCCAGAGCAGGAAGGTCGGGGGGCTGTCGGTCGGACCGTGCAGGCAGAGCAGGCCGCGTTGTGTGGGGCGAACAGGGGTGCAGCCCGGAAATTTCCGTTGCGACTGTTCGTACATGTCGGCCACGGGGGCTGGGAAGCGGGCGGCCACGCCCTTGGCGGCGTTGAGTGTCTTGCCGGTGATGGCGACCATGAGCAGTCCGGCGAAGGCGGCCCGCGCCAGATGCCGGTTGTCCTGCAATATCCGGTGGTGGCGGACCGGGTTCTCGATGAATCGCCAGGAGAGCACCGCCAGCAGCAGGGTGGCCAGCAGTACGCCGGCGAGCACGGGGGAGGGGAGGGCGTATCCCAGGAGGTGGCGCGTCAGGGCCAACAGGGGCCAGTGCCACAGGTAGAGCGCATAGGAGACGAGGCCGATGCCCACCAGTGGACGACGGGCGAGCAGGCGGGTGGCCATCGGGGTGCCATGGTTGCCCGCCAGAATGACCAGGGCCGCGCCACCGGCAGGCAACAGGGCAGCGAGGCCGGGGAAACGGGTGTTGTCGTCGAACCACCAGCAGGCGACGAAGATCATCAGCAGGCCGGTGGCGCCCGCCACCCCGGCCAGTGGCGGCGCCTTTTCTTTCCCCGCTTGCCAGGCCAGCAGGGCACCCAGCAGCAACTCCCATGCCCGGCTGTGCGGCAGGTAGAAGGCACCGACCGGATCATTGTGGGTCAGCCAGATCGAGGTGGCGAGCGAGGCGGCCGCCAGCAAGGGCAATACCGGCAGCAGGCGGCGTCTCGGCAACACCAGGAGCAATAGCAGCGGGTAGAGGATGTAGAACTGTTCTTCTACCGAGAGCGACCAGGTATGCAGCAACAGGTTGGATTGCGCCGGTGCGTCGAAGTAGCCGCTGTTGTGATAGAAGTGAATGTTCGAGGCGAACAGGGCCTGGGAAGCCAGGGTGTTGCCGAACTTGGCCAGCTCCCGGGGCATGAGCACGAACCAGGCCGCCAGCGCGCTGAACAGTATCACCGGGAGCAGGGGGGGCAGGATGCGGCGTGCACGGCGCAGCCAGAAGTTGCGCAGCGAGAACCGGCCTTGCGCATGGTCGCGCAGGATCACCGAGGTGATGACGAAGCCCGAGATCACGAAGAATACGTCCACGCCCACGAAACCACCGGGCACGCGCTCGGGCAGGGCGTGGTAGGCGATCACTGCCAGGACGGCGATGGCACGCAGGCCGTCGATGTCAGGCCGGTAGCGATAAGGCGCGGCGGTGCTCATCGATCGTCACCCAGCAGTCTGCCCAGGGCATCGACGACATGCGCCGAGGCCTTGGGGGTCCAGTGCGAGTCATCGATGTAGAAGGTGTCCAGTTCGCCGGCCTCGATGGCCTGGCGCAGGATGGCCTGGGTATCGACCAGCACGAAGCGGTGCGGCAGCCGGCGCCAGTGGGGGAACAGGGGATCGGGCGGGTAATCGCCTTGGGCGATGTCCGGCCGGTAGAGTTCGTACTTGGTGACCACCGGCATCACGATCAGGCCGATGCCCTGTTGGCCCAGCTCGTCGGCCAGTGCCTCGAGCCGGTTGTTCATGCGTTGCACGGCATCGGCGTTGTTGCGCGACACGATACGCAGGGCGCCCGGGGTGTAGAGCAGGTCCTTGCCGTCGCCGATGCTGAAGCGGCGCGCGCGCAGCCGGGTACGGCAGGCCTGGGAAATGAAGGCGCAGTCGTCCAGGTGGTACATGATGCGATTCCACCAGTGCTTGATGTTGCCGTCGTTGATCCAGGCCACATCGGGCAGGGCCAGCAGGTCGGGGATCGGTTGCGGTTCACCGAAGCGGTAGTGGGCGATCAGCGCCGCGCGTGAGGGCAGTCCCCGGGGAGGCGGGGTGTCGGCATAGCGCGAGACGATCTTGTACTGGGTCGATTCCAGCAGCACGTAACGCACGCCCCATTCCTGCAGCAGGCCAGCGCGCAGCAGGGCGCGGACCAGGTCCATGTCGTTGTGCAGGCCGGGGAAGCCACGCAGGTTGAGCACCTTCCAGTCCCAGCGACTGGCGATGAAGTCCTGGTACCAGGGGTCGGGGCCGCCGGCCCCTCCGTTGGAGAAGGAATCGCCGATGGTCAGCAGGTCGATGCGTTGGTCCTGCAGATCGCCGGCCTCGAGGTGCCTTTGCGGCAGGGTGACCTGGGTGCGCCGGGGGTGCACCAGGTCCGAGATATAGCCCAGGCGTGCCAGGTTGCCGGTGACGATGCCGTCCTCGCGCTGCAGCAACTGGCGCACGGCAAACTGCCAGGTGAGCGCATGCAGCAGCACGAACAGGGCGATGGCCGTAATGAAACCAAGGACGAACTGGCGGGGCGAGATGGGGCGCATGGTTCAGAAATTGAAGTACAGGAATTCGCTGACCTTCGACAGGTTCATCAGGATGGCCATGAACACCAGGGTGACCAGCACCAGGCTGGCCGGTGTGGTGCGGAAGTCGCGCATCCACTGCTGGGAGTTGCGCAGGCGCAAGGTCACCAGGAAGGCGCCGATCAGTGCCACGTAGGGGGTACGGCCCAGTGTCATGTGGCCGAACAGGGTGGGTGCCATGTCGGCGAGTGCCTGGAAGGGGGAAAATCGCAGCAGCTTGTCGGAGAGGGTGATGCCCTCCAGTCCGACCATGCCGCGCAGGACGCGCAGGGCATCGTTCCAGCTGTTGGCACGGAAGAATACCCAACTGGCGTTGATGAAGTTGAAGGTGACAAACCAGGCCAGCCAGCTGGGCAGGTGCCCGCCGAGGTATCGCCAGACACGGTGTATCACCATGGCTGCCCCGTGCAGGAAGCCCCAGAACACGAAGGTCCAGCCCGCGCCATGCCAGAGGCCGCCGAGCAGGAAGGTGATCATCAGGTTTCTGGAGACACGCGCCAGGGAGCCGCGTCCGCCGCCCAGCGGGATGTAGAGATAATCACGCAGGAAACGCGACAGGGTGATGTGCCAGCGTCGCCAGAATTCCTGGATGTCGCGCGCCTTGTAGGGGCTGTCGAAGTTGAAGGGCAGGCGGATGTTGAACATCAGTGCGGCGCCGATCGCCATGTCGCTGTAGCCGCTGAAGTCGAAATAGAGCTGGAAGGTGTAGGACAGCGAGGTGGCCCAGGCGCTGAACAGGTCGAGCACCTGTCCACCGTCGAAGCCCGGCGTGGCCACGGTGGCGAAGTAGTCGGCAATGATCACTTTCTTGAACAGGCCGAGGGTCAGGATGAAGATGCCCAGGCTGATGTTGCGGTAGTGGAGCAGGCGTCCCCGGCGGCGCTGGAACTGCGGGATCATCTCCTTGTGGTGGACGATGGGGCCGGCGATCAGTTGCGGAAAGAAGGTGACGAACAGGGTGTAGCGCAGGAAGTCGTACTCGCGGGTCAGGCCGCGGTAGCTGTCCACCAGATAGGCGATCTGCTGGAAGGTGAAGAACGAGATCGCCAGTGGCAGGGCCAGCTCCAGGTGCGGCATCGGCAGGTCGGTGAGGCGTTCGATGTTGGTCAGGGTGAAATCGGCGTACTTGAAGAAGCCGAGCAGCCCCAGGTTGACCGCGATGCCGAAGATCAGGGCCGGGCGTCGGTAACGGGAGGCCCGGCCGACGATGTGTCCCAGCAGGTAGTTGAACAGCACCGAGAACAGCAGCAGGGGCAGGTAGCTCGGTTTCCACCAGGCATAGAAGACCAGCGAGGCGACGATCAGCCAGCCGGTGGCCGCCTCCGTCAGGCGCCAGCGGTTGAGTACGAAATAGCCGGCAAGGCTCAGGGGCAGGAACAGCAGCAGGTATTCGAGGCTGTTGAACAGCATGCGTTATACCTCGTGGGTGTGCGGACCCGTCTGTGTCCGGATCTGGTGGCAGGGGCTGAAAACTATCATGGTTGGATGCCCAGCTGCGTGGCCAGGGCCTCGGTGACGTGTCGCGAGGCCTTGGGGGTCCAGTGCATGTCATCGGTGTAGAAGGTGTCCACTTCACCGGCCTCGATGGCCCGGCGCAGGATGGCCTGGGTATCGACCAGCACGAAGCGGTGCGGCAGCCGCCGCCAGTGGGGGAACAGGGGGTCGGGCGGATAGTCGCCATCGGCGATGTCCGGCCGGTAGAGTTCGTACTTGGTGACCACCGGCATCACGATCAGGCCGATGCCCTGTCGGTCCAGCTCGTCGGCCAGTGCCTCGAGCCGGCTGTTCATGCGTTGCACGGCATCGGCGTTGTTGCGGGGTACCGCGTGCAGTGCCCCCCGGTAGAACAGCAGGTCCTTGCCGTCGCCGATGCTGAAGCGGCGTGTGCGCAGTCGGGTGCGGCAGGTCTTGGAGATGAAGGCGCAGTCGTCCAGGTGGTACATGATGCGATTCCACCAGTACTTGATGTTGCCGTCGTTGATCCAGGCCACATCGGGCAAGGCCACCGGGTCCTGTGTCGGGCGCGGTTTGCCAAAGCGGTAGTGGGCGATCAGCGCCGCGCGCGACGGCAGTTCATGGGGGGATGGCGTATCGGCATAGCGTGAGGCGATCTTGCGCTGGGTCGATTCCAGCAGCACATAACGTACGCCCCATTCCTGCAGCAGGCCGGCGCGCAGCAGGGCGCGGACCAGGTCCATGTCGTTGCGCAGGCCGGGAAAGCCGCGCAGGTTGAGCACCTTCCAGTCCCAGCGACTGGCGATGAAGTCCTGGTACCAGGGGTCGGGGCCGCCGGCCCCTCCGTTGGAGAAGGAATCGCCGATGGTCAGCAGGTCGATGCGTTGGTCCTGCAGATCGCCGGCCTCGAGGTGCCTTTGCGGCAGGGTGACCTGGGTGCGCCGGGGGTGCACCAGGTCCGAGATATAGCCCAGGCGTGCCAGGTTGCCGGTGACGATGCCGTCCTCGCGCTGCAGCAACTGGCGCACGGCAAACTGCCAGGTGAGCGCATGCAGCAGCACGAACAGGGCGATGGCCGAGACGAAACCCAGGACGAACTGGCGGGGCGAGAGGAGGCGCATGGCCATGCCGATTACTCCCCGAACAACTGCGCCTGGTTGAGCCGATAATAGACGCCCCGGTGCGCCATCAGCGTCTCGTGGGTGCCATCCTCGACGACGCGCCCGGCCTCGAACACCAGGATGCGGTCGGCCTTCTGCACCGTGGACAGGCGGTGTGCGATGACCAGGGTGGTGCGGCCGGCACGCAGTCGCTCCAGGCCCTGCTGCACCAGGCGCTCCGACTCGGTGTCCAGCGCCGAGGTGGCCTCGTCAAGGATCAGGATGCGGGCATCGGTGATCAGCGCACGGGCGATGGCCAGGCGCTGGCGCTGGCCGCCGGAGAGCTTGACGCCGTTCTCGCCGATCAGGGTGTCGAAACCCTCGGGCAGGGCCTCGATGAACGCCAGGGCGCCGGCATCGCGCGCGGCCTGGCGGATGGCCTCGCGGTCGGCGTCCATGCCGTAGGCGATGTTGGCGGCGATGCTGTCGTTGAACAGGATCACCTGCTGGTCGACGAAGGCGATGTGACGGCGCAGCTCGGTCAGTGCCAGCTCACGGGTGTCGATGCCATCGAGCAGGATGCGCCCGGCGCTCACCTCGTGCAGGCGCGGGATCAGGCTCACGAAGGTGCTCTTGCCGCTGCCCGAGGCACCGACCAGGGCGGTGAAGCTGTCCGGCGCGATCTCCAGGTCCAGCGGCCCCAGGGCGTCGCGTTCGGCCTCGGGGTAGCGGAAGCGCACTCCTTCGAAGCGCAGCGCGCCGCGGGTGTCCGGCAGGCGGCGTGTGCCGTTGTCCTGTTCGAGCGGCTGGTCGAGCAGGGCGAATACGCTCTCCGCCGCGGCCAGGCCACGCTGCAAGGGATCGTTGAGCTTGGTCAGGCGCTTGATCGGCGAGAACAACAGGCCCAGTGCGGTGAAGAAGGCGACGAAGCCGCCCACGGTGAGCTGGTCCTCGGCGGCGCGGCCGGTGCCGATCCAGATCACCGCGGCCATGATCAGGGCGCCGACGAACTCGACGATGGGCACACCGATGGTGGCGGCGACGGTCAGCTTGAACTGTTGATGGCGGATGGCGCGGGCGATGCGTTCGAAACGGCGGCGTTCATAGTCCTGGCCACCGTGGATCTTGACCACCTTGTGGCCACGGGTGGTCTCTTCCAGCACGTGGGTCATGTCGCCGAAGCTGTCCTGCAGGGCGCGGCTGAGTCGGCGCTGGCGGCGACCGACGTATTTGGCGATCAGCGCCACCGTCGGCAGCAGCACGAAGGTGAACAGGCTGAGCTGCCAGTCCAGCCAGAAGACGTAGATCAGCAGCCCGATCACCGTCAGCGAGTCCTTGACCAGGGCGCTGAACAGCTGCACCCCCGCGTGCGAGATCTGGCTGACGTCGTAGGTGAAGCGCGAGATCAGGTTGCCACTGATGGTGCGTTCGTAGAAGGCGGCAGGAAGGGCCAGCAGGCGCTCGAACATCTGCTCGCGCAGGGTGTGCATCAGGTGCATGGAGATGGCGGCAAAGGCGGCGTTGCTGACCACCTGGGCCAGGCCACGGAACAGGAACAGCACGATCAGCGCCACCGGCGCCCATTTCATGTAGATGGGATCCTTCTCGACGAAGGTGCCGTCCAGCAGCGGCTTGAGCAGCCCGGGGATGCCGGCCTCCGAGGCGGCCAGCAGTACCATGCCGACAATGCCGGCGACAAAGAGCTTCCAGTGTGGCCGGAAATAGCCCAGCAGGCGCAGCAGGGTCTGGCGGCTGGAGGGAGGAAGGGTCTGCATCAGGCGCCCCTCCTTGTCGCGGCAGCGGCCCCCTCTCCCCGGCCCTCTTCCCCGAAAACGCCGGGCAACATCCTCACAATGCCCCGCGCAACACGTCCACGACACGATCCTGGGTCTCGGGATCGAGATAGGGGTGCATGGGCAGGCTGACCACGCGCTCGGCCAGGGCGTGTGCCACCTCCAGGCTGCCCACGCTGCGGCCGATCTCGCGCAGCGCCGGCTGCTGGTCCAGGGTCACCGGGTAGTAGACCGCGCTGGGGATGCCGGCCTCGCGCAGCGTCTGCTGCACACGCTCGCGGTCTTGCACTTGCAGGGTGTACTGGGCGTAGACGCTGTCGTAATCGGCAGGGATATAGGGAGTGATGCAGTCGGCATCGGCGAGCAGGGCGCTGTAGCGGGCGCCGATCCGCGCGCGTGCCTCGACCTCCTCGTCGAAGATCGCCATCTTCGCCAGGATCACCGCCGCCTGCATGCCGTCCATGCGGCCGTTGATGCCCAGTCGTGGATGGTGATAGGGACGATCCTGTCCGTGGTTGCGCAGCTCGCGCAGGCGGGAGGCCAGCGCCTCGTCGTTGGTGAAGCAGGCGCCGCCGTCGCCGTAGCATCCCAGCGGCTTGGCCGGGAAGAAGCTGGTGCAGCCGATGGTCGACAGGCCGCAGGAGCGCCGTCTCTTGTATCGCGCGCCGAAGCTCTGTGCCGCGTCCTCGATCACCGGCAGGCCGTGGTCTGCGGCTATCTCGCCGATGGTATCCATGTCCGCGCACAGACCGAACAGGCTCACCGGCAGGATGGCGCGGGTGCGCTCGGTGATGGCGGCCACGATGGCGGCCGGGTCGATGTTGTAGGTCACAGGGTCGATGTCCACGAATACCGGGGTTGCACTGATCAGGCCGATCACCTCGGCAGTGGCGATGAAGCTGAACGGCGTGGTGATGACCTCGTCGCCCGGGCCGATCTCCAGCGCCATCAGTGCCAGCAGCAGGGCGTCGGTGCCGCTGGCCGCCGAGACGCAGTGTTGCACGCCGACATAGGCGGCCAGGGTTTCCTCCATCTCGGTCACTTCCGGGCCGAGGATGTACTGGCCGTGATCGAGCAGGGTACTCAGGCGCTGCTCGAGATCGTCGCGGATGCGGAGCTGTTGGGTCTTGAGGTCGATGAACTGCATGGTCGGGTCACGTCGGGAAAAGCCGCATTCTATCAGGGAGAGGTGGGGCCTTATCGGCGCCTTTTGGCGGGATAGGGCGGGGGGCCGCCATCCGGGCGGGTCTTGAAGCGGCGGTGGATCCAGTTGTACTGCGCAGGCAGGCGTCGGGCCCAGTGTTCGAACAGGGTGTTGATGCGCGCAGCATCCTGTTGATCATCGCCCGACGGGAAGTCGTCGAGTGCGGGTTCGATGCACAGTCGGTAACCGTGGCGCTCGCGAAACAGCACGAAGGGAATCACCCGTGCGCCGCTGGCGCGGGCAAAGCGGCTGGTGGCGGTATGGGTCGCTGCCGGCACGCCGAAGAAGTCGGCGAACACCTTGCCCTTGTGGCCGTAATTCTGGTCGGGAGCGAACCAGACGCCTTCGCCCGCCTTCAGTGCGCGCAGCATGCCGCGCACGTCGTCGCGCGGGATGATGCCCAGGGTGTGGGCCTGGCGGTAGCGTTCGAACATGGCCTGGATCACCGGGTTCTCGTTGGGGCGGTACATGGCGTGGCAGGGGCGGCGTGCCCCCAGGTAGCGTCCGGACAGTTCCAGTGAGCTGAAGTGCGCGGTGAGGAAGATGGTGCCGCGGCCATCGCCCGACGGCGGCAGATGCTCCGCGCCTTCGATGGCGACCAGCAGCGACTCCAGCCTGGCCTGAGGCCACCACCAGGCCATGGCCACCTCCATCAGCCCGCGCCCCATGGCGACGAAGTTGGCGCGGATCAGGCGTCGACGGGTCTCTGGCGCCATGCCCGGGAAGCAACGTTGCAGGTTGATCTCGGCAATGTGGCGACGGCGCAACGCAAAGAAGTGGATGAGATGGCCGACGCCGGCGCCGACCGCCATGATCACCGGCCAGGGCAGGAACACGATCAGGCGCAGCAGGCCGAGCGCCGCCCAGCTGGGCCAGTGACGGGGATGCAGCAGGGGATCCGAGGGTCTCATGGGCGCGCAGTGTAGCGCAGCTGGTGCCCACGGCGCCGCTCGGGTAGTCTGGTGTGCTCCCGGTACGCACGCGCGCCCGACCCGCAATGTATGCCTTGTACACCCTTCTGCTGACCCTGACGTTGCCGTTCGCACTGTTGCGCTTGCTCTGGCGCAGCCGCCGCGCGCCGGCCTATCGTCGTCGGCTGCGCGAGCGTTTCGGTCGCCCCGGGATCGCGCCGGCCGCCGGTGGGATCTGGATCCATGCCGTGTCGGTGGGCGAGGTCCAGGCCGTCGCTCCGCTGGTCCGGCTGCTGCTGGACGCACACCCGGAGCAGGCGATCACCCTCACCACCACCACCCCTACCGGCTCGGACCAGGTGCGCAGATTGTTCGGCGATCAGGTATTCCATGCCTACATGCCCTGGGATCTGCCGCCCTTTCTCACGCGTTTTCTCGACCGGGTGCGACCGGCGCGCCTGCTGATGGTCGAGACCGAGATCTGGCCCAATCTGCTGCGCCTGTGCCGTGCGCGGGGCGTCGAGACCGTGCTGGCCAACGGCCGGCTCTCGGCGCGTTCGCTGCAGGGTTATCAGCGGCTCGGCGGTTTTGCGCGCCGGGTGTTCGCCGATATCGACCGGGTGGCGGCGCAGACCGAGGATGATGCCCGGCGGTTTCGGCTGGCCGGGGTGCCCGGGGAGCGGGTGGTGGTGACCGGAAGCATCAAGTTCGACATGACCATTGCCGCCAGTGTGGTGGAGCAGGTGGAGGTGATGCGCCGTCACTGGGCGGGGCGGCCGGTGTGGATTGCGGCCAGCACCCACGAGGGTGAGGAGGAGATCGCACTGGCCGCGCATGCACGGCTGCTGCGCCGCCTGCCGCAGGCCCTGCTGATCCTGGTGCCGCGCCATCCGGAGCGCTTCGACCGCGTGGTCTCGCAGATCATTCGTGCCGGGCACCAGCCGGTGCGGCGTTCGGCCGGGCAGCTGCCGGGGGCGGATGATCCGGTCTACCTGGCCGATACCATGGGCGAGCTGCCGGTGCTGATCGGGGCAGCGGACGCCGCCTTCATCGGTGGCAGCCTGGCGCGGGTCGGGGGGCACAACATGCTCGAGGCCGCCGCACAGGGCGTGCCTGTCTGCTTCGGACCGCACACCTTCAACTTTGCCCTGATCAGCCGCATGCTGCTCGAGGCCGGGGCTGCGCGCGAGGTCGGTGATGCCGAGACCCTGGCCGAGGTGGTCGGTGACTGGCTGTGCGATGCCAGCGTGCGTGCGGTGGCCGGCGAGGCGGGGCGTGCCCTGGTCGAGCGTAACCGGGGGGCCTTGCAGAGGCTGTATGCCTTGCTGGAGCAGGAGGTCCGTTCCTGAGCTGAGGGTTCGCGGCGGGGACGCCGTTGCCACCTGTAGGAGGCCCGTCCCCGGGCCGAAAGATCTCTCAATAGGTCGCCATCTGCGGATCGACCTCGCGCGCCCAGGCCTCGACGCCGCCGACGAGGTTGATGACATGGCGAAAGCCCCGGCTCTCCAGGTAGATCGCCACCTGGCGGCTGCGGATGCCGTGGTGACAGATCACCACGATCTCCTGCTCGGGATCGGCGGTCTCGGCCCAGGTCGGGATCTCGCGCATGGGCACCAGTTCCGAGCCCTCGAGGTGGCAGATGGCGTATTCCCAGGGCTCGCGCACGTCGAGCAGCTGTGGCCGGTGTTCATGCAGCCACGCGTCCAACTCGCGAGGAGAGAGATTCTTCAAAAGGTGAAATGCTCCGGGTGAGGGGCGTTTTTCAGCGGCGGCAGCAGGGTTTCGCACAGGCCCTTGCGCAGCAGGGTGCCGTCTTCGGCACGGGTCACCAGGATGGCGCACATCACCGGTGGTTCACCCTTGATCTGGAACATCCGGCCGCCGGGGGCGAGCAGGCGCTCCAGCTGTTCGCTGGGTTGTGGCAGCGAGCCGGTGACCGCGATCACGTCGAAGCTGCGCTCGGGCAGCTCGGCGGCGAAGATGTCGCCCGTCACCAGCTCGGCTTCGATACCCAGGGCGGCCAGGCGCTCGGCAGCGCGCGCACACAGTTCCGGAGAGATCTCGTAGCTGGTGACTTTGCCGCCGAGGTGAGCAAGGCAGGCGGTGACAAAGCCGCTGCCGGTGCCGACTTCGAGCACCCGGTCACCCGGTTGCACGTCCAGTGCCTGCAACATGATGCCTTCCTGCAGGGGCTTCATCATGACCTCGCCATTGGGCAGCGGCAGCTGGGTGTCGGCGAAGGCCAGGGGGCGCTGCTCCTCGTCCACAAAATGCTCGCGTGGAATGGTCTTGAAGACCTCGAGCACGCGCTCGTCAAGGATCTCGCACGGGCGGATCTGTTGTTCCACCATGTTGAAACGGGCCTTGTCTGTGTCCGGTGCCAGCATGCCTATCTCCGGTGCGGTCGAATGAGACGGCTTAAGCCTAAGGGGAATTCCGGCGGTGGGCAAGCAAAGGGCCAGGAGGCCCGTCCTCGGGCCGCACATTCGCGGCGGGGAGGGTGCCCCCTGCGGCAGGAGGCCCGTTCGGGGGCCGAAAGGGCAATAAGGAGGGACTATGTCGCGCGGGCAATTCCGAGTAGACTCCTCGGGAAAGCAGCCAGGGGCGCCCAGCGGACCGGCCGGTCCACGGGCTGAGAGGCACCCTCGGAACCTGATCCAGTCAATACTGGCGTAGGGAGGCTGAACCGGCGGGCATCGTGCTCCCGGTCTCCCCGCCAACGGAGACCCGTCATGAGCGCCATCCCGGAAGATTTTCTCAAGAAGACCGCCGAACTCTCCGAAGAGGTCACCCGGCCCTTCCCCAATTCACGCAAGGTCTATGTGCAGGGCTCGCGCCCGGACATCCGCGTGCCCATGCGCGAGATTGCCCAGTCGCCCACCCCGGCCAGCTTCGGCGCCGAGGAGAACCCGCCGATCTACGTGTACGACACCTCTGGACCCTATACCGACCCCGAGGTGGAGATCGACCTGTTGCGCGGCCTGCCCGAGCTGCGTAGTGCCTGGATCGAGGAGCGCGGGGATACCGAGCCGCTGCCCGGTCCGACATCCGAGTACGGCCGCGCCCGTCTGTCCGACCCGGACACCGTGCACCTGCGCTTCGAGCATGTGCGCGCGCCGCGCCGGGCGAAGCCGGGGCGCAACGTCACCCAGATGCACTATGCGCGCCAGGGCATCGTCACCCCCGAGATGGAATACGTGGCGATCCGCGAGAACATGAAGCTCGACGAGTTGCGCCGCGACCCGCGCTACGCGAAGCTGCTGAAGCAGCACCCGGGACAGTCCTGGGGTGCGAACCTGCCCGAGGAGATCACCCCCGAGTTCGTGCGTGACGAGATTGCTGCCGGACGCGCCATCATCCCTGCCAACATCAACCACCCGGAGCTGGAACCGATGATCATCGGCCGCAACTTCCGGGTGAAGATCAACACCAACATCGGCAACTCGGCGGTGACCTCGGGCATCGCCGAAGAGGTGGAGAAGATGGTCTGGTCGGCGCGCTGGGGCGGCGATACCCTGATGGACCTGTCCACCGGCAAGCACATCCACGAGACCCGCGAGTGGATCCTGCGCAACGCGCCCATGCCGATCGGAACCGTGCCCATCTACCAGGCCCTGGAAAAGGTCGGTGGAAAGGCCGAGGAACTCACCTGGGAGATCTTCCGCGACACCCTGATCGAGCAGGCCGAGCAGGGCGTGGACTACTTCACCATTCACGCCGGGGTGTTGCTACGCTACGTGCCGCTGACCGCCGAGCGGGTCACCGGTATCGTCTCGCGCGGTGGCTCCATCATGGCCAAGTGGTGCCTGGCGCATCACCAGGAGAACTTCCTCTACACCCATTTCGAGGAAATCTGCGAGATCATGAAGGCCTACGACGTGTCCTTCAGTCTCGGTGATGGCCTGCGCCCCGGTTGCATCGCGGATGCCAATGACGCCGCCCAGTTCGGCGAGCTGGAGACGCTCGGCGAGCTGACGCAGATTGCCTGGAAGCACGACGTGCAGGTGATGATCGAGGGGCCGGGGCATGTGCCCATGCAGATGATCAAGGAGAACATGGACAAGGAGTTGCGCGACTGCTTCGAGGCGCCCTTCTACACCCTGGGGCCGCTGACCACCGACATCGCGCCGGGCTACGACCACATCACCTCGGGGATAGGCGCGGCCAACATCGGCTGGTACGGCACCGCCATGCTCTGCTACGTGACGCCCAAGGAGCACCTGGGCCTGCCCGACAAGGACGATGTGCGCGAGGGCATCATCACCTACAAGCTGGCGGCGCACGCCGCCGATCTGGCGAAGGGTCTGCCCGGGGCACAGATCCGCGACAACGCCCTGTCCAAGGCACGCTTCGAGTTCCGCTGGGAGGATCAGTTCAACCTGGGACTGGACCCGGAGCGCGCGCGCGAATACCACGACGAGACCCTGCCCAAGGACTCGGCCAAGGTGGCCCATTTCTGCTCCATGTGCGGCCCGCACTTCTGCTCCATGAAGATCACCCAGGATGTGCGCGAGTACGCCGAAGCCAAGCGCTTCAAGGACGTTGCCGTCGCGGTCGAGGAGGGCATGAAGGAAAAGGCCGAGGAGTTCCGCCGCCAGGGCGCGGAGATCTACAAGCCGGTGTGACGGCGGTGCGCGGTCGCGGCGGGGTTCAGCCGTCCTCGCCCGACTTGCGCAGGAAATAGAGCAGGTAGAACACGCCCATGCCCAGCATGAAGGCGAGTACCGCCAGGGTCAGGATGCCGGTCCAGTCGTTGAAGAGTTCGCCGAATACGTCCATCGTCACTGCCTCCTGTATTCAACGGTCGGAACGCTCTCAGGGTAGCCCGTGACGGGGCAGTATGTTTTGATGATGATCAATCGCCGCTTGGAGAGAGTGTCATGACAGAACCCGTGATCGCACAGAAGAAGCCCGTCATCGTCGAGCTCGAGGCCGGCAAGGAATACTGGTGGTGCGCCTGCGGGCGCACCACCACGCCGCCGTATTGCGACGGCACCCACAAGGCCCTGGGCGACTGAAATGGGCCTGCTCGACCGGGTGGCGGGCTGGTTGCAGGCCGCTGAAGACGAAGCGCCGGACGACGAGCGCGCCCTGCACCTGGCCTGCGCGGTGCTGCTGTTCGAGGTGGCGCGTGCCGATCACGATTTCGACGAAGCCGAGTTCGCACGCCTGCGCGAGCTGTTGCGCACGCGCTGGAACCTGGAGCCGGCCGCGCTCGAGGAACTGCTGGAACAGGCGCGTCGCGAATCGGCCGAAGGCGTCTCCCTGCACACCTGGCTGGACACCCTCAACCGGCGGCTCTCGCGCGAACAGAAATACCGCCTGTTGTACGACCTCTGGTCGGTGGCCTGGGCCGACGGCCACATCCATCACTACGAGGAACACCTGATACGCCGCCTGGCCGACCTGCTGTACGTGCCGCACAGCCAGTTCATCCGCGCGCGCCACGAAGCAGGTGAGACCTGAGGGGCGGAAAACCACGAAGGGCGCAAAGGATGCGAAGGTTTCCAAGGGGTAACCACAAAGCACGCGAAGAGCACAAAGATTTCTTGAGCGGCCACTTCGGTTGAACCGCCTTCGTGCCAACCGGCAAGGCCGGCGTAGAGAGAACCGCGAAGGACGCAAAGATTTCCATGGGGTACACGAAGGGCACAAAGATTCCCGAGTAGTCTCAGGCCCGATCCGACAACAGGCATTTCCGGAAAAACTGCTGGCTGTCAGGCCAGAGCGCGACGACTACAGTCCATGAACATGGACGCTTCGTGGTCTTTGTGATCTTTGTGGTGAATTCTCGTGCACGGCCTGGAAACATCCCACGTCCCCGCCACAAAACTTTCGCGTCCTTGGCGCCCTTCGCGGTTTCACCCAATAACCTTCGTGTGCTTTGTGTGCTTTGTGGTTTTCCAGATCAACCAAGCACCAACACGACCAGCTCGCGTGGGCCGTGGATGCCCCAGGTCAGGGTCTGTTCGATGTCGGCGGTCTTGGACGGGCCGGTGATCAGCAGGGCGTTGGTGGGCAGGCCCTGTGCCCAGCCCTGGGCGCGGATCGCGGTCGCCAGGTCGGCATGCAGGTTCGCGGCATCCAGCAGCACGATGTGCAATGGCGGTACCAGCGACAGCAGCCGGGGTTCCTCCGGGCTGGGCCAGAGGATCAGGCTGCCGGTCGCGGCAATCGCCCCTCGACAGCCGGTGATGCCGGCATCGATGTGGTCGAACAAGGCGTCCTTCCACTCCTCCACCGGGTGGTCGTAGCGATGCAGGTTCACACCCGGGATGGGATGTGCCTGCAGGGTGTGGCCGATCTCCCCGGTGCCGGCGAGCAGGTTGCCGACCCCGCGCGCCGGCAGCTCGCGCGCCAGCCAGCCCAGCCAGTCGCCGTCGCGCAGGCGATGCACCTCGCCGCGCACGGCCTCGAGGGCGGTGCGAAACCGGGCGATCAGCGTTTCGCCGTCGGCTCCCGCTGCCAGGGATGGCGCGGTGGTATCCGGCGCCTCGCGCCGCACGGTGCGCAAGCGTTTCAGGATGTGGTCGCGTGCTTCATTCATCGGAGAACCCCGCTTTCCGCGCCAGTCGGTGCAGATCGCGTGCCGCCGGTCGCGGTGCCTCGCGCCAGCGTGTCCAGGCCCCGAGCCGCCGCGGCGCGAGCCTGCGCAGCGCTGTGAGTAGCTGGGCCAACCAGCGGTAGCGGCGAGGGTGGGCGTAGATCGCCGTCCACAGTCGCCACAGCAGCGCCTCACCACGGTGGCGCAGGCGGCCCGCGCCGGGGAGCGGCGAGTCGGGGCGAGGCTCGATGCCCTCGGCGCGCAGCTGGTTGATCAGGCCGGGCAAGGGGATGGCCACCGGGCAGACGTCGCCACAGGCGCCGCACAGGGTGCAGGCGGACGTCAGGCTGCCGCCGGCCTCGAGTCCCAGGCGTTGTGGTTCGAGCAGGGCACCGATGGGGCCGGGATAGACACTGCCATAGGCGTGTCCGCCGACCTGCACATAGACCGGGCAGTGGTTGATGCAGGCGCCGCAGCGGATGCAGCGCAGGGTGTCGGCGAACAGTGGATCGGCATGGATGCGTGCGCGCCCATTGTCGAGCAGCACCAGGTGCACCTCGCGCGGGCCGTCGAGTTCATCGGCACGCCGCGGGCCGCTGATGAAATTCACATAGGTGGTGATCGGCTGGCCGGTGGCCGAGCGGGTGAGCAGGTCGAGCAGGGGCGGCAGCTCGTCCAGGCGCTCGATCACCTTCTCGATGCCGGTGATCGCGATGTGCAGCGGTGGGGCACTGGTGCTCAGGCGGCCGTTGCCCTCGTTCTCCACCAGCACCAGGGTACCGGTCTCGGCCACCAGGAAGTTCACTCCGGAGATGCCGGCATCGGCCTGGGCGAAGCGCCGCCGCAACACCTGCCGCGCCTCGGCGGTGAGGCCTTCGATGTCTTCGGTGGCCTCGCGCTGCGGGTGGTGGGCCTGGAACAGGGCCGCCACCTCGTGCCGGTTCTTGTGGATGGCGGGCGCGACGATGTGCGAGGGTGGCTCACCGGCCAGTTGCACGATGTATTCACCGAGGTCCGATTCCACCACCGCGATGCCGGCCTCGCCCAGGGCGTCATTGAGGCCGGTCTCCTCGCTGACCATGGACTTGCCCTTGATCACCGAGCGCGCGCCCGCCCGGCGCAGCAGGTCGAGCACGATGGCGTTGGCCTGTGCGGCGTCCTCGGCCCAGTGCACCTGGATGCCGTTGGCCGTAAGGCGCTGCTCGAGGCGTTCGAGCAGCTCTGGCAGGCGGGCCAGTGCGCGGGCACGGATCGCGGCGGCGCGTGCCCGGCGCTGCGCGAAGTCGGTGGCGTCGGGGAGGGCCGCGGCGCGCTTGGCGCGGATGCCGTCCATCGCGGCGCGGAAGTTGCGCCGCACCGGGGCCTTGCCCAGCGCCTCGCGAACACGGGCGCGCAGGGCTGTCATCGAGCCGGGTACGTTCATGCGCTGCGCTCCCATAGGAATTCGGCGATGTGCTGCACCGGCAGGGTGTCACCGCGCTGCGCCAGCCGGCCCTGCAGGTGCAGCAGGCAGCCGGCGTCCTGCGAGAGCAGGCGTTCGGCGCCGGTGGCGAGCACGGCGTCGCACTTGCTGTCGGCCATCGCCGCCGAGAGGGCATCCTGTTTGATGGCGAAGGTGCCACCGAAGCCACAGCATTCCTCGGCGTGTGCCGGTGCCAGGCACTCGACGCCACTCAGCTGCGCGAGCAGACGCTCGGCGGAGGCGTTCGTGCGGGTCTCGCGGCGCGCGCTGCACGAGTGGTGCAGGGCGACACGCACCGGCTCGCCGCGATCCTGCAGTACCAGCCCGGCGCGATCGAGAAACTCACACAGCTCGAAGGTGCGCGCGGCCAGTGCCCGGGCCTGCGCCTCCTCGGGCTCGCCGGCGAACAGCGCGGGCCAGTGGTTGCGGATCATGCCGGCGCAGGAGGCCGAGGGCACCACGACCGGCAGCTCGCGCGCGAAGGCCGCGAGCTGGGCGCGTGCCACCGCCCGCGCCTCGCGTCGGTAGCCGCTGTTGAAGGCCGGTTGGCCGCAACAGCTTTGCGCCTGCGGGAAGAGGGGGCGGAAACCGGCGCGCTCGAGCAGGCGCAGCGTGGCCATCCCGGCCTCCGGGCACAGCAGATCGATCAGGCAGGTGCCGAAGACATAGACTTCGTGTGTCTCTGTAGTCATCTGTCGAGATCCAGGTGATGGCGCAGCCGGGCGAAGGCCTTCCGCAACTGGCGCAGGGTCTGCGCGCTGGCCTCGGCGTCCAGCCCGCTGCCGGTGATGATGTCGGTCAGTTCACGGCCGAAGGCGTCCATCGCCTGTTCCAGGCGCTCCACCGGGATCTGTGATGGGCGGGCCGGCGGGGTGTCGGCCGTGGGGGCGGCTTCCAGCGGCTCGATCGTGGCCGAGCGCGGCACCAGTCGCCGTCTCCCGCCCTCGACGGGGTCGGCCTGCAGGGGGGTGGATTTCACCCAGGTCTGCCCCTGCCAGGTGAAGCGTTGTCCGATGGCCAGTTGCGAGAATTTCATGGCGCTATTGTAGTCGGCGGGGTTGCACGGGCGCTATGCTTGCGCGCCATGAACAGATCCATGTCCAAAGATTTCATCCGTCTCGACCGCCTGCTGGCACAGGCCACCGGTCTGTCGCGCAAGCAGGCCGGGATCGAGATCCGCAAGCAGCGCGTCACCCTCGACGGTGAGGTAGTACGTGACCCCGCGCTGCGTGTGCCCTCTGATGCGGTGGTGCGCTGGCGTGACGAGCCGGTGGCGCTGGCGGGTCCCGTCTATCTGATGCTGCACAAGCCGAGCGGATTGGTGTGCGCGCGGCGCGACCCCATCCATGCCACGGTGCTCGACCTGCTGCCCCCCGAGTTGGCCGCGCGGGTGCATATCGTCGGTCGCCTGGATCGCGACACCACGGGCCTGCTGCTGCTCACCGACGATGGTGACTGGTCGCATGCGGTCACCTCGCCGCGACGCGGCTGCGCCAAGGCCTATGTCGCCGAGCTGGCCGAGCCCCTGGTGGCAGAGGCCGAGGCACGCTTTGCCGAGGGTATCGTGCTGCGGGGCGAGCAGCGGCCGACCCGGCCGGCCCGGCTCGAGCGTCTGGATGAGCAGCGCGTACGGGTGATCCTGCACGAAGGGCGCTATCACCAAGTGCGGCGCATGTTTGCAGCGCTGGGCAACCGGGTGTTGCGCCTGCATCGGGAGTCGGTCGGCGGGGTAGTGCTGGATCCCGAACTGGTGCCGGGGCGCTGGCGTGCCCTGAGCGATGAAGAGATCGCGCGGCTGGCGGATTGCCGCGCACGGGCCGAGGGCGAGGTTTGACGTGGCGTGCCCGGACTGCAACCATCGGCAGATTGAAGGGGGATAGGGGATTATGACGAGATCCCTGTTGCCCTGGGTGGGCGTGCTGTTGCTGGGTGTGGCCGGATTTCTTGGCGCACGCTATCTGTCGGTGCCGGAAGCGGTGCCGCGCATCGGGCCGGCACTGGCCTGCCATCTTTCGGATGGGCCTTGTCGGCATGCGCTGCCCGATGGCGCAGTGCTGACGCTGACCTTGACGCCCCGTCCGGTGCCGCTGATGCAGCCGGTGCGCGTGGTGGTGACCATCGACCGCGCTGGCTGGAGCGCACGGGCTGGCGATATCACCGGACTGAACATGACGATGGCGCCCAATCGCGTGCGCCTGGAACCCGCCGCCCCGGGACGCTGGGAAGGCGAAACTATCCTGCCGGTATGCAGTCAAAGGCAGATGCACTGGCAGTTCGCCCTGCGTCTCGAAGGGGGAGGGCGGAGCTGGCAGATTCTCGACGATTTCCACACCCGACGATGATCAGCCAGGGGGCGAGAGCCCTGGCAGGCAGAGAGAGGACGCAATGAACAAACCACTGGTCACGATGATCTGTGCCGCCCTGTTCGCATACGCAGGATGTGCTGGCGCGGCGGACCTGGCCGCGGGCAAGGCGCGCTTCGTCGTCTGCGCGGGCTGTCACGGACCGGACGGGACGGGTAATGCCGCCCTGGGGTATCCGCCGCTCGCCGGCAAGGATGCGGCCTATGTCGCCGAGCAGCTGCGGGCCTTCAAGTCCGGCAAGCGTGACAATGCCACCATGCGAGCCATGGCCAGCGGCTTGAGCGATGACGACATCGACAACGTGGCGGCCTATGTCGCGACCCTCCAGTAGGAGGCCCCTCTCCGGGCCGAACGTTCGCGACGAGGACGCCGCTCCCACCCGCAGGAGGCCCGTCCCCGGGCCGAACAGACCGGATGGCGTGCGCGAAATCGTGTGCGGATTGGCAGTTACATCAGAATTTCCTTATAATTGCGCGCTGATTCGCCAACTCGGTTTTTTTGATCTGTGGGGAAAGCCATGAAAAAAGTACTGTTCGCCGTATCCATGATCTCTTGTGTGGTCGCCGCGCCGGCCATGTCCGCGGGTGATGCCGCTGCCGGTCAGGCAAAGTCCGGCACCTGTGCCGGTTGTCACGGCGCGGATGGCAACAGTGTGGCTGCCAATTTCCCCAAGCTGGCCGGTCAGCACGAGAGCTATCTGCTCAAGCAGCTGCAGGACTTCAAGAGCGGCAAGCGCAAGGATCCCACCATGACCGCCATGGTGGCGCCGTTGAGCGAGCAGGATATGGCCAACCTGGCCGCCTATTTCTCCAGCCAGAAGGTCAAGCCCGGCAAGACGGCCGAGGACAAGCTGGAACTGGGACAGACGATCTATCGTGCCGGCAACGCCACGTCGGGCGTGGCAGCCTGTGCGGCCTGCCACTCGCCCACCGGCAGCGGCAATCCGCAGGCGAAGTTCCCCGCGCTGAAGGGCCAGCATGCCGAGTATGTGGTCAAGCAGCTCAAGGCCTTCCGCAGCGGTGCGCGCGGCAACGATGCGGGTTCCATGATGCGTGGCGTGGCCAGCAAGCTGACCGATGCCGAGATCGAGGCGGTTGCCCAGTACGTCCAGGGTCTGCAGTGATCCGGCGATCCGCATACATCGCGTGAGTAAGGAGGCGGCCGCTGGGCCGCCTTTTTTGGTCGGGGCAACGGGGGAGCGGAACCCGGAACTCGGAGCCTGGATTCCGGTTCCAAGGGATGATCCGACCCGGTGAGACGGCTAAACTGGCAACCAGGGGTTGCCCTGGATCGGACAACAAGAACCTATCAGGGAGTCGAAAACGTGAAACATCTGGCAAAGCTTCTGTTCGCATCCGCGCTATTGTCTCTGGCATCGCTTGCCGTGGCAGTCGAGTTCGAGGAGAACACCCACTACGAGGTGCTGCTGCCCGAACCGCCCGTGGGCAAGCCCGGCGACAAGATCGAGGTCATCGAGTTCTTCATGTGGACCTGCCCCCACTGCTATCACTTCGAGCCCTTCGTCAGGAACTGGTTGGCCAACAAGCCGGACGACGTGGAATTCGTGCGCGTACCCGCCATGTTCGGCGGTGTCGCCAATCTGCATGCCAAGGTCTACTACGCCCTGCAGGCCATGGGCGAGCTGGACCGGGTGCATGCGGCCTTCTTCAACGAGATCCACGAGAAGCACAATCGCCTCAAGGATCAGGATGCCATCGAGGCCTTCCTGCGCGGACAGGGAGTGGACATCGACAGGTTCCGCCAGGCGATGAACTCCTTTGCGGTGGCCACGCGCACCAACCGGGCGGCCGCACTGATGCGTCGTTACGGGGTGCGTGCCGTGCCTTCGCTGGTGATCGACGGCCGCTACCGCAGCGGGCGCGGACTGGACTTTAAAGGAATGGTCGAACTGGCCGATTTCCTGGTGGAGCGCGTTCGCAGGGAACGCCAGGAAGAAAGTGAATGAGATAGATGGACAGGTCGGAAACCGCGAGTATCGCCACTCCTTTCAGTCCGAGCGCCGGCCAGCGCCTGCGTCTGCTGAGTTACAACATCCAGGCAGGGATCGATACCAGCCAGTTTCGGGACTATTTCACCAAGGGCTGGCGGCACGTACTGCCCAGCCGGCATCGTATCCACAACCTGGACCGTATCGCGCAGGTGCTGCGTGGTTACGATCTGGTGGGACTGCAGGAGGTCGATGCCGGCAGCCTGCGCAGCGGGTTTCTCGACATGACCGAGTATCTGGCGCAGCGTGCCGGCTATCCCTACTGGTACCGGCAGGTCAATCGCGACATCGGCATGATCGCGCAGAACAGCAACGGCTTTCTGAGCCGTCTCGCACCGACCCGGGTCAGCAAGTATCGCCTGCCTCCCGGTAACGGCCGTGGCGCCATGGTGCTGGAGTTCGGCGAGGGTGAGGACGCCCTGCACGTCTGCACCCTGCACCTGGCACTGTCGCGGCGCCACCGGCGCCGCCAGCTCGACTTCATCGCCGAACGCCTGCGTCATGCCGAACACGTGGTGGTGATGGGTGATCTCAACACCAGTTGCGACACCACCGAGTTCCGGCATTTCGTCGAGCACAACGGTCTGCGTGAACCGGGTTGCAGCAAGCCGACCTTCCCCAGCTGGCGTCCGGTGCGGCGTATCGACCACATCCTGGTCTCCGATTCCCTGCAGGTGCTCCATGCCCGGGTACTCGACTACCCGTTGAGCGATCACCTCCCCGTGTGTGTGGAGCTGTTGATCCCCGAGCGTATCCATCTGGCTGCTTGAGGTCGCCATGAGTGATCAGGAAAAATGGCGTGATCGCTATCTGCAGCTGGCCGAGCAGCTCGATGGCGAGGAGAAGCGCCGCCAGGAGGCCGAGCGCGAACTGCTGCGTCTGATCTCGCGCCTGTGTGTGGCCACCAGCGGCCTCGACCCGTTGCTCGACCCGCATCTGTCACGCCTGCGCAAGGCGGTCAAGAAAGGCTCCCCGGAACGCCTGATCGAGCAGGCCCAGGAGCTGGGTGATGCCCTGCTCAAGGCGCAGGACGACCGGGTTCAGGGCGATCTGTTCGAGCGCCTGCTCGCGCACTCCTCGTTGTCCTCGAAACAGCTCAAGTCGGCATTGAAGCTCTGGCGCCGGCTGGCCGAGGCCCCGGGCCGGGCGGACGAACGTCAGCTCGACGAACTGGCGGACCTGCTGTTCGGTAAACAGCCGACCGAGGCCCGGCCGGACACCGCCAGGGAGGCTGGGAGCGGACTGCTCGGGCGCCTGCTGCATCGAGGTGGGCAGAGCGACCCAAATGCCTTGTTGCGCGAGGTCATCGATGCCATCGACTGGCCGGACGACATGCGACAGCGGGTCGATGCCCTGCGTGAGCAGCTGGCCGAGGGAGCGCCACGCGATGCCTGGTTGGAGGTGGTGCGCGAGATCGGCAACATGGCGGCCACCGCGCTGGATCGCGCGCATCGTGATGCCGAGGCCTCCAGTGTATTCCTGGCCCAGCTCAGCGAGCGCCTCGAGGCGCTGGATGACTACATGCTCGGCGACAGCGAGCGCCGCCGAGCCTCGCGCGAGAGCGGGATGCGCCTGGGGCGTGCGGTGAGCAGCGAGGTCGGGGGGCTGTCCGCCAGCATGGATGAGAATCAGGGCCTGGCGCAGCTGCGTGAACAGGTCATTCAGGTCCTCGACCGCATCCAGCAGCATGTGGCCACCCACCTCAAGGATGAAGCACAGCGTGACGTGCAGGCCGAGCAGCAGGCGGCACTGATGAAGCGCCAGCTGGAGGCCCTGGAACGCGAGGCCTTCGACCTGCGCCGTCAGGTCGAGGAGACCCGTCAGCAGGCGATGCGCGATCCGCTCACCGGCCTGCCCAACCGGCGTGCCTTCGAGGCACGCATCGACGAGGAACTGGCACGCTGGCGACGCTTTGGTACCCCGCTTGCGCTGGTGGTCTTCGATGTGGACGACTTCAAGCAGATCAACGACGTGTTCGGGCACAAGGCCGGTGACCGCGCGCTGGCGCTGATCGGAAAGATCCTCGCCGAGAGCCTGCGCGAGACCGATTTCCTCGCCCGCTACGGCGGCGAGGAGATCGTTGGCCTGCTGCCGGGCGCCGATGGTGAGGCCGCGCTCAAGGTGGCCGACATGATGCGCCGCCAGGTCGAGCAGGCCGGCATGCATTCGCACAACAAGCCGGTGAAGATCACGCTTTCCGGCGGGGTGGCGGTGGCCGAGCCGGGAGAGACGGCCGAGCAATTGTTCGAACGCGCGGATCAGGCCATGTATCAGGCCAAGCGTGCCGGCAAGAATCGCTGCGTGCTGGCCGATCCGCCGGTCGATGCCGAGGTGCGCAGCGCCTGAATCAGGGTGTCTCGCTCATTGCCGCCCAGCCGTAACGCCAGTCGGTCCCTGTGGCCTTGTGCAGTGCCGTGAGCAGCCGGTCGCTGGGTGTGGCCTCGCCGGGAAACACGTTGCGCAGTTCCACCAGCAGTCGCCCGATCGCGGCCTGTTGTCGCCAGTCGAGATCGATGGCCCGGCAGTCCGCCGCGCAGGCCGGGCAGGGCAGTGCCGCGAGTGGTGCCTCGGCGCGCTCGCGCCAGTCGTCGAGGCGGGCGCGACAGCTCGGGCAGCGCGGTCTGCCGGTCCGGGGGCCGGTGAACAGCCGCGGTGTCGGCAGTGGGCCGTGCAGGGCGAGGTGACAGAAGTCACGATCGTCGGCATGTGTGGCCTCGAAGCGCAGGTGTGGCGAGCAGCCGGCGAAGATCACCTCGCGCGCAAAGCCCTCGCCGGCGCGAAATACCCGCTTGTCGGCCGTCTCTGCCAGTGGGGTGCCGACCACTTGCAGGGCCTCGAGAACTGCAAGCACCGGAGCCGGCTCGGGTGCGGCCTCGGGGGTGGCGGGAAACAGGTACAGGCTGCCGTTCATCGGCGCATTCTACTGCGGGTAGAATGCGCGCATGAAACGCTTTTTCATCGCGCTGGTGCGCGCCTACCAGTTGTTGATCAGCCCGGTGCTGGGCAACAACTGCCGTTACTACCCGAGCTGCTCGGCCTACACCATCGAGGCGATGGAGAAATGGGGGGCGTTGCGTGGCCTGTGGCTGGGCATCCGTCGTGTCTCGCGTTGCCATCCCTGGCACGAGGGAGGGGTGGACCCGGTGCCCGAACCGCCGGAGCAGGCGCATCGCCATGACTGAGCTGCCGGTGTGGCGGAACCGCGCCGGCTTCGCCTGGTCGGAGCTGGCCGGCAGCTTCACCCTGTTCGAGCGTGCGGCCTTCGAGGGCCTGGAGGCCTCGGATATCATGGCCGCCCTGGCACCCTGATTGTTGGAACCGCCAAGGACGCGAAGGGTAGCTCACCACAAAGGACACAAGGCGCACGAAGTGTGGGAATGTGAGTGCCTTTCGGATCCCCCCTCGAAGGTCTGCCTGAAGGCCTTTGCCCTTTGTGTCCTTCGTGGTTCCCACCCTTCAGGGCGGGGGTTCGAGCGTGGCGATGCGCTCCTCAAAGGACACAAGGCGCACGAAGTGTGGGAATGTGGGGGCCTTTCGGATCCCCCCACGCAGGTCTGCCTGAAGGCCTTTGCCCTTTGTGTCCTTCGTGGTTCCCACCCGTCAGGGCAGGCGTTCGAGCGCGGCGATGCGGTCCTCGATGGGCGGATGGCTGGCGAACAGCGCACTGACCTTGTCGCCGGCGATGCCGAAGGCGGCCATTTCGTCGGGCAGGGGCTCGGTATGCGCCTGTTGCAGGCGGCGCAGTGCCGAGATCATCTTGAACTTGCCGGCCAGTTGCGCAGCGCCGGCATCGGCGCGGTATTCGCGCCAGCGCGAGAACCACATCACGATCATCGAGGCGAGGATGCCGAGCACCACCTGGGCCACCATGGAGGCGATGAAGAAGCCGATACCGTGGCCGCGCTCGTTCTTGAGGATCACCCGGTCCACGATGTGGCCGACCACGCGCGAGAGGAACACCACGAAGGTGTTGACTACCCCCTGGATCAGGGTGAGGGTGACCATGTCGCCGTTGGCCACGTGGCTGATCTCGTGCGCCAGCACCGCCTCGATCTCGTCACGGTTCATGGTCGAGAGCAGACCGGTGGAGACGGCTACCAGGGCGTCGTCCTTGTTCCAGCCGGTGGCAAAGGCGTTCGGCGGCCCCTCGAAGATGCCGACCTCGGGCATGCCGATGCCCACCGCCTGGGCCTGACGGGCCACGGTGTCCACCAGCCACAGCTCGACCCCGTTGGTGGGCTGCTCGATGACCTGTACGCCCATGCCCTGCTTGGCCATGAACTTGGACATGAACAGCGAGATCAGCGAGCCCGAGAAGCCGATGATGGCCGAGTAGATCAGCAGGGCGTTGAGGTCGAGATCGATCCGGTTGGTGGCCAGCAGACCGTCGATGCCGAGCAGGCGGAACATCAGGCTGATGACCACCAGCACGGCCACGTTGGTTGCAAGAAACAGCAGCAGACGCACGTCGTTTTCTCCGAGTGTTGAGTCGCGCCTAATGTGCGGTTTCAGGGGGTGAAGTTCAAGTCTGTCGCGAAGCCTTCATCCGCCGCCGGTGGGCGGTGGCAGGCCATGTCGAGGAGGCCGAGGTTGATGCACGGCCAGCCGGGCAGCAGATGGGCATGTCGGGGTTGCATGATGGCTCCGGGTCATTGCTTCGGGGCCAGGTATCGGCCGGCACCGGCAAAAGTTCAGGCCGGGTTGTCGTAGCGGATGGCGATGATGTCGAATTCGGCCTCACCCTCGGGCAGGCGCACGCGTACCGACTCGTCGAGGGCGCGGCCGAGCAGGGCACGCGCCATCGGTGAGTCGATGCTGATCCAGTGACGTTTGGGGTCGAATTCGTCGGCACCGACGATGCGGTAGGCGTGGATTTCGCCCTGACGGTCGGCCAGTTCCACCCAGGCGCCGAAGTACACCCGTTCGGGGTCGTCGGGGGTGCACTCGACCACCTTCAGTTCGGGGATGCGTTTCTGCAGGTAGCGGATACGTCGGTCCAGCTCACGCAGCTGCTTCTTGCGGTAGATGTATTCGGCGTTTTCCGAGCGGTCGCCCTCGGCCGCGGCGGCGGCCAGGTGTTTCACTACCTCGCGGCGCTTGTCCCAGAGTGCGCGCTGCTCTGCCTTCAGCGCCTCGAAGCCTTCGCGGGTGATGTGAGGTGAACGTGCCATGGGACTGGAGAACTCAGAATTGCCTGGTCTTGAGCAGCACCAGGGTGCAGGCCTCGAGCCAGGGAATGCCGGCGGCATCCAGCGCTTGCTGGAAGGCGCGTGATTCGGTGCCGGGGTTGAAGATCACCCGGCCGGGTGCGAGCGCGAGCAGCGCCGGGATCTGCGGTTCCAGGCGTTCGGGGCCGACATAGAGGGTGAGGGTATCCACTGGGCGTGGCACCTGCTCCAGGGTGTTGGCGACGGTCAGCCCTTCGATCTCGCGAAAGCGCGGGTGGATGGGCGTCACCTGGTAGCCGTGCTCGAGCAGCAGACGGATGGCCTGGTTGGCGTAGCGTGCTGGCTTGGGGCTGGCGCCCAGTACGGCGACGTGGTGATCGGAGGCCTGCATGGTGGTGGGTATCGCTCCGGTGGCGTGGTGCGCGGTGTAGAATGCCGGCAATTCTAACCGTTTTGTCTCGAGGGGGTGCCATGAGCGCAATGGTCACATTGCATGTCTTGTCTGTCGTCATCTGGGTGGGCGGCATGTTCTTCGCCTACATGGTGCTGCGGCCGGTCGCCGCTGCGCAGCTCGAGCCGCCGCTGCGTCTGACCCTGTGGGTCGGGGTGTTCGGACGTTTCTTCCCCTGGGTGTGGCTGTGCGTGCTGACCATCCTCGGCACGGGGCTGTGGATGATGTTCGGGGTCTTCGGGGGCTTTGCCGACAGCCCGCTCTACATCCATGCCATGTTCAGTGTCGGCATCGTCATGATGCTGATCTTCATGCACGTCTTCTTCGCCCCCTACGGACGCCTGAAGCGGGCGGTGGCGGCACAGGACTGGCCGGCGGGCGGACAGGCGCTGGCGCAGATCCGTGTGCTGGTGGGTATCAACACCCTGATCGGCCTGGGCAATATCGCCATTGCGGCGGCTGGGCGTTACCTGGCGTGAAGGTGCACCACAGAGGACACAGAGATCACAGAGGGGGCTGATGTCCCGCTGGGGTTGCAACCGCGACCGACGGACCGACCGCTGGTTCCCCTGCAGGAAGGTCCGCGCCTTGCCATTCGCCATCGTTTAGCTCTGTGGTGAATGAAAAACAAGGGAGATCAGGGGTGTGGGATGAGAGCCGGCGTAAAAAACGCCCGCCTCGAGGAGGCGGGCAAGGTCAGTCATAAGAGTGAGATAAGCATCGAAGTTTCGGCGGAGAGAGATATGCCGGGTTCGACTTCGAGCTTTCAGTATGTGCAGTTTGCGTGTCGATGTCTTTGCGCTAGATCAACTGGAGGTCAGTTAACCACCACTGAGCACACAGAGATCACAGAGGGGCTGAAAGGTGGGGCTGTCTCGGCGGGATTGCCACCCGCGACCGACGGGGCGATGGTTCGCCTGCAGGAGGGGGCGCGCCTCGCCTTTTGCTGTCGTTGAACCCTGTGCGCTCTGTGTCCTCTGTGGTGAGGAATCAAGGTGCACAAGTGCGTCTTCCATGATCCGGGTTGTGGGTTGCCTGCGTCATGGGTGTGGGGCAGGGTCTCGCGCGTCGCGCCGGTAGACCACGCGCCCGTTGAACAGGGTATGGGTGACCTGGCCTTCGAATTCCCAGCCGTCGAAGGGGGTGTTGCGGCCCTCGCTGCACAGTGCCGAGCGGTGCAGTGTCCAGGGGGTGTCGGGCTCGAAGATGCAGACGTCCGCCGGGCTGCCCGCGCCGAGCCGCCCATGGGGCAGGCCGAGCAGATCGGCCGGGCCGCAGGTGACTCGGGCGATGGCCTCGGTGAGTGGCAGCACGCCTTCGTCCACCAGGCGCAGGGTCAGCGCCAGCAGGGTCTCGAGGCCCGAGATGCCGGGGGCGGTCTCGGGGAAGGGCGCCTCCTTGGCGTCCAGCTCGTGGGGCTGGTGATCGGAGCAGATGGCCGCGATGGTGCCGTCGGCCACCGCCTGACGCAGGGCCTCGCGGTCGGCCAGGGTGCGCAGCGGTGGCGAGACGTGGCAATCGGCGTCGAAGCCCTCGATGTCCATCTCGGTCAGGTGCAGCTGGTGAGCGGCGACATCGGCGCTGACCGGCAGCTTCGCGGCCTGGGCCTCGCGCAGCTGGCTGGCGGCGCCGGCCGTGGACAGGGCATGGAAATGTACCCGGGCACCGGTGTGCTCGGCCAGCGCCAGGTCGCGCGCCACGGCCACCGTCTCGGCACAACTGGGGATGCCGGGCAGGCCCAGGCGGGTGGCCACGGCGCCCTCGTGTGCGCAGCCACCGGCACGCAGGTGCGGGTCCTCGGGACGCAGTATCACGGTCAGGCCGAAGGTGGCGGCATACTCCAGGGCGCGGCGCTCGACCAGGGTGTTGGCCAGTGGGCGTCGTGCATTGCTCAGGGCGACCGCACCGGCGCGGGCCAGCGCGGCCATGTTGGCCAGTTGCTGGCCGTCCAGTCCCTGGGTGAGGGCGGCGGCGATCAGCACCCGGGTGCGTCGCAGCTTGCGCGCGGTACGGTGGATCAGTTCGATCACCGCGGGGGTGTCGATCACCGGTTGGGTGTCCGGGGTGCACACCAGAGTGGTGATGCCGCCACGCGCGGCCGCGGCAGTCTCGCTGGCCAGGTCGATACGGCCGGGGCCGGGGTCGCGCAGCGAGGCGGCGATGTCCACCAGCCCCGGGCAGACGATGCAGCCGCTGGCATCGATGGTCTCCTGTGCCTCGAAGCCTGCGGGCGCCGCGCCGACGGCGAGGATCTGCTGGCCCTGGATGTGCAGGTCCAGGGTGTCGTCGATGCCGTTGGCCGGGTCGATCAGGCGGCCGTTGAGGATGCTGATGTTCATGCCTCTCCCCGCTCCTCGGCATGGGTCTGCATGCACAGGCTCATGACCGCCATGCGCACCGCGATGCCGTAGCTGACCTGTTGCAGGATCACCGAGCGTGGGCCGTCGGCCACCTCGGAGTCCATCTCGACGCCGCGGTTCATGGGGCCGGGGTGCATCACGATGGCGTCGGGTTTGGCTGCTTCCAGGCGCTTGTTGGTCAGGCCATAGAGGCGGAAGTATTCGGATTCACTGGGCAGCAGGGCACCATCCATGCGTTCCTTCTGCAGACGCAGCATGATGACCACGTCCACGTCGCGCAGGCCCTCGTCGAGGTCGTGATGGACGTGCACACCCAGCGCCCGTGCCTCGGTGGGGATCAGGGTGCGTGGGCCGACCACGCGCACCTCGGTCACGCCCAGGGTGTTGAGGGCGAGGATCTGCGAGCGTGCCACCCGCGAGTGCAGGATGTCACCCACGATGGCCACCCGCAGCGGGGTGAAATCGCCCTTGTGGCGGCGGATGGTGAACATGTCCAGCATGGCTTGGGTCGGGTGGGCGTGGCGGCCGTCGCCGGCATTGATCACGCTCACGCCGGGGGCCGCATGGCGGGCAATGAAATGCGCCGCGCCCGACTGGCTGTGGCGCACCACGAACATCTCGCTGTGCATCGCCTCGATGTTGCGCAGGGTGTCCAGCAGGGTTTCGCCCTTGGCAGTGGCCGAGGTGCTGACATTGAAGTTGAGCACGTCGGCGGACAGTCGCTTGGCGGCCAGTTCGAAGGTGGTGCGGGTGCGAGTGCTGTTCTCGAAGAACAGGTTGGTGATGATGCGCCCGCGCAGCGCAGGAACTTTCTTGACCGGCCGGCCCGGCAAGGCGGCGAAGGATTCGGCGATATCGAGGATGTGGGTGAGCAGTTCGCGGCTCAGTCCCTCGATGGTCAGGAAATGGCGAAGGCGGCCATCCGGCGTCAGTTGGATGTTCTGTCGTCTGTCACTCGCCATCACGCGCATTGTAACAGCCTGTGGGGCAGGTCGCATGCCCTGCAGGGAGTGTTCGCGACGAGGACGCCGCTCCTGCCGTAGGAGGCCCGTCCCCGGGCCGAACCTTCACATTCATGCATCGGTGCGGCGGGTGATCTCCAGGGTGAAGGTGTCGGGGCCGGTGAGGCGGATGTGCTCGTGCGTGGGCAGTGGCAGGCTCAGACCGACCACGTCGGGCTGGATGGGCAGCTGGCGACCGTTGCGCTCGATCAGGGTGACCAGGGTGATGCTGGCCGGCCGGCCGAAGTCGAAGATCTCGTTCATGGCCGCGCGGATGGTGCGCCCACTCTGGATCACGTCGTCCACCAGTACGATGTTGCGCTCGTCCACATCGAACTCGATGCGCGAGGGGCGGACCTGCGGGTTGACACCGATGCGCGTGAAGTCGTCGCGGTAGAAGCTGATGTCGAGCAGACCGAGCGGGTCGGGGCAGTCCAGCCGCTGGTGCAGCTCGTGGGCGATCCAGGCCCCGCCGGTGTGGATGCCGATGATTGCGGGGTCGTCGATTTCGCGGTCGCACAGGTAATGGCGCAGGATGCCGGTCATGCCATCGATCAGGTCGATGATGCCGTCATGCTGCATGAAGATGTGTTGCGGTGCCTCGGTCATTGTCTCAGCCAGGTCTCGAGTATCAGTTTGGCAGCCCAGGCATCGACGCGGGTGGGGTCGCGGGCTGCTTCCGCGCCCAGGTCGAGCCAGGCTGCGCGCGTGGTCAGGCGCTCGTCGATCAGGTGCACGGGCAGATGGTAGCGTCCGTGCAGCTGGCGCGCGAATCGCTTGGCAGGTTTGGCGTTGTTTGCTTCGCGGTCGGTCATCTCGAAGGGATGGCCGACCACCAGGGCGTCGGGTTGCCATTCTTCGATCAGGGCGCCGATGCGCTCCCAGTCGGGCTTGCCGCTCTGGTTGCCCAGGGTGGTGAGGGGATTGGCGCTCTGCGTCAGCGTCTGGCCGACAGCCACGCCGATCTTGTGGCTCCCGTAGTCGAAGCCGAGCAGGGTAGCCATCAGGCGTGGCCGCTGTCGGTGCTCAGGCGGTTGAGATCCACTCCGATCAGCCGCGCCGCGGCCTCCCAGCGGTGTGGCGGCGGCAGTTCGAAGAGGATGGCGCGATCGGCCGGGGCGCTCAGCCAGCTGTTGTCGAGGATCTCCTGTTCCAGTTGCCCCGGCCCCCAGCCGGCGTAGCCCAGGGCCACCAGGGCATGCGCGGGCCCTTCGCCGCGGGCCATGGCCTCGAGGATGTCGCGCGAGGTGGTGACGCTGATCTGGTCGTTGATGCGCAGGGTGGATTCCCATTGCTGTCCCGAATCGTGCAGCACGAAACCGCGCTGTTCCTCGACGGGGCCGCCCAGGTAGACCGGTGCCTCCTTCACGCCTGGGTCGTCGCTGGGGATCTCCATCTGCTCGAGCACCTCGCTGACACGGACGTCGATGGGGCGGTTGATGACGATGCCCATGGCGCCGTTGGGCCCGTGTTCGCAGATGTAGGTCACCGTGTGCGAGAAATTGGGGTCCCGCAGGGTGGGCATGGCGATCAGCAGGTGGTTGGTCAGGTTGCTGCTTTGCATGACTCGAGTATCCGGCGGTTTTCTGCTTCCCGCAACACAAATGCGGACTCAGGGCTCGGAAAACAAGCGGTTGCCGCTGCGGAACTGCCAGGTGCGGGTGATATCGAGCACATCCACCTCCTTGCGGATCTCGGGGGGGAAAGGCGCGAAGGGGGCGGCCAGGCGGACGATGCGGATGGCTGCGTCGTCGAGGACCTTGTGACCGGAAGAGCGCAGCAGGCGGACCTGCTCGATGCTGCCGTCGGCGCGCACGGCTACGTGCAGGATCAGCGCGCCGTACAGGCGCTTGCGCTTGGCCTCGTCGGGGTAGTTGAGGTTGCCGATGCGCTCTACCTTGCGCCGCCAGGCCTCGAGATAGCTGGCGTACTTGTATTCCTGGGTGCTGGCGTTGAGTACCTTGCGGCGCTTGTGTTTGGACGCGGCCTGGGCGTGGCGGTCGAGTTCCGCGGTCAGGCGGTCGATCTCCTTCTGGGTGCTGGCCAGCAACTGGGCAATGCGGGGGCGTGGCGTGGCCTGGATGGTGGGGCTGGGCTTGCGGACCGTTTCACGACGTTCGGTATGGCGGGTGGTGATCACCTGCCTTTGCTGGCGGGGTTCCGGGCGGACGGCGCCGGCGCGGACCAGTTCGGGCGCGGGCTTCTGCTGCTTGCGGATCGCCTGGGGGTTGCCAAGCGGGTTGCTCGGACGGTTTTTCTGCACCTTGTCACCACTGCCGAGTTGCGAGGTCTGGGCCAGGAAGTCCGGTTTCTCGACCTTCTCGGGTTTCTTCTCGGGGACCACCAAGGTGATATCCAGCGTGCGTTCTGGCGCTGGCGGGTTGTTGCGCTGGATGTCGAAGCCGATGGCGAGGATCACGAAGGCATGCACCACCGTGGCCCCGAGCAGGGCCAGACCCAGGGGTTCGCGGGTGATCTGTCCGGTCGGCCGTTCCTTCATGGTTCGGGATTCAGAGCGGCTCGCTGACATGGATGTGTTGCACGGACTTTTGCAGTTCGATCCGTTTCTGCATCGCCGGGTTCATGTATACCTCCCCCTCGGTGTCGATCAGCAACACATACTTGATGCCCATCTGCCGCGCCACCCGGTACCAGTCGTCCGGGCCGGCGATGAACAGCGCAGTGGCCGCGGCGTCGGCGGTGGTGGCGTCGGGGTGCAGTACGGTCACCGAAGCGGTGCCGACCGCCGGTCGTCCCGTGCGCGGGTCGATGATGTGATGATAGAACTTTCCCTTCCAGGTGAAGTTCCGCTCGTAGTTGCCGGAGGTGAACACCGCCTCGTCGCCGCTGACCGAGAGCAAGGCGAAGATGCCTCCACCATCGGGGTCGCGGATGGCGATGCGCCAGGGGTTGCCGGCGCGCGAGCCGATGGCGCGCAGGTCGCCGCCGGCATTGATGATGGCGTCGGTGATGCCCATTTCGCGCAGGCGTTCGATGGCACGGTCGATGCCGTAGCCCTTGCCGATGGCGCCGAAGTCGATTTTCACGGCGGGGTTGTCGCAGGAGAGGTGGAAGCCTTCGAGCCTCACGTCGCGGATGCTGGGGTGCTGTGCGACCAGTGCCTCGATCTCTTCGTCGCTGGGCGGGGCATGTGGCTCGAGCTCACTGTCGTGGAAGCCCCAGAGCGCGATCAGGCGACCGATGCCGGGGTCGAACAGGTAGTCGCTCTGGCGTGCCAGATCCTGTGAGATGCGCAACAAGGGCAGTACCGACGGGGGGGCGGCGATGGTGCGGCCGTCCGCGATCGCCTGGTTGATGCGGCCGAGCGGCCCCGGTTCCCAGGCGTGCCAGGCCTTGTGCATGAACTGGAAGTCCTGCTGCAGCGCCTGGTAGGCGGCCTGTGCCTGTTGCCGGTCGACGCCGATCACCTCCAGCTCCAGGAGGGTGCCGAAGGCGAGCATGCGGAAATACTGGGAGGGCAGCTGCCGTGAACAGCCGCCGGCCAGCAGGATGGCCGACAGCGCGCCCAGAAACAGGGCGAGGCGGAAGCGGGAAGGTCTCGATTGGCTCATACGGCGATCATCTGCTCGATGCGGTCCATCAGGGTGCCGGCGATATTGAGTGCATAGAGGGCATCCAGTTCGCGGATGCAGGTGGGGCTGGTGATGTTGATCTCGGTGAGATAGTCGCCGATTACGTCCAGCCCGGCGAACAGGATACCCGCTTCGCGAAGGAAGGGCGCGACGGTGGCAACGATTTCACGGTCGCGCGTGCTCAATGCCACACCGACACCCTGGCCGCCGGCGGCCAGATTGCCGCGGGTCTCTCCTTCGGCGGGGATGCGCGCCAGCGCCCAGGGAACGGCCTCGCCGTCGATCACCAGGATGCGTTTGTCACCGTCACGGATCTCGGGAATGAACCGTTGCGCCATGACCTGTCGGCGACCGTGGCGGGTCAGGGTCTCCAGGATCACCCAGCGGTTGGGATCGCCGGGGCGTACGCGGAAGATCGAGGCCCCGCCCATGCTGTCGAGCGGCTTGAGGATCACATCGCCGTGTTCGTCCACGAAGCGTTCGAGCGTGGCCATGTCGCTGGCCACCTGTAGCGGGGGGCAGAGTTGCGGAAAGCGGGTGGCAGCCAGCTTCTCGTTGTGATTGCGCAGGGCGGTCGGGTGGTTGACCACCAAGGTGCCGGCTTCCGCGGGTTGGTCGAGCAGCCAAGTGGTGGTGATGTAGTCCAGGTCGAAGGGTGGGTCCTTGCGCATCAGCACCACGGGAAAGCGATCGACGAGGCCTTCCTCGGTGGCGTCGAGTTCGAACCAGCCGGCGGTATCATCCCTTACCTGTAACCGCCTGGAGAGCACCCGGGTGCGCCCGTCACGTTGTGACAGGTCGCCCTGTTCAGCATAGTGCAGCGTCCAGCCGCGCGCCTGTGCCTCGAGCAGCATGGCGAAGGTGCTGTCCTTGTGGATCTTGATTTGTGCGATGGGGTCCATGATGACCAGCAGTGCCGGTGCCATGTTGCGAATTCCCTTGGGTCTGGCAAACTGTCGAGGGGCACAAGATACCCGGCCGCCACCGGTTTGCAAGGCGACGTGTGTTGGGGGACGGTTTTCCGGAAATGTGGTCCGGATTATGGAACGAGTCGCAGTGGATATCGATTTCACCTTGCGGCTCAGGGTTTTGGCTGCTACTTTCCGAGACCAAATTCCAGTATCGAGGGGATGGGGGTACGCAAGACGTGGGACAAACGTCAGCCGTTCCGCATTTCATAGGGAGGTCACCATTGAGATCACTTTCTTGCAATGCCGTGGAAGGGGGTGTGGCACTCCGTGGCTGGAGAGGGGAGAGGCTGTTTCGTTCGTCGATCCTGGGTTTCCTGCTGATCACCGAAATCCTGGGAAGCAGTACGGTTGCCTGGTCCGCCGATGACTACCTTTCCGAGCTGGAGGCCGAAGCCGGCAAGGTCGATGCCGAATTGACCGAATCGGAGCGCGCGACAGATCTGGCGACGATCGAACAAACTGCCGAGCAGGGCAGGCCGGCACCACTGTTACAAGAGAAGGAAGATCTGGCCTCTCAGCGGGCCAGTTTCGAGTCCTTGCTCAAGAAGCATTACTTCGGCACCTATGGTTTCTATCGCAAGCTCCCGGAGCGTAGCCGTCAGGAGGTGTTCGAGGAGTATCGCCGGGGCGTGGGCATGGACAAGATCCGCAAGAAGATCGTGAGTCGCCTGCTTCAACATTGATGGCTCGGCAATCTGGATTGACTGGCAGCATGCTGGTCGTCGGGTGCCAGGGGTGTGGCCGGTAAAGATCGAGTTTGGGAGGAGATATGTCAAAGTACGTTCGTCTGATGCAGCATGCGTTGGTGGTATCCACCATTCTGGCAGGGTTTCTTTTCGGTGGGGCGGCATTTTCCGGTGAGCTGAAACTGGGTGGTGATTTCATCCCGCTGACCAAGGACAAGCCTTATATCCATGTCATTCACGAGGGCCGTTCGATCCGGGTGCAACGTGTGCAGGACCCGGACTACGAGCTCAAGGGCTACTTTGCCAAGACGGCGCGCAAGTGTCCGCCCTTCTGTATCCAGCCGATCAGTCCGGCGCCGGGGGTCCAGACCATCGGTGAGGTCGAGCTGTTCAAGTTCATGGAGACCGAGCTGCGAGATGGCAAGGGCCTGCTCATCGATGCGCGCACCCCGGCCTGGCACAAGAAGGGCACCATCCCCGGTTCGATCAATATTCCCTTCACGCATCTGACCAAGACAGACGATGATCCCGAGGTGCTGGATGCCTTTGAACTGTTCGGTGTCAAGGAACGTACAGAACCCGGGTTCTTCGATAAGCTGCTCGAGGACTGGGGGTGGTCCAAGAACCCTTATCTGACCGACAAATGGGATTTCACCAACGCCAAGACATTGGTGTTGTATTGCAACGGGCCTGCCTGCGGGCAGTCGCCTCGCGCGATTCGTGGCTTGCTCAAGCTGGGTTATCCGGCGGACAAGATCCGCTATTACCGGGGCGGCATGCAGCTTTGGCAGCTGTGGGGCATGACCACGGTGGTACCCAGCGAGTAAGCGTTGTACATGGTAGGTTGAAAACAGTGAGCGACAGTGGTGATACCGATCTCCGGGGCCTGAAGGTGCTGGTGATCGATGACAGCAAGACCATCCGGCGGACCGCCGAGACCTTGCTGAAGAAGGTCGGGTGCGAAGTGGTGACGGCGAATGACGGCTTCGAGGCCTTGTCCGTGATTGCGGACAACAGGCCCGACCTCATCTTCGTCGACATCATGATGCCGCGCCTCGATGGGTATCAGACCTGTGCGCTCATCAAGCACAATGAGTTGTACCGGGATGTGCCGGTCGTCATGTTGTCGAGCAAGGATGGTCTGTTCGATCGTGCACGAGGGCGCATCGTCGGTTCCGACCAGTATCTGACCAAACCCTTTTCCCGGGATGAACTGCTCGATGTGGTTCGTCAGTTTGCCAAACAAGGGGCGTAAGCAATGGCAAAGGTGCTCGTAGTAGATGATTCTCCGACCGAACTGCACGTACTGACCCAGTATCTGCACAACGCTGGCCATCAGACCCTGACGGCTGCCGATGGCCAGGAGGGCCTGGAGGCGGCAAAGCGTGAAAGGCCGGATCTGATCCTGATGGACGTGGTCATGCCGGGGCTCAATGGTTTCCAGGCGACTCGCAAGATCAGTCGCGATCCGGAAACGAAACACATCCCGGTTGTCATGATTACCACCAAGGATCAGGAGACCGATCGCGAGTGGGGCCTGCGACAGGGCGCTCGCGCCTACCTGGTCAAGCCGGTCACCGAGGCCCAGTTGATCGGGGTGGTCGACGAAGTGCTCGGCTGACACGCATGGAAGGGCAGGCGGTCCAGGCACTGGCTCCGGGGGAGCTGATGGGCGTGCTGGCGGAAATCGAACGCCAGAGCCGTATCAGTGCACTCACATTGCCGCAGGTCACGGTGGCCGAGGAAACGTGGGAGGGACTGGCCTTCAGCATCTCGGGGGTACGCGTGGTGTCGGCGATGAGCGAAGTCCGCGAGATGCTGCCCTATCCGCTCCAGCTCACCCATGTGCCGGGCGCGCAACCCTGGATGAATGGCCTGGCCAATGTCCGGGGCAACCTGTTGCCGGTGATCGACCTTCAGGCCTATCTGGGTGGGAAGCATGTGATGCCGGGAAAGAGTGCGCGCATGCTGATCGTGCGCATGCGTGGCCTGGAGTGTGGCCTGCTGGTGTCGGCGGTGCTGGGCATACGGCATTTCCCGGAGGAACGGCACCTGTCCAATGCGCGCATGAAAGGGACGCTGGGGCATTACGTATTCGATGCCTTTTCCGTGGACGACGAGGTGTGGCCGGTATTCAGCTTCTCCGCGCTGACTGCCGATCCGGCATTCCGTTCTGCAGCTCGATGAAGGTACGAGGTGAAATCTGACGGCGTGTCCCGTGAACAGGGACACAGGTTCGACGAGGAGATCCGATGAGAGCAAGAAGCAAAAAGGAAAAGGGGGGGGGCCGGTCCATACCGTGGCTGTCGGGTGGGCTGGTACTGTTCATCGTAGCAACGATGGTTTCATACATCATCGTGCAGCAGCGCGTCGGTTATCAGCAGAAATATCTCCTGAGGGCTGCCGAGCAACAGGTGCTGGGACAGAAGATCGCCAAGTTCTCGCTGGAGGCCCTGCGAGGGGATGAGAAAGCTTTTGCTTCAGTGAGGGTCTTTCGTGATCGTTTCTCGCAGTTGCTCGATGAACTCAAGCACGGTGCCCCTGCCGAGGGCTTGCCGCCCACGCCGGAGGATGCAAGCGATGAACTGCGCAAGGTCGAGAACAGCTGGCTGGAGTTGCGCTCCTATGCGGACGAAATCCTGCGCAATCGCGAGACCATCCTGTCCATCAAAGAGTTCATTGGTGTCATCAGTGAATTGATCCCGCAACTTCAGGAAACCTCCGACGAGGTGGTCCGCCTGCTGGTGCGTGCCGAGGCGCCTGCACGGCAAGTCTATATCGCCACCCGCCAGTTGATGCTGGCTCAGCGCATCGACAACAATGTGGCCAAGGTATTGCTCGGTGGCGCCGATACCGCAGCGGCCATCGACCAGTTCGCTCAGGATGCCGACCTGTTTGGTCGCGTACTCGATGGCATGCTCAAGGGCGACAAGCAGCGCAACATTCGCAAGGTCACCGACCCGGCGGGACGCAAGGCCCTCGAAGAAGTGGCCCTGTTGTTCGCCACGGTCAACGATCATGCAGGCGAGATCATCGAGGCGACCCCCGTGTTGTTGCCGGCACTCGAAGCCATTAATGAGATCACGCCTTCTTCGGAGCGCCTGGACAGGGATATTTCGGCGTTGATCTCGCGTTATCGCGAGACGGGTGGGGATCTGGAGTTTGGTCCGATCGTTCTCGATTTCCGCCTGGTGTCGCTTTTCGGGGGAATCTCGCTCGGCCTGCTCGTCATGCTTGGCCTGGCCATGTTGCGCGAGGCGCGTCGTCGTGAAGCCGAGGCCGAGGAGCAGAACCAGCGCAACCAGGAGGCCATTCGTCGTCTGCTCGACGAGATGGTGGATCTGGCCGATGGCGACCTGACCATCCAGGCCACGGTGACCGCGGACATCACCGGTGCCATCGCCGACTCGGTCAACCAGGCGGTGGAAGAGATGCGCGCTCTGGTGGCCACCATCAACGAGACCTCGGAGCAGGTGTCGAGTGCTGCCGAGGAGACCAAGGCCACGGCCATGCATCTGTCCGAGGCTTCGGAACACCAGCGTGAACAGATCGTCAATGCCTCGGATATCGTGCGCAAGATGTCCAGCACCATGGACGAGATGGCTACCAAGGCCAGCCATTCGGTGAGCGTTGCCCGGGAATCGCTGGAGATCGCCTACGAAGGTGGGGAGACGGTGCGCCGTACCATCGAGGGCATGGATCGCATCCGCGATCAGATCCAGGAGACCTCCAAGCGGATCAAGCGCCTCGGTGAGTCTTCACAGGAGATCGGCAACATCGTGGAGCTGATCGAGGACATTGCCGACCAGACCAACATCTTGGCACTGAATGCCGCCATGCAGGCCGCCATGGCCGGTGAACAGGGCCGGGGTTTCGCCGTCGTGGCCGACGAGGTGCAGCGGCTGGCCGAGCGCGCCACGGACGCCACCAAGCAGATCGAGGCCCTGGTCAAGACCATCCAGGCCGATACCAACGAGGCGGTCATTTCCATGGAGGCCAGTACCAGCGAGGTGATCTCCGGGGCGGAACGGGCCGAGGAGGCGGGCGAGGCACTGAAACGGATCGAGGAAGTGTCGCGCCAGATTGCCGAGGAGATCGAAAAGATCGCCGCCGATGCCATCGGGCAGTCCGATGATGCCCGGTCCATCAACGACACCATGAGCGTCATTCGGGAGATTACCCACCAGACGTCCGAGGGAACCGAGCGGACTGCGCGCTCCATCGAGGCCCTGGCCGAGATGGCGCAGCAGCTGCGGGATACGGTGGCGCGCTTCAAGCTGCCGGACGACCCGAACGAGGAGCAGCGCGGCTGATCGCCGCCAAGGGTGCCCAGCACGAGCCAGCATGATGACCACAGAATTGCCCCTGGATCATAGCGGCCTGCGGTGGATACGCCAGGAAGTGGAGGAAAACCTGCGTCAGGCCCGCTTTGTGCTGGAAGACTTTGTTGCCGGCGATGTCGAGAATCTGGCGACCGCCATCCGTTCGCTGCACCTGGTCCGGGGGGCGTTGACGCTGGCCCAGATTCATGGCGCGGCCATGCTGGCCGACGAACTGGAACGGCTCGCTCGGAGCATGAACGAGGGGCGTGTCGGTAATCGCGAGGCCGCCGCCGAGGTCCTCATGCTCGGTATCGCACAGTTACCGGCCTACCTCGACCGCATTGAAACGGGTGAGCCCGACATCCCGCTGATCCTGCTGCCCCTGATGAACGATCTGCGGACGGCGCGCGATGCGCCGTTGGTGTCCGAGGCCTCGTTGTTCGCGCCGCGCCTGGACGCCCAACTGGCGGCCGAGCCCGTGGAACCCGGCAGTGGCAATCCGCGAATGCCCGAACTGGTGGCAAGGTTGCGCATGGATTACCACCGCGCCTTGCTCAAGTGGCTGCGCGATCTCGACGTGCCGGGTGGCCTCAAGGTACTGCGTGGCCTGATCGATCGGGTCTCGTCTGCCGCCGGAACCGCGCGGCTGCGGCGTCTGCTGGATGCCGCCGAGGCCCTGCTGGTGGCGATCGCCGAAGGCAGCGTGCAGGCGACCTCTGATGTCAAGCTGCTCTACGGGCAACTCGATCGGGTGTTCAAGCGGGTGATCGAGCAGGGCGAGGAAGCCGTTGCCAATGATTTCCCCGTCGAACTGCTGAAGAGCTTCTTGTATTACATCGCCCGTTCCGATTCTTCCGACCCCGTGGTGCTGGCGGTACGTCGTGCGGCCGACTTGGCGAACAGCTTCCCCGACCTCTCGGAAGAGGAGCTGCGCACGGGGCGCTTCATCGGTGCGGGGCGCGAGTTGTTCGAGACGGTTGCACAGGCGCTGGACGAGGAGCTGCTGCGTATCAAGGATCAGCTCGATCTCTACATGCGGGGGGATCACCGCGATCTCGAACGTTTCGCCTCACTCGCCGAGCCCATTCGGCGCACGGCCGATACGCTGGGGATGATCGGTCAGGGCCGGTTGCGTAGCCGGCTGGTGCCGCATGCCGATATGATCCGCGATGTGGTGGAAAAGGGTGAGCCACCCGATGATGCCCAGCTCGACCAGCTGGCCTGGGATCTGTTGTCGGTACAGTCGGCCTTGCCGATGCTCTCGGCGTCGGGTTCTTCGCAGAACGCAGCGGAGGCCGACGAGGCCGTCGTGCCGGAAGGCGAGTACAGACAGTATCTGAAGGTCGCGCTCGATCAGGTCTTCGTCGAGCTGGCCCGGGTCAAGGAAGCGCTGAGCGTCTGTTTCGACTCCGGTGAGGTGGCTAGTCTGCAGCCGGTGCCAGTGATCCTGCATCGTCTGGCCGGTGTGTTCAGGGTGCTCGAACAGCCGGCGGTAAGTGATCTGTTCGCGCGTTTGCAGGCCTATGTCGAGGCACTGCTGTCCGGGGAGAGGGAAGCTCCCGATACGGGCGAGCGTGAAAGCCTGGGAGACATGATCAGCGGTATCGAGGTGTATCTCGAATCGCTGCTCGAGCCTTCGCCTGATCGCCAACGTGCACTGCTGGTGGCTGGCGAGGCGGCCGATCAGCTTGGGCTTGCCGAATCGCACGATGCCGGAGAGCAGGTGGAAGACGAGGCGCCGGTCGCTGCGGTTGAGGCGGTGGACGAGGTCCCCGTCGCCACGGACGAGCCGGAGGATGAGGCGCCGGTTGTTGAGGACGAGTCGGCGGACGAGGCACCTGTCGCCACGGTTGAGCCGGTGGATGAGACACCGGTCGTCTCGGTTGAGTCGGAAGATGAGGCGCCGGTTGTTGCGGACGAGCCGGAGGACGAAGTGCCGGTCGCTGCGGCTGAGCCGGCGGACGAGGCACCTGTCGCTGTGGGTGAGCCGGCGGACGAGGCACCCATCGCCACGGACGAGCCTGAGGACGAGATACCGGTCGTCGCGGCTGAGCCGGAAGACGAGGCAGCAGATGCCGAACCGTCGGCACCGGCGGTGGAGGTGGTGGAAGTTGCCGGGGATGAATCCATCGCGGTGAAGGCGCTCGAGGAGCCCGAGCGGGAACCTGTCGAAGAGGCCGAGCAGCCGGAAGCCGTCGTTTCCGGCGAGTCGGATTCGGCAGCGGAGGGTTCAGGCTCCTCGATGCTGGACTCCGAGATCCTGTCGATCTTCATCGAGGAGGCGCGCGAGGAGCTGGAGTCCCTGCAGACCCATTTCCCCGTGTGGCGGGAGAATCCTGCCGATCGGGAAGCCCTGACCTGTATCCGGCGATCCTTCCACACCCTCAAGGGCAGTGGGCGTCTGGTGGGCGCCCTGGAGATAGGCGAGTTTGCCTGGGCGCTGGAAAATCTGCTCAATCGTGTCATCGACGGTACCCGCGAGGCGGATGCCGGGGTCTTGGCGACTGTCGAGGAAGCGGTCGCACTGCTGCCAATGCTGATCGAGGCGCGTGAGTCCGGCGGTGCTGCGGTCGATGGTGTACTGGCATTGCAGGCCAGGGCGGACGCCTTGGCTGCGGGGGAGTCTGTAGAACCCTCGACCGTGGAGGCGGAGTCTAC
>CAYMWJ010000004.1:0-21528 GCA_964394235.1 uncultured Sedimenticola sp. | reverse complement strand
GGAGCCCCCGACCGTGGAGGCCGAGTCTGTGGAGCCCCCGGCCGTGGAGGCGGAGTCTACGGAGCCCCCGACCGTGGAGGCCGAGTCTGTGGAGCCCCCGGCCGTGGAGGCGGAGCCTGCAGAGCCCCCGGCCGTGGAGGCGGAGCCTGCAGAGGCCCCGGCTGAGGAGGCAGAGCCTGCGGAGGTGCCGGCCGTGGAGGCGGAGTCTGCAGAGACCTCGGTCGTGGAAGCAGAGCCTGTGGAGACCTCGGCCGCAGAGGCGGAGCCTGCAGAGGCCTCGGTTACCGCAGACGAATCCCGCGAGGGAGCTTCCGAGTCTGCAGAAGCGCTCGAAGTGGTGCTGGACGGCGAGGCGGCCGACGGGGAGATCGAGGCCGATATCGAACCGTCGATTCTCGTGCTCGATGAGGACGAGGAAAGCGAAGAGGGGGACGGGTTGTCTTCGCTGTTGTACGCGGAAACCCGGGACCAGGAAGACGAGTCCATCCTCAAGCCGGCCATGGCGGAACCTCCGCCCATCGAACTGGACGAGACGCTGCACCAGATCTTCGTCCGGGAGGCAGAGAGCCACCTGGCGGTGATGGAGGCCTTCATCGGCCGTTGCCGCGGTATCGCCAACGGCTGTGTCTTCGATGATGAATTGCGTCGTGTACTGCACACCTTGCACGGCAGTGCCTACACGGCACAGATCACCTCGGTGGCCGAGCTGGCCGGTGCCCTGGAGCGCTGGGCCAATCTGTGCCATCGGCTGGAGCGGCGAACCGACCAGGCGGCCATCGATCTGCTCGAGCGTGGGCATTATGTGATCAATGCGCTGCTGGCAGCGATCAATGTGCCCGGATCTTCGATGCCTTCCTGGCAGGTCCTGGTGAAAGAGATTGAGCTGGCGATCAAGGCGCTGGAGGGTGCCGAAGAGACCCGGCCAGGAAATACAGCGGACCAGCCTGGAGACACGGCGGAATCCTATGACGAGGAGCTGGTCGCCATCTTCGTCGACGAGGCGAGGGAACTGCTGGATCGCCTGGAGTCCGGCATGGCGGATTGGCAGGCGCGGCCGGACGATCTGCTGCCGGTGGTCCACATGCAACGGGGGTTGCACACCATCAAGGGTGGGGCACGGCTCTCGGGCGTGTTGGCCCTCGGCGATTTGAGCCACGCCATGGAGTCCTTGCTCGAGAGCGTGGCGGATCAACGGATACAGTCCACTCCGGACATCGTCCGCCTCACACGCCAGGCCCTGGACGTCCTGGCCACGCAGATCGAGGCGCTCGAAGGAGGCCGGGCCGTCAAGGCACAGGAGGTCCTGATCGAACATCTGCAGGCTGCGGCACAGGGCAAGCCCTTTGCCTTGTCGGTGCTTCAGGCCAGTGAGGTGCTCGACGATCTGTCGGTCCCGTTCAACATCGAGGGGGTGGTCGATGATCAGTCCCTCCCACTCCATATCGAGGAGACGCTCGATAGTCAGTCGATCCAACTGAATATCGAGGAGGCGCTCGATAGTCAGTCGGTCCAGCCGAATATCGAGGAGACGCTCGATACCCAGTCGGTCCAGCCGAATATCGAGGAGACACTCGATACCCAGTCGGTCCAGCTCAATATCGAGGACGATGCCAGTGAGCTGGAGTTGCTGGACGATACCGAGCTGGAGACGCTGGAACAGACGGCCTCCGGGCTGACGCAATCTACCTTGTTGACCGATTCCCAGCTGCTCACCGATTCCGAATTGCTGATGGAGTCGGATCTGGTTTCCACGTCCTCCATGATCGCTGTCGGCGATGGCGAGTCGATGGCAGGAGGGGCGGTCGATTCCCGGATCATCCAGTTTCCGACGAGTGCCCTTCTGGACAGGCAGGACGAGCCGCCGCGTCGCCCCCCGCCGCCGCCCGAAGAGGAAAAGAGCACCACCTCGAAGGAGCGGGTGCGGGTGCGCGCCGACCTGCTCGACCAGATGGTCAACAATGCGGGCGAGGTCAGTATCTACGGCGCGCGCCTGGAGCAGCAGAACAAGACGCTCGGCTACAACCTGGACGAATTGACACAGACCATCGGGCGTCTGCGTGAACAGCTGCGCAAGCTGGAGATCGAGACCGAGGCGCAGATCCTCTCGCGGCATCAGCGCGAGCACGAAGGTGATTTGCCGGACGGCTTCGATCCGCTGGAGATGGACCGCTACTCCACCATCCAGCAATTGTCGCGTGCCCTGGCCGAGACCACCGAGGACCTGAACAGCATCAGCGTGACCCTGCAGGAGCAGAGCCGGGACACCGATACCCTGTTGCAGCAGCAGTCGCGGGTCATCAACGACCTGCAGGACGGCTTGCTGAGGACACGCATGATCCCGGTTGGATCGCGTGCCTCGCGCCTGCAGCGTGTGGTACGGCAGACCGCCGAGGCGGTCGGCAAGCAGGCCGAACTCACCCTGACAGGTGCTGCGGGCGAGATGGACCGTGCCATCCTGGAGCGCATGATGGGACCGCTGGAGCACCTGTTGCGCAACGCGGTGGCGCACGGCATCGAGGCACCGGCCGAGCGCGAGGCGGCCGGAAAGTCGCCGACAGGCAAGGTGTCGCTGGTGGTGAGTCGGGATGGCTCGGACGTGGTGCTCGAGGTCAGCGACGATGGTCGTGGCCTGGATCGCGAGGCCATCCGCCGCAAGGCGATCGAACGGGGTCTGCTCGATCCGGAAGCCCCTATCGACGACGATGACCTGGATGCCTTCATCCTGGAGGCGGGACTGTCCACCGCCAACCAGGTGACCCAGGTCGCGGGTCGCGGTGTCGGCATGGACGTGGTGGTCAACGAGATCAAGCAGCTCGGTGGCACCCTGGAGATCGATTCACAGCCGGGCAGCGGCACCCGTTTCACCATTCGTCTGCCCTTCACCCTGGCGATCAGCGAGGCCCTGCTGGTCGGGATCGAAGACGAGGTCTTTGCCGTGCCCCATGGCAGTCTGGCCGGTATCGCGCGCATTCCGCGCAGCGAACTGGCGGCCTGCTATCGGAGCGCGCGTGCGACCTTCTCCTATGGTGGCCAGGAATACACGGTGCGTTACCTTGGGGGGCTGTTGGGAACCGGGGTGCCGCACCTGCCCGAAGGTGAGCGTTGGATGCCCCTGCTGCTCGTGCACTCCGGCGAACATCGCATGGCCATCCAGGTCGATCGCCTGCTCGGCAATCGTCAGATCGTGGTCAAGTCCTTGGGCGCCCAGTTGGCCAGTATCCGCTGGTTCACGGGGGGCACCATCCTGGCAGACGGGAGTATCGCGCTGATTCTCGATATCGGTGCTCTGGTGCGCATGGAATCGACCCGCCAGGTGGTACCCGAGTCCCTGGTGGAGGCCGAGGAGGAAGAAGCGGTCGGGGTCAAGGTCATGGTGGTGGACGATTCGATCACGGTGCGCAAGGTGACCAGCCGCCTGCTGGAGCGCCACAACATGCAGGTCATCACGGCGCGCGATGGCGTGGACGCGGTGACCCTGTTGCAGACCGAGCGCCCGGACGTGATGTTGCTGGACATCGAGATGCCACGGATGGACGGCTTCGAGCTGGCGCGGCATATGCGAAGCACTGAAGGCTTGAAGGATATTCCCATCATCATGATCACCTCGCGTACTGGTGATAAACACCGGCAGCATGCACAGGAGCTGGGTGTGCGTCGGTATCTCGGCAAGCCTTACCAGGAGGCAGAATTGCTGGAGAACATCTATACCGTGCTCGCCGAGGTGACGTCGTGAGCGACACGCCGGCCTATCCACGGGAGATCCGCGGCCTGATGATCCCCTTGCACACGGATGTCTCGCTGCTGCTGCCCAATGCGGCAGTGGCAGAGATCATCGATTTCCATGGTGTTGCTGCCTTGCCCGACAAGCCGGAATGGGTGGCGGGTGAGACGGACTGGCGGCAGCGGCGGTTGCCGGTGGTGCGTTTCGAGAGGCTGCTGGGCGAACCCGGGGTGGCGAAAGGTCTGCGGCAGCGCATCGTGGTCTGTCATGTGCTCAACCCGCAGGCACGGCGTCCTTTCGTGGGGATCGTGGCAGCGAACATTCCCCGTCTGGTCCGCATCCGGGAGTCGATGCTGGAGGGCGTGCCGATGCCGGATAACTGGCGTGAGCGCCCCTTGCGTGCCGCCTTGCGTCTCGATGGACAGGCGGCTGTCATCCCCGACCTGCCCGCACTGGAGCATGAGCTGGAAGCCGTTGCGCCGGCCTGATCCCTGCGCCGTTTAGCGAAAATCCCCCCACAGTACCTGGATGGCTGACAACGCGGCGAGCGGTGCGGTCTCGGTGCGCAGGATGTGCGAGCCCAGGCGCACTCCGGTGAGTCCCGCGCTGCGTGCCGCCTGGCGCTCGGCCTCGCTCAGCCCACCTTCCGGTCCGACCAGCAGCGACAAGCGCTCGCCTGGCGCGGGCAGCTCGGGCAGTGAACAGGTTGCGCGGTGGTCGAGCAGCAGGCCGGGCAGGGGCGGCGTGCTCAGCCAGTCGCTCAGGCGCTGTGGCGGGTGCAGCAGCGGCAGTCGCGCGCGGCCCGACTGTTCGCAGGCATGCCGGATCACCCCCAGCCAGTGGCGTCGGCGCTTCTCCTGCTTGTCGCCCGATAGCCTGACCTGGGTGCGCTCGGTGAACAGCGGGCTGATCTCCGCCACCCCCAGCTCCACCGCCTTCTGCAGCGCATAATCCATGCGCTCGCCGCGGGAGATGCCGATGGCCAGGTGCAGGTGCAGTGGTGGCGGGGGTTCCTCGCGCAGTACAGCGCCCACCTCGGCAGCCGCCTGATGCCTGCCCGTGATACGCAGCACGGCGGCGAAGTCGCGCCCGCTGCCGTCGAACAGCCGGATGCTGGCGCCATCGTCCAGGCGCAGGGTGGTCAGGAGGTGGCGTGCGGCATTCGCGTCCAGTGCCACCGTCTGGCCGGTCTCCAGAGGGGTCGGGCTAAAGATCCGGTGCTCGCGCATGAGGGGCTCAGAGGCCCAGCCGATCCCAGATGGCCAGTGTGGGCTCGGCCTGGTTCATGGTGTAGAAGTGCAGTCCGGGGGCACCGGCGGCCAGCAGCTGCTCGCACAGCCCGGTGACCACCTCCAGGCCGAAGGCGCGGATGCTCTCTACGTCGTCGCCATAGGCCTCGAGGCGCTTGCGGATCCAGCGCGGGATCTCGGCGCCGCAGGCATCGGAGAAGCGCGCCAGGCTGCTGTAGTTGGTGATCGGCATGATCCCCGGCACGATGGGGATGTCCACGCCGCGTGCGCGCACCTGCTCGACGAAATGCACATAGGCATCCGCGTTGTAGAAGTACTGGGTGATGGCGGAGTCGGCGCCGGCCTCGACCTTGGTCCGGAAGTTGTCCAGATCGGCCAGAAAGTTCGGTGCCTGCGGGTGCATCTCCGGATAGGCGGCGACCTCGATGTGGAAATGCTCGCCGAAATGCTCGCGAATCAGCGCCACCAGTTCGCTGGCATGATTCAGCTCGCCACCGCCCAGGCCAGTGCCCGAGGGCGGGTCACCGCGCAGCGCGACGATACGCCGGATGCCCTGTTCACGATAGCGGTTCAGGATCTCCAGCATCTCGGTGACACTGTTGCCGATGCAAGTGAGATGCGGCGCGGTGTCGATGCCTTGCGAGACCAGCCAGTCCACCGTAGCGAAGGTGCGGTGCTGCGTCGAACCGCCCGCCCCGTAGGTGCAGGAGAAGAAGGCCGGGCGGCGCTCGGCGAGCTGAGCCACCGTGGCCTGCAGCTTGACCATGCCCTGCTCGGTCTTGGGCGGAAACAGCTCGAAACTGAAGATTTTTTCTGGGTTCATGCTTTGTCCACCACGAAGAACACAAAGAACACGAAGAGAATATGGGCAGAGGCAGCAGGGTTAGGTCCAGATCCCGAGGGATGAGCGGCCGTCTGCGGCTGCGGTTCTTATCACAAACCGCCCCGTTGCCTGCTGCACCCAAAGAGGCGAGCCTTTTCAGGCATATCGCTTTGTGTGCTTCGTGCCCTTTGTGGTTTTCCCCCGATCAGTAGCGATAGTGGTCGGGCTTGTAGGGGCCTTCGACCGGCACCCCCAGGTAGTCGGCCTGTTCCTGGGTGAGGGTGGTCAGGTGCGCGCCGATCTTCTCCAGGTGCAGGCGGGCGACTTCCTCGTCCAGCTTCTTGGGCAGGATGTAGACGCCCACCGGGTACTGGTCGGTCTTGGTGAACAGTTCGATCTGTGCCAGCACCTGGTTGGTGAAGGAGTTGGACATCACGAAGCTGGGGTGGCCGGTGGCGCAGCCCAGGTTCACCAGCCGGCCCTCGGCCAGCAGGGTGATGCGGTGGCCGTCGGGGAACACGATCTGGTCCACCTGCGGCTTGATGTTGATCCACTCGTACTGGCGCAGCGACTCGACCTGGATCTCGTTGTCGAAGTGGCCGATGTTGCAGACGATGGCCTGGTCCTTCATCGCCGCCATGTGGTCATGGGTGATGATGTCCTTGTTGCCGGTGGTGGTGACGAAGATGTCGGCCAGCGGCGCGGCCTCTTCCATGGTCACTACCCGGTAGCCTTCCATCGCTGCCTGCAGGGCGCAGATGGGGTCGATCTCGGTGACCCAGACGGTGGCGCCCAGGCCGCGCAGCGATTGCGCCGAGCCCTTGCCCACGTCGCCGTAGCCACAGACCACGGCGATCTTGCCGGCGATCATCACGTCGGTGGCACGCTTGATACCATCCACCAGCGATTCACGACAGCCGTAGAGGTTGTCGAACTTGGACTTGGTGACCGAGTCGTTGACGTTCATTGCCGGGAACAGCAGCTTGCCTTCTTCCATCATCTGGTAGAGGCGGTGCACCCCGGTGGTGGTCTCCTCGGTGACGCCGCGGATGCCCTCGGCGATGCGCTTGTAGTGCTGCGGGTCCTCGGCCAGGCGGCGGCGCAGGGTGTCGAGGATGACACGCCATTCCTCGCCGTCCTCTTCCTGCGCTTCGGGCACCCCGGTCTCGGCGAACTCGGCCCCCTTGTGCACCAGCAGGGTGGCGTCGCCGCCATCGTCGAGGATCATGTTGGGGCCTTTGCCATCCGGCCAGTTGAGCACTTGCTCGGTACACCACCAGTATTCCTCGAGGGTCTCGCCCTTCCAGGCATACACCGGGATGCCGGCAGCGGCGATGGCGGCGGCGGCATGGTCCTGGGTGGAGAAGATGTTGCACGAGCACCAGCGTACTTCGGCGCCGAGTGCCACCAGGGTCTCGATCAGCACCGCGGTCTGGATGGTCATGTGCAGCGAACCGGTGATGCGCGCGCCGGCCAGCGGCTTGTCGCGGCCGTACTTCTCGCGCAGGGCCATCAGGCCCGGCATCTCGGTCTCGGCGATGGTGATTTCCTTGCGGCCCCAGTCGGCCAGGGACAGGTCGGCGACCTTGTAGTCGGTGAACTCACTCATGGTTCCACTCCTGAAGTCAAAACATCGAGTGAGCGCCGTTGGAAACATCGTCTGTGGCGGATCCGAGCCTGGCCCTGGCGGGTTGCAGCGCTCCTCGGATCGGCGTTGTGTGCCTGCCGCCCGCTTGTGTCGGCCGACCATGGGCCGTCTCGAGCGGCAGGTGGTGGATTCTACCCGGATTTCGGGGCGGCTTGCCAGTGATGCCCTGGGGCCGCCTTAGTGTGGAAGTCGACCACCACAGAGCACACAGAGATCACAGAGAGGCTGAAGCCGGGGGCTGTCCCTGCGGGGTTGTAACCCGCGACCGACGGACCGATGGGCCACCTGCAGAAAAGTCCGCACCTCGCCATTTACCATCGTTGAGTTCTGTGTTCTCTGTGGTAAATGAAAAACAAGGGGCGCAAACACATCTTCCATGATCTGGGGTGTGGGCTGCCCGCCTCTGAGAGTTTATGGGTACGGTGTTTCTCGCTCCGCTCAGCCCGCGGCAGCGCGCAGGGCCTCGGCCTTGTCGGTCTCTTCCCAGGTGAAGCCCTCGCCCTCGCGGCCAAAGTGGCCGTAGGCGGCGGTCTTGCGGTACTTGATGCGATCGGCGTTGAGCAGGTCGAGCATGCGCAGGATGCCGTAGGGGCGCAGGTCGAAGTGCTCGCGTACCAGTTCCACGATCCGCTCGTCCGAGACCTGGCCGGTGCCGAAGGTCTCGACCATGATGGAGGTCGGCTCGGCCACGCCGATGGCGTAGGAGACCTGGATCTCGCAACGGTCGGCCAGCCCGGCGGCGACGATGTTCTTGGCCACGTAGCGGCCGGCATAGGCAGCCGAGCGATCCACCTTGGAGGGGTCCTTGCCGGAGAAGGCGCCACCGCCGTGGCGTGCCGAACCGCCGTAGGTGTCGACGATGATCTTGCGTCCGGTCAGTCCGGCGTCACCCATGGGGCCGCCGATCACGAAGTTGCCGGTGGGGTTGATGTGGATCTTGGTATCCGCGGTGAGCAGCCCGGTGGGGTCGAGCACGGGCTTGATGATCACATCCATCACCGCGTCACGCAGTGCGTCCTGGCCGACGGTGTCCGCATGCTGGGTGGACAGCACCACGGCGTCGATGGATACCGGCTTGCCGTCCCTGTAGTGGAAGCTGACCTGGCTCTTGGCATCGGGGCGCAGCCAGTCGAGCTCGCCACTCCTGCGTACTTCGGCCTGGCGCCGTACCAGTCGATGCGCGTAGAGAATGGGAGCAGGCATCAGCTCCGTGGTCTCGTTGGTGGCATAGCCGAACATCAGGCCCTGGTCGCCGGCGCCCTGATCCTCGGGGCGTTCGCGGTCCACGCCCTGGTTGATGTCGGGTGACTGCACGCCGAGCGCGGTCATCACCGCGCAGGTCTCCCAGTCGAAGCCCATGTCCGAGCTGGTGTAGCCGATGTCGCGGATGGTCTCGCGGATGATGCGCTCGTAGTCGGGCTTGGCGGTGGTGGTGATCTCGCCGGCGATCATGCACATGCCCGTCTTGAACAGGGTCTCGCAGGCCACGCGCGCATGCGGGTCCTCGGCGAGGATGGCGTCCAGGATCGCATCCGATACCTGGTCGGCCATTTTGTCGGGATGCCCTTCGGAGACTGATTCGGAGGTAAAGATGAATTCGTTGGCCATGGTTCGAGTCCCTGTGGTGTGTCACGCAAATTTCCGAGCGCGCGATTCTAGCACTTGTTGTGGGGCGGGAGTGCATCTGGAAGAATGCGTCGGATTCATGACCAGCCTGAACGAGACGAACGCGAGGTGCTAGATGGTTTCCCTGGAGACCCCGGTATGTGAATTCGGCAAGCCCGCAGTGGATTTCCGCCTGCCCGGCGTGGACGGGCGCGAACGGACGCTCGATGACTGCATGGGCGAGAAAGGCGTGCTGGTGATGTTCATCTGCAATCATTGTCCTTATGTAAAGGCTGTGCTGGACCGCATCGTGCGCGATGCGCGCGAACTGCAGGAATACGGCATCGGTAGCGTGGCCATCATGTCCAACGATCCTTCGCTCTACGAGGAGGATTCCTTCGAGAACATGAAGGCCATCGCCGAGCGCATGGACTTTCCCTTCCCCTACCTGTTCGACGAAACCCAGGAAGTCGCCAGGGCCTATGGTGCAGTGTGTACCCCGGACTTCTTCGGCTACAACGCGAACCGCGAACTGCAATACCGGGGGCGACTGGACGCCAGTCGCAAGGAGGCCGCGCCGCCAGGCGTGCGCCGCGACCTGTTCGAGGCCATGAAGCAGGTGGCGCTCACTGGCAAGGGGCCGGCCGAACAGATACCCAGCATGGGCTGCTCGATCAAGTGGCGAGACGAGTGATTCGCCGTTTTTCTGGCTCAAGTCTCGAAAAATCAAATGCTTGGTGCTTGTCTGGTAGGGGGCGCGTCCGGCTCTTTATGGGCACATTGGAATATTCGCGGAATCCATACCTTGCCCCGCCAGCCCCACCTGAGCGAGAATACCGCACCATTTTGCGTTCGCAGGCCTGCTGCCGTTTCCACAGCGCTTCGAGACCAACGCGGAAGGCCGTTGCGCGACGACAATTGAATTTTCCAATTCTCGGCGCTCTCCGCGCCGGGACAGATTTTTTCGTCTTTGACAGGAGAGACCCATGTCCTCACGCAGAGAACTCGCCAACGCCATCCGCGCGTTGAGTATGGACGCCGTTCAAAAGGCCAATTCCGGACACCCCGGCGCACCCATGGGCATGGCCGATATCGCCGAGGTGCTGTGGAACGACCACATGAAGCACAACCCCAACGATCCGCAATGGCCGGATCGTGACCGCTTCGTGCTGTCCAATGGTCACGGTTCCATGCTGATCTACTCGCTGCTGCACCTGACCGGCTACGACCTGAGCATCGAGGACCTGAAGAACTTCCGCCAGCTGCATTCCAGGACCCCCGGTCACCCCGAGTACGGCTATGCGCCGGGCGTGGAGACCACCACCGGCCCGCTGGGCCAGGGCATCACCAATGCTGTGGGCATGGCGATCGCCGAGCGTGCCTTGGCGGCCGAGTTCAACCGCGAGGGTCACGAGATCGTCGATCACCACACCTACGTGTTCCTTGGCGATGGCTGCCTGATGGAAGGCATCTCCCACGAGGCTTGCTCGCTGGCCGGCACCCTGGGCCTGGGCAAGCTGATCTGCTTCTGGGACGACAACGGCATCTCCATCGACGGTCACGTCGAGGGCTGGTTCGCCGACGACACCCCGGGCCGCTTCGAGGCCTACGGCTGGCACGTGGTGCGTGACGTGGACGGCCACGACGCCGAGGCGGTCAACAAGGCCATCGAGGAGGCCAAGTCGGTTACCGACAAGCCCTCGATGATCTGCTGCAAGACCACCATCGGCTACGGCTCGCCCAACAAGGCCGGTTCGCATGCCTGTCATGGCGCGCCGCTGGGCGAAGACGAGGTGACCCTGACCAAGGAGGCCCTGGGCTGGAAATACGGTCCTTTCGAAATCCCGGAGGAAATCTACAAGGGCTGGGATGCGCGCGAGAAGGGCAAGGCTGCGCAGTCCGCCTGGGAAGAAAAGTTCAAGGCCTACGAGGCCGCCTATCCCGAGCTGGCCGCCGAGTTCAAGCGTCGCATGGCTGGCGAACTGCCGGCCGACTGGGAGCAGAAGGCCGATGCTTTTGTTGCCGAGTGCAACGAAAAGCAGGAAAACAAGGCCACCCGCCAGGCCTCGCTGGCCTCCATCGAAGCCTATGCCGCGGCTCTGCCCGAGCTGTTCGGCGGTTCGGCCGACCTGGGCTGCTCCAACCTCACCGAGTGGTCCGGCCATCGCCCGATGCGCAAGGACAACCCGCATGCCAACTACGTCAACTATGGCGTGCGCGAGTTCGGCATGTCGGCGATCATGAACGGTATTGCCCTGCATGGCGGCTGGATTCCCTTCGGCGCCACCTTCCTGATGTTCTCGGAATACGCGCGCAACGCGATCCGTATGGCTGCGCTGATGAAGATCCGCTCCATTTTCGTGTTCACCCATGATTCGATCGGCCTGGGCGAGGACGGTCCCACCCATCAGCCGGTGGAGCAGATCCCGACCCTACGCATGGTGCCGCGCATGAACACCTGGCGTCCCTGCGACACCGTGGAGAGCGCGGTGGCCTGGCGTGCCGCCATCGAGTACAAGGATGGACCGACCAGCCTGGTGTTCTCGCGCCAGGGCCTGCCCTTCCAGCAGCGCACCCCCGAGCAGATCGCCAATATCGCACGCGGCGGCTACGTGCTGCGTGACTGCGACGGCACCCCGGACTGCATCGTGATCGCCACCGGATCCGAAGTAGACCTGGCTGTGAAGGCCGCCGAGGCCTCCGAAAAGAAGGTGCGCGTGGTGTCCATGCCCTCGACCAACGTGTTCGACCAGCAGGACGCCGACTACCGCGAGTCGGTGCTGCCCTCCTCGGTACAGAACCGTGTGGTGGTCGAGGCCGCTGCAACCGAGGGGTGGTGGAAATACGCTGGCTGCAACGGACGCATCCTGGGCATCGACACCTTCGGCGAGTCTGCGCCGGCCGGTGAGCTGTTCAAGGAGTTCGGATTTACCGTGGAGAACGTGCTCAAGGCCATCGACGAGGTCTGCGGCTGACGGTATTCGGGCGGTCGCGACATTGGGCCGGCCGCCCTGGACTTTCAACCAGAAATCGAAATCCCAAGTTGAGGAGTTGACGACATGACGATCAAAGTAGGTATCAACGGCTTCGGCCGCATCGGCCGCATGGCCTTCCGCGCAATCGCCCAGGACTTTGCCGACGACCTGGAAGTGGTCGGCATCAACGACCTGCTGGACGCCGACTACCTGGCGTACATGCTCAAGTACGACTCGGTGCACGGCAACTTCAAGGGCGACGTGAAGGCCGAGGGGGGCAACCTGGTGGTCAACGGCAAGACCATCCGCCTGACCGCCGAGCGCGATCCGGCCAACCTGGCCTGGAGCGACATCGGTGTCGATCTGGTGCTCGAGTGCACCGGCTTCTTCCTCACCGAAGAGACCTGCCAGAAGCACATCGATGCCGGCGCGCCCAAGGTGATCATGTCCGCGCCCTCCAAGGACGGCACCCCGATGTTCGTCTACGGCGTCAACCACGAGACCTATGCCGGACAGAAGATCGTCTCGGCCGCTTCCTGTACCACCAACTGCCTGGCCCCGGTGGCCAAGGTGCTGCACGACAAGTGGGGCATCAAGCGTGGCCTGATGTCTACCGTACACGCTGCCACCGCCACCCAGAAGACCGTGGATGGCCCCTCCATGAAGGACTGGCGCGGCGGTCGCGGTATCCTGGAGAACATCATCCCGTCCTCCACCGGTGCCGCCAAGGCCGTGGGCGTGGTGCTGCCCGAACTGAACGGCAAGCTGACCGGCATGGCCTTCCGCGTGCCCACTTCCGACGTCTCGGTGGTGGACCTGACCGTGGAACTCGAGAAGCCCGCCAGCTACGACGACATCTGCGCCGCCATGAAAGAGGCCTCGCAGACCCCGGGCATCGGCGACACCCTGAGTTATACCGACGAGAAGGTGGTCTCCACCGACTTCCGCGGCTGTGGCTATTCGTCGATCTTTGATGCCGGTGCCGGCATCGCCCTGGACGACACCTTCGTGAAGGTCGTCTCCTGGTACGACAACGAGTACGGCTACACCTGCAACATGCTGCGTTTCGCGCGGCACGTCGCCAACAACTGATGCCGTGAAGGTTCGGCCGTCGGGACGGCCCGGCGGCCGGCCGTTCCCGGAGAGTCTTCCGGACAGGATGGCCTGTCCCGAAGGTTCTTCAGGAGCCTCCGAACAAGTCCCTCCTTCGCTTGCGAGGGAGGCCAGAGGTTCGCCACCTCATCCGCTGGGGTTGTGAGCTTCCTCCCCCCGTGAGCGGGGGAGGCCAGGAGGGGCGCCCCTCCCAGCCTTCCCTGTTCGTGGGGGAGGAGAAAAAAGCGCTTTTTCAGAGGTTCCTTCATAAACATCTCGAACATATCAGGGAGTTCAACATGGCTTTCATCAAGCTGACCGATCTCGATCTCGCCGGCAAGCGCGTGCTCATCCGCGCCGATCTCAACGTGCCCGTCAAGGACGGCAAGGTAACCTCCGATGCACGCATCGTGGCGTCCCTGCCCACCATCAGGCACTGCATGGAGGCCGGCGCCCGGGTGATGGTCATGTCACACCGTGGTCGTCCCGAGGAGGGCAAGTGGGACGAGGACAACTCCCTGGCACCCATCGCCGCTGATCTGGGCGAAAAGCTGGGCCGCGAGGTGCCGCTGATCAAGGATTACCTCGACGGTGGCTTCGAGGTCGGCGAGGGCGAACTGGTGTTGCTCGAGAACGTGCGCTTCAACGCCGGTGAGAAGAAGGACGACGAAGCGCTGGCCCGCCGGTACGCCGCCCTGTGCGATATCTTCGTGATGGACGCCTTCGGCACCGCGCACCGCGCCCAGGCCTCCACCCACGGCGTCGGCAAGTTCGCCCCGGTGGCCTGTGCCGGTCTGCTGTTGGCCGAGGAACTCGATGCCCTGGCCAAGGCCCTGGCCGAGCCGGCACGCCCCATGGTCGCCATCGTCGGTGGTTCCAAGGTCTCCACCAAGCTGACCGTGCTCGAGGCCTTGTCCGAGAAGGTCGACCAGCTGGTGGTCGGTGGCGGTATCGCCAACACCTTCATCAAGGCGGCCGGCTACAACGTGGGCAAGTCGCTGTGCGAGGACGATCTGGTGGACACCGCCAAGGCGCTGATGGAGAAGATGCAGGCGCGTGGCGCCAACATCCCGATCCCCACCGACGTGGTGTGCGGCAAGGAATTCTCCGAAGACGCCGAGGCCACCCTCAAGCCGGTGGACCAGGTCGAGGACGACGACATGATCTTCGACATCGGCCCCGAGTCGGCCAAGGTCCTGGCCGACATCATTGCCGAGGCCGGCACCATCGTGTGGAACGGGCCGGTGGGCGTGTTCGAGTTCGACCAGTTCGGTGAGGGCACCAAGGCCATCTCGCTGGCCATCGCTGAAGCCAAGGGCTTCAGTCTGGCGGGGGGTGGCGACACCATCGCGGCCATCCAGAAGTACGGCATCTATGACAAGATCTCGTATATCTCGACCGCTGGCGGGGCCTTCCTGGAATACCTGGAAGGCAAGACCCTGCCGGCCGTGGCCATGCTGGAAGAGGCCGCGCGGAAGCTCGGCAAGTGATCGCACAGGGGCAGCCTGCGGGCTGCCCCGGCCGTATCGAGACGCCGTCGGGCATTTGCTCAGGGCGTTGCCAGGACGCTACCGACAGACTGAAAGAGCATGCAGAGAAGAACCAAGATTGTGGCCACGATGGGGCCGGCGACCGACGACCCCAAGGTGCTGGACGAGCTGATCGCCGCCGGCGTGGACGTGGTGCGGCTGAACATGTCGCACGGCAGCTACGAGGAACACGAGCGACGTTCCGAGCTGGTACGCAACCGGGCACGCGCCAGCGGTCGTCAGGTCGGCGTGCTGGTGGACCTGCAAGGCCCCAAGATCCGCATCGGTCGCTTCACCGACGGCGAGATCGAACTCCAGCCGGGCGACCGCTTCATCCTGGACACCGCCTGGGACCAGAGCGCTGGCAATCAGGAGCGGGTCGGCGTGACCTATCCCACCCTGCACGAGGAATGCACGCGCGGCGATACCCTGCTGCTCAACGACGGCATGATCGTGCTCTGGGTCGAGGAGGTGGTCGGTACCGAGATCCGCTGCAAGGTGGTGATCGGCGGTACCCTGTCCAACAACAAGGGCATCAACAAGCAGGGTGGTGGCCTGTCTGCGCCCGCGCTCACCGAAAAGGACAAGGAAGACATCCTCTTCGCGGCACGCATCGAGGCCGATTACATCGCCGTCTCCTTCGTGCGCTCGGCCGACGATGTGCATATCGCGCGCAACCTGTTGCGCGATGCCGGGGGCCATGGTGGCGTGGTGGCCAAGATCGAGCGTGCCGAGGCCCTGGACAACATCGACGAGATCATCGATGCCTCCGATGTCATCATGGTGGCGCGCGGTGACCTGGGGGTGGAGATCGGCGATGCCGAGTTGCCCGCGGTACAGAAGGAACTCATCCACAAGGCCCGCTCCATGAACTGTGTGGTCATTACCGCCACGCAGATGATGGAGTCCATGATCCAGAACCCCATCCCGACCCGTGCCGAGGTGTTCGACGTGGCCAATGCCGTGCTCGACGGCACCGACGCGGTCATGCTCTCGGCCGAGACCGCCGCCGGCAAGTACCCGGTGAAGGCCGTCGAGGCCATGGACCGGGTGTGCAAGGAGGCCGAAAAGCAGTCCAAGGCGCGCAAGTCCGACCATCGCCTGCACTCGGTGTTCGGACGTATCGACGAGGCCATCGCCATGGCCACCATGTATACCGCCAACCACCTGAGGGTGGCGGCCATCGCTTGCCTGACCGAATCGGGTTCCACGCCCAAGTGGATGTCGCGCATCTCCTCGGGTATCCCGATCTACGCGCTGACCAACCGGGTTTCAACCCGACGCCGAGTCACGATATTCCGTGGCGTCTACCCGGTAAGCTTCGAGCTTGCCGCGGGCATCGACTCACAGCAGGCCAACACCGAGGTCATCGAGGAGTTGCAACGCCGGGGTGCGGTACGCGACGACGATCTGGTCATCATCACCAAGGGCGACCTCAACGGCGTGGCCGGTGGCACCAACGTGATGAAGATCATCCGCGTGGGTGAACACATCATCACCAAGTGATGCGAACAACGACTTCAAACGTGAATCAAAGAGAGAGGAGCTAACAGATGGCACTGATTTCCCTTCGTCAGCTGCTGGACCATGCCGCCGAGCACGGCTATGGCATCCCGGCCTTCAACGTCAACAACCTCGAGCAGATGCGCGCCATCATGGAAGCGGCGGCCGAGACCGACGCCCCGGTGATCGTGCAGGCCTCTGCCGGTGCCCGCAGCTATGCCGGCGCCCCCTTCCTGCGCCACCTCATGCAGGCCGCCATCGAAGAGTGGCCGGACATCCCGGTGTGCGTGCACCAGGACCACGGCACCTCTCCCGCGGTCTGCCTGCGTTCCATCCAGCTGGGCTTCTCCTCGGTGATGATGGACGGTTCCCTGGGTGAAGACGGCAAGACCCCGACCACCTACGAGTACAACGTCGATGTCACCCGCACCGTGGTCGACATGGCGCACGCTGGCGGGGTCTCCGTCGAGGGCGAGCTGGGCTGCCTGGGCTCGCTGGAGACCGGCATGGCCGGCGAGGAAGACGGCATCGGTGCCGAAGGCAAGCTGGATCACAGCCAGCTGCTGACCGACCCCGAAGAGGCCGCCGACTTCGTCAAGAAGACCGGCGTGGACGCCCTGGCCATCGCCATCGGCACCTCGCACGGCGCCTACAAGTTCACCCGTCCGCCGACGGGCGACATCCTGGCCATCGACCGCATCAAGGAGATCCACGCGCGCATCCCCGACACCCACCTGGTGATGCACGGCTCCTCCTCGGTGCCGCAGGAATGGCTGAAGATCATCAACGAGTACGGTGGCGACATGGGCGAGACCTATGGTGTGCCGGTCGAGGAGATCGCCGAGGGCATCAAGCACGGCGTGCGCAAGGTCAACATCGACACCGACCTGCGCATGGCCTCCACCGGTGCCATCCGCAAGCACCTCAAGGAGAACCCCTCCAACTTCGACCCGCGCAAGTTCCTGGCCGCGGCCACCGCTGCCATGAAGGACATCTGCAAGGCCCGCTACGAGGCCTTCGGTGCCGCCGGCAACGCCTCCAAGATCAAGCCGATCTCCCTGGAGGACATGGTCAAGCGCTACCAGAGCGGCGAGCTGGATCCGAAGGTCAACTGAGTTCGATCCGCGTGATGCAAAAGGGGCGCCTCGGCGCCCCTCTCTTTTTCCTGCTCCCCCACCCGTGGACGGCCCACCCGCAGATACCCTCAAGGGTCCAGCCCCTGTCAGGGTTAGCCCAGATCTGCCAACACGACGCCACTCCTACCCGTAGGAGGCCCGTCCTCGGGCCGAACAACTGCGGAGATCAGTACAGCTGCAATGGCGCTTCGGCCATCCTCAGGCCCTGCTGCTCCAGATCGTTGAGATGGCCCTCCCACCAGTTCGCCTCGGCCAGCCAGGGGAAGGCGCGGGGGAAGGCAGGGTCGTCCCAGCGGCGGCACAGCCAGCCGGTATAGTGGATCAGGCGCAGGCTGCGCAGCGGCTCGATCAGTGTCAGTTCGCGCAGGTCGAAGTCGCGGAACATCCGGTAGCCTTCGAGCAGGGCATCGAGTTGTTGGGTCATCTCGTGACGGTCGCCGTGCAGCAGCATCCACAGGTCCTGCATGGCCGGACCCTGGCAGCAGTCGTCCAGGTCCACGAAATGCGGGCCGCTATCGGTCCACAGGATGTTGCCGTGATGGCAATCGCCGTGCAGGCGCACTGTTGTCGGTTTGATCTCCCGGAAGGCCGCGTCTATCGCTTCCAGCAGGGTCTGGCTCAGCCCGGCGTAGCGCTCGCGGAAGGCGTTCGGCAGCAGCGGGCTGTCGAGCACCGCCGCGCGCGCGGCATGACCGTAGCGGTGGACATCGAGTGTCGGGCGATGCCGGAAGGGGCGGGCGCTGCCGGCCTGGTGAATGCGACCGAGAAAGCGGCCGATCCACTCCAGCTGGTCGAGGTCGCCCGGCTCGGGTGCGCGACCACCCTGGCGTGGGAACAGGGCGAAGTGGAAGCCGGCGTGTTCGAACAGGCTGCGGCCGGCCCGCGTCAGCGGGGCGACCACCGGGATCTCGGCGGCGGCCAGTTCGCTGCTGAAGGCGTGTTCTTCGAGGAGGGTGGGCTCGTCCCAGCGCTTGGGGCGGTAAAACTTGGCGATCACCGGCGGGCTGTCCTCGATGCCGACCTGATAGACGCGGTTCTCGTAGCTGCCCAGCGCCAGCACGTGTCCGCTGGGCAGAAAGCCTGCGCTTTCGATGGCATCGAGCACCCGATCGGGCGAGAGGCGGTCGTAGGGGTGGCTCATCCGAGCAGCCGTTGCAGGCGCTGGCGGTCGAAGCCGTCGATGCGCTGTTCACCGACCAGCAGCACCGGCACGCCACGTGCGCCCAGGCGCTGGAACGCCTTGAAGGCGCGGCGATTGCTCTCGATGTCGAATTCCTGGAAGCGCAGCCCGCGCTGTTGCAGCCAGGCCTTGAGCTGCCGGCAGTGCGGACAGCGGCGGGTACTGTAGAGCGTGATGCGCGGCGGCCGGGCCATGCTTCAGGCGCCGGTGAGCAGGCGCTCGGCCTCGCGGTATTTCCCGGCGGTGCGCTCGATGATCTCGGTCGGCAGTTCGGGGCCGGGCGGGGTCTTGTCCCAGTCGAGCGTCTCGAGATAGTCGCGCACGAACTGTTTGTCGAAGCTGGGCGGACTGATGCCCGGACGGTACTGGTCGGCGGGCCAGAAGCGCGAGGAATCGGGCGTGAGCACCTCGTCGATCAGGTGCAGGCGACCCTCCTCGTCCAGACCGAATTCGAACTTGGTGTCGGCGATGATGATGCCGCGCTCGCGGGCATAGGCCGCGGCCTCGTTGTAGAGGCGCAGGCTGGTCTCGCGCACCTGCTCGGCCAGTTCGCGCCCCAGCCGATCCACCGTGGCGGCGAAGTCGATGTTCTCGTCGTGCTCGCCCACCGCCGCCTTGGTGGACGGGGTATAGATGGCCTCGGGCAGGCGGTCGGCCAGTTGTAGCCCGGGGGGGAGTTCGATGCCACAGACCTTTCCCGTGGCCTGGTAGTCCTTCCAGCCCGAACCGATCAGGTAGCCGCGCACGATGGCCTCGACCGGCAGTGGGCGCAGCCGGCGCACGATCATGGCGCGATCACCCAGGCGCTCGCGGCTGGCTGGGTCGGGGATCACCTCGGCCAGCTCGTCGTCCAGCAGGTGGTTGGGGACCAGGGGCTGGGTCCGCCGGAACCAGAACTTCGCCACCCGGGTCAGTACCTCGCCCTTGCCGGGGATGGGCTGCGGCAGCACCACGTCGAAGGCTGACAGGCGGTCGGTGGTGACGATCAGCATGCGCTGCGCGTCGATGGCGTAGATGTCGCGCACCTTGCCGCGGTGCAGCAGTTCCAGCTCGGGCAGGTCGGTTTCGAAAAGGGCGTTCATGGTGCTCCCCGCAGGTCGGACAGGCGCTGATTATAGGGGAGCGGGCGGCCGCCGGGTGAGCAGTGGGCGATTTCAATGGATTTTTGTGTGAATCCAAGTAAAATGGTCAACTATTAACCCGGATGTTTCACCGGCATCCCGAGAGCCGGCGGAATTCGCAGCCGCTGTGGCGCCGGTTTGGAACGAAAGCGATAGCCCGCGCTATCGCTTGAGTGAAAACCAAGCCACAGCGAGCGAGAAACCGCCGGAATCGGGATAGAACAACGCGGGGGTCAAAGTGTACAGAGACGCCTCCCTTTATTGCCGTTTTTGCTCGATCATTCCGCCTTTTGGGGCGAGAGCGTTGTTCGGCCGGTGAAATATTCGGGTTAAGGCCTGAAATCAGCAATAGTGCCCGGTCGGCCACCGGCACGAGGACAGCAGAGATGAGTGACGACAAGCAAGCCGCAGAGGACAAGCGCGAGGCCCTGGTGCAGATCACCCAGGCGGTAATGCGCCTGATGGATGCCTGGGAACTGAACACCCAGCAGATGCAGGCCTTGCTGTTGCTGCCCTCGAATGTACGTGCGCGCGCCTTCCAGAAATACCGCGACGGCAAGGACGTGCTGCCCGACGATGCGGACGTGCTGCGTCGCGCCAGCTACCTGTTGCGCATTGCCGATGCCCTGCGCACCAGCTATCCGCGCAATCCACGCATGTCCGGTCGCTGGATCAAGCAGGCCCACCGCCGCTTTGGTCGGCGCTCGCCGCTGTCGATCATCCTCGAAGGCGGCGAGGGGGGCATGATTGCCGTACTCTCTGAACTCGACTGTACCTTCTCCTGGGATCTCACCGGCTCGAAAGGCACGACTTACCGCCCCGCTGGTAACACCTGAAGCCGTCGCCCTTCCTGCCGTCAACCTCGCCGCGATGGCCACCCTGACAGGGTGTGTCGAGGCGGGGTGGGCTCTCGATGACCTTGACCGGGAATCGAGGAAGTCATTCGCCCTTGTGCCGGCTCGACATACCCGATCGAGGATGGGCAAAGGCCCGAAGGGCTGTGCCCATCGAGAGCCTGCCTGTCCCGGGGCCGAACTTATGCACAGCACTTCCGAGCCTGGATCAGGGTCGGTTGGCTCCAGGTTTTCCGCTTCTTCGTGCTGAAAAGCGCGTAAATCATTGTCAACCAGCAGATTTTCTTCTCCTCCTGTCGCGCCTGGAGCGATCGGTCTTGCATTGATCCACAGGTCTCCGTAGATTCTTCCACAGAGTTATCCACAGGCTGGGGAGATGGGCGTCAAGCATCCGATCCTGAGGGGGATCCTTTTTCTCGTCCTCGGCGCCGTGTCGATCAGCGGTGTGCGAGCGGCTGGCCTGCCCACCGCCGAGGCACTGCATTCGGCTGCCGAGGCCGGTGATCCCTGGGCCCAGCTCAACCTGGGGGCGGCCTACGACCATGGCCTGGCCGGTATCCCGCGCGACCCGCGGCAGGCGGTCATCTGGTATCGCCGCGCCGCCGAACAGGGTCTGGCCAAGGCCCAGTTCAATCTGGCCCACTGCCTGGTGACCGGCTGCGACGGCCATACCGACCCCGCCGAGGCGCGCCACTGGATGCGACGGGCCGCCGCGCAGCACATGGCCGACGCCCAGTTCCTCTATGGCGTCATGCTCGCCGAAGGACTCGGCGGTGCGGTGGATCGCACCGAGGCCCGGCACTGGTTGCAACGTGCCGCCAGTGTCGGCCAGGCCGATGCGGCCGAGTATCTGGCGCGGCTCGGGGACTGAGGGAGCTCCCTGCTTGGGACCGCAAAGGACGCGAAGGTGTGGGGGTGCGTTTTCACCGGCGCCTTGAACATTCACCACGAAGCCCACAAAGGTGACTCCCGCTCCCCCCGCCCGCTATAATCGCGCCCCTTTTCCCTGCCCCCGGTATTTCCCGTGATCCAGAACCTGCGCAACATCGCCATCATCGCCCACGTCGACCATGGCAAGACCACCCTGGTGG
>CAYMWJ010000003.1:10671-74911 GCA_964394235.1 uncultured Sedimenticola sp. | reverse complement strand
AATCCCTTCCATGCCGCAACATGGAATATTTTTCTATGTTGCTAGGAACGGCTGAATCGGGATAGGGGCGGTCAGCATGGCTGACCGACCCCCTCCCCCCCGGCATGCGGACCCGCACCGGGCGATTCGACAGGTGCAACCGCCATAGAGTTCGACGCTGCCCCGCCACGGCCGGCTCATGGCGGGACTTCCACCCACAGGGGGGCATGCTGGGCACTACGAAAAGGCCTCGCCACCGGGGCGAGGCCTGAGCGTGAACGCGAATCAGGCGATACGCGACTGCCAACCGATCACTGCAGACTGAGGATCCACTTCACCAGGCGGGTGGCCTCCTCGTTGCTCACGTTGTTGGGCGGCATGGGAATCTGCCCCCAGACGCCAGCACCACCCGACTGGACCTTGGCTACCAGCCGCTCGAGCGCCCCGGCATCTCCACGATACTTGGCCGCGACATCTCTGTAGGCCGGACCGAGCACCTTGGCCGCCACCTGGTGACAGCCCAGACAGCCCTTGGACTGGGCCAGTGCGCTGGCGTCTTCGACGGCAGGGGCCGCGGCCTGGCCGGTGGCCTGCGCCACGGCCTCGGTTGCCGCCGTCACCGCCTGACCGGCGGCCTGAGTGGCCGCATCGACCGCCTTGCCGACCATGTCCGCCACGGCCTGCACGGGGCTGGACGGAGCAGGCGCCACCTTGGCAGCCGCATCGATACCGGCCTTCTTCAACATGTAGGCAATGGCATTACGCAGCTCCTCGTCGCTGACATTGCCCCCCCCGCGCGGCGGCATGGAGCCCTTGCCAGCGATGGCGCTCTTGACCAGGCCATCGAGACCACCGTTGGCCTCGAAACGCGGCTGCCACTGATCGGCGTTGCCGATCTTGGGGGCGTTCAGCGCACCGGTGGCATGACAGGCACCGCAGACGGCACCGACCACTTCCTTGCCGGAGCGCGGCGCAGCAGGCGCGGCACCGGCCTTGGCCACGGCCACCTCACCCACCGGCTTGATACGCTCGGCGATCGCGGCCTGCTTGCGGCTGTCGCCTCCCTGTTTCTCCTCGAGCTTGTCGCTCACCGAACCAGCGGCAAACATGATGACGACGGTAAAGGCGACCAGGGCACCCAGAACGAAGAGAAACATGCGCAGGAAACCAGAATCGTTTTGTGCGGACACGGCAATCTCCCGTGAAAAAATAGGTCGAAAAGGTGAAATTCGGGCGCGATTATACCGACTGGCGGCGCAATTACCTATCCCTGGCAGGGACAACTACTCGGTTTCGACGAATTCGCCCAGGCGCACCAGGGCATCCAGATCGAGAATCTCCAGCCGCTGACGCTCGGCGCGCACGATGCCATCCATCCGCAAGCGCCGCATGACGCGGTTGGTATGCACCGGGGTCAGGCCGGTCATGTCACCGATCATCTCCTGGGTGAGCGGGAACGGCATGATGGTGGCGTCTTCCGCCAGCAGGCGCCGCTTGCGCAGCCGGTGGAACAACTCGGCGATCAGGAAGGCAATGCGCTGTTCGGCGGTCTTGCGCCCCAGGCCCAGCATGGCGCTCTGGCAACTGGCCATGTAGCGCGCCTGGATACGGGTGATGTGCGCGGCCAGATCGGGATGCTTGCCCAGCATCTCATGCAGCCCATCCTGGCCGAAACCACAGACCACCGTGTTGGTGATCGCCATCGCGGAATGGTGGATATAGCCCTCGCCGGGCGGCATGTACCCCAGAAAGTCACCGGGCAGAGCCACGCGCAGCCCCTGGCGGCGCCCGTCGGAATGCGAACGGTACAACATCAGCCAGCCTTCGTAGAGGGTGTAGGCCATGGTTGCCGGCGCCCCCTCTTCGTAGAGCAGGCGCCGCGCTGGCAGGTGATACTGGTCGGTACGCCGCGACTGGGCATCATTTATATAGCTGACCGGCACCACCTGGAACAGGGCATTCTGGCGGATGGGACAGGCCGCGCACTGGGTCGGCTGGGCACGCGGCTTCAGGAACCTGGACATGCAACCTCTCTTTTCCAAGGAGTCGGCAGCGCCGCTCCGACGCCGGTATTCCCCACCCCGCGCACGCGGGGCTTTCACCAATCTTTGCATGAGTCCTCCCGAATTGCATGGGGGTAAACCCGCATCCCGGCCCGATGGTGTAGACTGCCGGTCCTCAGCAGCCCTCGACCAGAAGCCGAGACGTGAACCCGACCCACCGCCTGGAGACCCGAGACCTCTGCTGCTGCCGGGGCGACCGGCAGCTGTTTCGCTGCCTGGATTTTGCCCTGGAGAGCGGCCAGCTGATGTACCTGCGCGGCCCCAACGGTAGCGGCAAGACCACCCTGCTGCGCACCCTGGCCGGCCTGCTGCAACCGGAGTCGGGCGAGGTGTTGTGGAATGGCACCCCCATCCGCCGCCAGCGCGATGTCTTTCACGCCGAACTGCTCTACCTCGGTCACCTCAACGCCCTGAAGGGCGATCTCAACGCCATCGAGAACTTACGCATGGACGGTGCGGTGCGCAACCACCCCCTGGACGAGCAGGCCGCCTGGCAACTACTGGAGGACATCGGCCTGCGCGGCCACGAGGACCTGCCGATCAAGCACCTCTCGCAGGGTCAGAAGCGCCGCGTGGCACTCGCCCGCCTGTGGTGCAGCCGGGCCACGCTGTGGATCCTGGACGAGCCCTTCAGCGCCCTGGACCTGGCCGCGGTGGACGCCCTGCAGGCGGTGATCCGCGACCACCTGGCACGTGGTGGCATGGTCATACTCACCACCCACCAGGAGGTCGAGCTGACCTGTGACACGGTGTTCCGTGTGACGCTGGGGCAGGAGGTCCCGGAGGTCAGCCATGCTTGAGGCACTGCTCTGGATCGTACGCCGCGACGTGACCATTGCCTTGCGCCGGCGCACCGATGTGTTCACCAGCCTGATCTTCTTTCTCATCGTGGTCAGCCTGTTCCCACTGGGCATCGGCCCGGAACTCGATACCCTGCGCCTGATCGCCCCCGGGGTAGTCTGGGTAGGCGCCCTGCTCGCCTCCATGCTGGCACTCGAGCAACTGTTCCTGGCCGACCACCGTGACGGCACCCTCGAACAGATATTGCTGGCCCCACAACCGCTGGCGGTGCTGGTGGTCGGCAAGGTGATCGCGCACTGGCTGATCACTGGTCTGCCGCTGGTGATCATGGCCCCGGTGCTGGGCCTGCAGTACGACCTCTCGGCCGAGGCACTGAGCGTCATGGTCTGGTCGCTGCTGCTCGGCACCCCCACGCTCAGCCTGCTGGGGGCCATCGGCGCGGCACTCACCTTGGGCCTGCGCTCGGGCGGTGTGCTGGTGGCACTACTGGTGCTGCCGCTCTACATCCCGGTGCTGATCTTCGGTGCCGGCGCGGTGGAGGCGACCACCTCGGGCCTGGGGGGCGGCGCACACCTGTCGATGCTCGGCGCCATCCTGCTGGTGGCCATCCTCGGCACCCCGCTGGCCACCGCTGCCGCACTGCGGGTCGCCAACGAGTGACCGCGCTCGCCGGCCGCCAGGGCCTGCGCCAAAAATCCGTGGGAGGGTGAACTTGCGCCTTTTGCGCGAGTCTAGATCATCGGTTAACCTCTCGGCTCGCCCGAACCATCCCCCGACATCGCAATCACATGCAGAACAGGCTGATCAACTGGTTCAAGTTCTCCTCGCCCGCCACCTTCTACCCCCTGGCCGGGCGACTGGCCCCGATCTTCTGGGTACTGGCGATCATTCTCATCGGCATCGGCCTGTACATGAGCTTTTTTGTCGCGCCGGTCGACTACAAGCAGGGCGACGGTTACCGCATCATCTTCATCCATGTGCCTGCCTCCTGGATGTCGATGTTCATCTATATCGTGATGGCCGGCTGGTCGGCCATCGGCCTGGTGTTCAACACCCGTCTCTCGGCGATGATGGCCCAGGCGCTGGCCCCCACCGGGGCCATGTTCGCCTTCGTCTCGCTGTGGACCGGCTCCTTCTGGGGCAAGCCCATGTGGGGCACCTGGTGGGTGTGGGATGCACGCATCACCTCCGAACTGATCCTGCTGTTCCTCTACCTCGGCTACATGGCGCTGGTCGGCGCCATCGACGACCGCCGCCGCGCCGACCGTGCCGGTGCCATCCTGTTGCTGGTCGGGGTGGTCAACGTCCCCATCATCTATTTCTCGGTGAAGTGGTGGAACACCCTGCACCAGGGGGCCACCATCAAGATGAACGGTCAGACGAGCATGGACGAGACCATGTTGCTGACCATGCTCATCATGGCCCTGGGCTTCTGGGCCTACAGCATCGCCGCCGCCATGGTGCGGGTGCGCGCCATCATCCTCGAGCGCGAGGTCGGGGCCACCTGGGTGCGGGAACTGATCGGAGAGCGGGCATGAGCAGCATTCTCGAAAAACTGGACATGGGCAAGTATGCCCTCTACGTGTGGGGATCCTTCGGCATGACCGCCGCCTGCATGATCCTCGAGCCCCTGCTGTTGCGCTCGCGCACCGCGCGCATCCAGCGCCAGATCGCACGCCTCAATCGCCTGGAGACCGACAAACGATGAAAGCCCGTCACAAGCGCCTGATCCTGGTGGCCGCCGGTCTGGCGATCCTCGGCCTGGCCACCTCCCTGGTCCTGAACGCCCTCGAAGGCAACCTCTCGTATTTCTTCTCGCCCACCGAAGTGGCCGAGGGCAAGGCTCCCGCCGACCACGTCTTCCGCCTCGGCGGCATGGTGGAGAAAGGCAGCGTGCAGCGCGCCGAAGGAGACCTCACCGTGCACTTCGTGGTCACCGACTTCCACAAGAAGATTCCCGTCGCCTACCAGGGCATCCTGCCCGACCTGTTCGCCGAGGGCCAGGGCGTGATCGCCCAGGGCAAGCTGAATGCCGACGGCGTGTTCGTGGCCGACGAGGTGCTGGCCAAGCACGACGAGAACTACATGCCGCCCGAGGTCGCCGCCGCCATGAAGGCCGGCGAGAAGGCACGCATGCAAACCACCGTCACAGGAAACTGAACATGATCCCCGAACTCGGACAACTGATGCTGGCCCTGGCCCTGGCCCTCTCCGTGGTACAGGGCGTGTTTCCGCTGGTCGGCGCGCAACGCGGCATCAGCAGCTGGATCGCCCTGGCACGCCCGGCGGCCCGCATCCAGGCACTGGTACTGGCCATCGCCTTCGGCCTGCTCACCTGGAGCTTCCTGCAACACGATTTCTCGGTGCTGTACGTGGCACAGAACTCCAACACCCGGCTGCCCACGCCCTATCTGATCTCCGCGGTCTGGGGCGCGCACGAAGGCTCGCTGCTGCTGTGGGCGCTGATCCTGGGCATCTGGACCACTGCGGTCACCTTCTTCAGCCGCAGCGTGCCCGAGGTGGTGATCGCCCGCGTGCTCGGCGTGCTCGGCCTGGTAAGCGTGGGCTTCCTGCTGTTCATGATCCTTACCTCCAACCCCTTCGATCGCCTGATGCCCCCCGCCCCGGAAGGCCGTGACCTCAACCCACTGCTGCAGGACCCGGGACTGGTGTTCCACCCGCCCATGCTCTACATGGGCTATGTCGGCTTCGCCATTCCCTTCGCCTTCGCCGTGGCGGCCATGCTCGGCGGCCGGCTGGATGCCGCCTGGGCGCGCTGGTCGCGCCCCTGGACCAACGTGGCCTGGCTGTTCCTCACCCTGGGCATCACCCTGGGCAGCTGGTGGGCCTACTATGAACTGGGCTGGGGCGGCTGGTGGTTCTGGGACCCGGTGGAGAACGCCTCCTTCATGCCCTGGCTGGTCGGTACCGCCCTGATGCACTCGCTGGCGGTCACCGAAAAACGCGGTGCCTTCAAGGCCTGGACCGTGCTGCTGGCGATCTTCTCCTTCTCGCTCAGCCTGCTGGGTACCTTCCTGGTGCGCTCCGGCGTGCTCACTTCGGTGCATGCCTTCGCCTCCGACCCGGAACGCGGCATCTTCATCCTCGCCTTCCTGTTCACCGTGGTCGGCTCCTCGCTGGCGCTGTATGCCATGCGCGCCAACGAGATCAAGAGCAGCGTGCGCTTCGAAATGCTCTCGCGCGAGACCTTCCTGCTGCTCAATAACGTGATCCTGCTGGTCTCGGCCGTGGCCGTGCTGCTGGGCACCTTGTACCCCCTGATCTCGGATGCCCTGCAACTGGGCAAGATCTCGGTGGGACGCCCCTATTTCGACACCGTCTTCATGATCCTCGCCCTGCCGCTGGTCGTGCTGATCGGCATCGGCAGCATGGCGCGCTGGAAGCGTGACGAACCGGCCCGCCTGTGGCAGAAGCTGCGCATCCCCGCCATCGCCGCGCTGGTGCTCGGCCTGGCCTGGGGCCTGCTTGCCGTGCCCTTCGTCAGCCCCATGGCCGTGCTCGGTCTGACCCTGGGGATCTGGGTGCTCGCCGCCACCCTGGCCGCGCTGCGCGAACGCCTGAGCCCACACGCCAAGCTGCGTCACGTGCCGCTGGGTTTCTGGGGCATGATCCTCGGTCACCTGGGCATCGGGGTGTTCGTCATCGGCATCGCCATGACCACCACCTACTCCACCGAAAAGGACATTCGCCTGGCGCCCGGTGAGACCTATCAGATCGGCGACTACACCTTCGAGTTCAATGGCGTGACCAGCGTCGAAGGGCCCAACTACACCGCCTATGAAGGTTCGATCAGCGTGCGCCAGCAAGGCGAGACCATCGCCGAGCTGCACCCGCAGAAGCGCACCTACCTGGTACAGAAGATGCCGATGACCGAGGCGGCCATCGACGCCGGCCTGTTCCGCGACCTCTACGTCGCCCTGGGCGAAGACCTGGGCAAACAGGCCTGGAGTCTGCGCATCTATCACAAGCCCTTCGTGCGCTGGCTCTGGCTGGGCGCACTGATCATGGCCCTGGGCGGCCTGCTGGCCGCCGCAGACCGTCGTTACCGGGTGCTGGCGCAGCGTCGCAGCACCGCCGGCAACGCCGCGGAGGCCCGCGCATGAACAAGGCGATCATTCCCCTCGGCATCTTCGTGGTACTGGCCGGGCTGTTCTTCTACGTCCTGCAGCAGATGGGCGAAGGCGAATACAATCCGCGCGACATCCCCACCGAATTCATCGGCCGTGCCGCACCCGAGTTCGCCCTGCCCGAGCTGTTCGACCCGCAGCAGCAGGTGCGCCCCTCGGCGTACAAGGGCAAGCCCTGGCTGCTCAACTTCTGGGGCACCTGGTGTCCCGAGTGCTGGCGCGAGCACCCCTACCTGCTGCAATTGAAGGCGCGCGGCATTCCCATCGTCGGCGTGGACTGGCGTGACGAGCTCGCCGATGGCCAGGCCATGCTGCGCGAGAACGGCAACCCCTTCGTGGCCGTCGCCTTCGACCCCGACAGCACCGCCGCCATCGACTGGGGCGTATATGGCGCGCCCGAGACCTTCCTGATCGACGCCGACGGCATCATTCGCGCCAAGCACAAGGGGGCGCTGAACGAGGCCGCCTGGCGCGAGAAGTTCGCGCGCTGGTTCGAGGACAAGCGATGAAATCACTGCCGCTCATTCTGCTGCTCTGCACCCTGAGCCTGGGGGCCCTGGCCACCAACATCGAGGTCTACGACTTCGACAGCCCGGCACAGGAGCGCACCTACAAGGAGCTGACCACCGAGCTGCGCTGCCTGGTGTGCCAGAACCAGGACATCGCCGACTCCAACGCCGAGCTGGCGCAGGACATGCGCCACAAGGTCTTCCGCATGCTCAAGGACGGCAAGAGCAAGCAGGAGATCATCGACTTCATGGTCGAACGCTATGGCGATTTCGTACGTTACAAGCCGCCTTTCGAGGCCAAGACCCTGGTGCTGTGGGTCGGCCCCTTCGTGGTCTTCGTGCTCGCGGTGACCTTCATGCTGCGCGCCATCCGACGCGCCCGGCAGCGGGAAGAGCGCCGAGAACTCAGCACCGAACAGATCGCCCACGCGGCCGACCTGCTCGACCAGCCATCCGACAAGAGTACCGATTGATGACTGCTTTTCTTCTGATCGCCGGCGCATTGCTGGCCGTGGTGCTGCTGTTGCTCATCGTGCCCCTGCTGCGCCGGAACCGGCAGCCGCCGCCCAGCGACGACACCCGGGAATACGATATCCGCATTGCCCGCGAACATCTCGAGGAACTGCGCAAGGAACACGCCCGCGGCGAACTGTCCGACGAGGAGTTTGAACAGGCCAAGGTCGATCTCGAGATCGCGCTGGCCCAGGACCTCGAGGCCGTAGAGAAACGCACTGTCAAGGTCACCAGCGACCGCGCGGCGATCGCCACCGTAGTCGCGGTGATCGTGCTGGTGCCGACCATCGTTGCCGGCATCTACCTCCAGACCGGCTCGCCCGACCTGATCGACACCCCGCCGCAGCAGATGGCCGCCAACATGACCATGAAAAATGCTGCGCACAAGCCGGGCAGTATTGCCGAGTTGGTGGGCGAACTGGAAAAACGCATGCAGCAGGAACCGAACAACCCCAAGGGCTGGTTCCTGCTTGGCCGCACCTATATGAAACTCAATCGCTATGACGATGCGGTCCGTGCCTTCGACAAGCTCAACGACTTGTTGCCGAACAATCCCACGGTACTGATCTCCCTGGCCGACGCCCTGTCGATGCAGAATGGTGGACAAGTACCCGAGCGGGCCGTGACCCTGCTCGACAAGGTACTGGAGCTCGAACCGGAAAACCCGACCGCCCTCTGGCTGCGCGGAAATGCCGCCGGCCAGCGCCACCAGGACGCCGAGGCACTGAAATACTGGGCACGCGCCTGGCCCCTGCTCGCCCAGGAACCCGCGCTGCAGCAAGAGCTGGGCAGCCTGATCCGCGCGGTGGAACAACGCAGCGGCCTGAAGGCTGATCTGCCCAAGACACCGCCGCCGATCATGACGGCCGGTACAAACGACAACGGTACTTCGCCGGCACCCACAGCCGGCGGCCCCAGCCTCAAGGTGGAGGTGGCGCTGGATGCCGAACTGATGGACAAGACCTCGCCTGACGACATCGTGTTCATCTACGCCAAGGCCGTCTCCGGACCGCCCATGCCACTGGCGGTGGTCCGCAAGCGCGTCTCGGAACTGCCGGTCAAGGTGGAGCTCAACGACAGCATGGCGATGATGCCGCAGATGCGGCTCTCGAGCTTTCCCCGGGTGAAGGTCGGTGCGCGGGTCTCCAAGTCCGGACGCCCCATCCCACAGGCCGGCGACCTCCAGGCTCCGGAGGTGGAAACCCCCAACGACAGCGACCAGCCGATCCAGTTGCTGATCAACAGCGTGCGGCAGTAGTCCGCGCGATTTTAGAGCACACAAGAAAAGGCCCCGGAATACCGGGGCCTTTTTCGTTTCAGAAAGAACCAGGATACCTCACGAGGCGTTTGTCGAACCTCCTTCCAGCAGCGGCTTGACGTAGAGGTCGAACTCCTCGTCGCCCATGCGGCCGCGGTGGATGTAGACCATGCGCCCGGTCTGCGAGATGACCACGGTGTAGGGGACGATCTGCTCGCTGTTGCCCCATTGCGGCAACAAGGCCGCATTGTCGGGGTTGGCCAGGTCGGCAACCAGCACCGGATAGTTGATCTCCAGGGTGCGGGCCACATTGCGCAGCTTGCGCTCTTCGTCCAGGCCAAGGCCGATCACCTGCAGACCCTTGTCCCCGTAGCGGCGCTGGTACTCGACAAAGTCGGGGATCTCGTACTGGCAGGGCGCACACCAGCTCGCCCAGAAGTTGAGCATGATGACCTTGCCCTTCCAGTCGGCCAGCCGATGCCGCTTGCCGTCGAGTCCCTCGAGCTCGAAGACCGGCATCTCCCAGGCATTGTTGGTGCGCTGCGGCAGTGTGATGGTGGTGGTGCGCGGATCGGCCGCAGCCTCCTGCACCGCCGCCTCAGCCTGTTGGGTACTGGCCTGGCGTTCCACCGAGGCCTCGCTGAAATGCGAGGCGAGCCAGGCGACCGCGCCGGCGGCGACCAGCATCGCCACGCCAATCTGCAAGCGACTGTTGGCAGATACGGTATCGCTCATCAGGATTCCCCCCCCTCGGGTTGCTTCAGCACATGCCAGACGATCTGGTGTTTCTGCTCCAATGCGTGGATGAAGTCCTTCATCTTCTCGGAGATCATGGCCTGACGGACCTTGTCCTTGACCCCCTCGAAGGGACGCATGCGGCCCAGCCGGCGCTCAACGATGGTCACCAGGTGGTAGCCCTTGGGCGTCTTGATGATGGGGCTCACCTCACCATCACTCAGCCGGGCCAACGCCGCCTCGATCTGCGGCATGCCAGTGCCTTGCCGTACCCAGCCCATGTCGCCATTGTGCGAACGGCCGTAGGGATCGATGCTGTACTCGCCAGCCAGCTTGAACAGGCTCTCGCCCTGTTCGATGCGGCGACGCAGGGCCTTGGCCTGGGCATAGGACGAGGTCACCAGCTGGCCGATGTGACGCCGCTCCACCACGTGCCCCAGCTCGGGATGGGCCTTGAAATAGGCGCGCATGGCCGCCTCGTCCGGCACCCATTCCTTTTCCTTGCGTTCGATCAACAATGCTGGCAGGCGCTCGTTGCGGAAGGCCTCCACACGATCACTCACATCGACGCCCTCCTTCTGCGCAGCATCGGCGATCAGCAGCAGCTCACCCCGCTTGTACAACTGCTCCTTGACGTATTCCGGATTGGGCAACTCGGGGTATTCATGGACATCGATCACGTCACCATAGGTGATGACCAGGTCGTCGCCTTCCATCAGCACCGTGTCCGGCGTGACCCCCGGCTTGATGCGGTCTTCGTGCAGGACGACATGACGTTCGTCACGCAGTTTCTGCAGGGTGAGCAGCCGCACCTGGCGATAACGCCCGGAGACATAGGCCGACTTGAGCGCGGCAAACACGTCGGAATTGCCTTCGCTCTCCTTGCGCAGGCGCCGCAGCTCCTCATCCGGCACCTGCAGACGCTCGCGCAGCTTGTCCATGTAGTGACGGTAGAGCATGCCGAGGCGGAAATTCTCGAGCTCCTTGAGAAACTCGGGGGAGCGATCCAGCCCCTGGGCCTCGGCCTCGATACGCAACAGGCGCGAGAGGACCAGACGCTTGAGCAGGTCGCCACGCAACGAGGCCTGGTCGTCTTCGTCCATGGCCGCGAACTGGGTCGCAAAGGGCGAGCTGGCCACGGCCCGTTCCAGATCGCCGGCGGTGACCTGCAAGTGGCCTATCGTCACCAGCGACTGCGGGTTGCCCGTACTGGCATGCAGGGAACCGGCCAACAAGAGGGCACCGAGCACCCAAGCGACACGGTGCAATAGCGAAATTCGGTAGAAAGGGAATCTGTTCATGCTGTGATGTACTCCAACAGCGTGCGGAGCCTTGAGTTCGCACGACACGCGCCGCTGGCCCCACGAAAAACAGGGGGCATAACCCCCTGTCGACTGAAGGGCCGGCCGACCCGGGGGTCGACCGGCTTCCCGGGTCCAAAGGATCACTCCTCTGGGATCTTGCCTCCAAGGTCGGGGGCATAAGCGTGCATCCACTGCACGGCAGCCTCGAAGTCATGCTCGATGGGCTTGCCCTTCCACTCGTGGCGGTCGGCCACTTCTTCCTCGTCCGGTTGGTGCTTGGCAATCAGCGGCACACCGTCCGAGTTGGTCTCGTGGCAGGAAGCACACTTGAGCGGACCGTGCGAACCATCGGGGTTGTACATGGCGGCCTGTGCATAGGTGGTCTTGTCCACCTCAGGCGTCACCGGGTACAGGCCGTGGATCGACTCGTGGCAGCCCTGACAGGCGATGCCAGCATGACCCTTGGTGTAGCGCATCAGGCTGTACTTGCCCGGCTGGTTGATGGGGAAGGCCACCCCACCTTGACCCTCGACGAAGGGCGCAGCGTGACAGTCGGCACAGTGCGGCGCACCTGGCGACAGCCAGTAGTCACGACCATGCGTGGCAGCGTCATACGGCACCGCGGCGGCACCGGTAGCCCCTTCCGGCAGCTTCAGCGAGGCGATGTCCACCGCCGGGTTGGCCGACAGGGGCACCACGTTGATGTCGCCGTCTTCGTCCTTGTGCACCAGCGGAGCATCACCCTTCAGTGCGATCACCGCGATATCCGGGACCAGGCGATCCTTGGCCCAGGTGTGCAGGATCTCGGACTTGCCGGGCGTGTCCTCACCTTTCTCGTTGAGCACCACCTTCGGGTCCATCATGGCCTTGAGCTGGTCCATGGAGACACCGATGCCGGCTGCGATCTCCTCCAGCGACTTGTTGCGCAGCGTGGTGCCGGTCTGCAGGAAGGCATTCTGCAGATTGTCACGCTGGTACAGTTCACGGCTCAGCTGGTTGTGACAGTTGGTGCACCACAGACCCTTGCCGCCCTGACCGTTTCCGATCTGCGAGACGTTGTCCTGCAGCCACTGGCCGATGGCGTTGAGGTATTCCCTGGTGCCTACACCGTCACGATCCTTGCCGGGGTTGGAGTGCACGTCACGCCCCACGTAGCAGCCGCCCGCAGCATCACGGTTGTCCGCGTCCGCGTAGGCGTTCTTGCCATCCGGGGTGATCGGGTAGCCTTCCATGCTGCCGTCCTGGCGGTGCGCCGGGTGGCAACCCTGGCAGGCAGCGGTACGGCCCTGCGAGTCGGGCAGCGGCGCCTTCATCTGGTGCACCGTATGAATTGCCTGAGTCAGCGGGGGAATAAGCTTCTCCTTGCCATCCTCCTTGTGGGTCTTGGACTGGAGCACGCCGATCACGTTGTCCGCGTGACACTTCTGGCACAGCACCGGGTCACGACCAAGACGGTTGCTGATGTCGCGGCTGTTCGGCCTGTAGTTCTTCAGGAAGTCGGTACCGTTCTTGTCGTCGTGGATCTCCATGATGGAGATGGAGGTCGCCTTCAGATTGGCGATCCAGTCCGACGCCCCCAGGCCCTTCCAGAAGGCCTTCTCCTGCTTGTACAGGGTGTACTTGTCACCATTGGCCGTCTCGTTGGCGTGACAGTTGGCGCAGTTGGGGATGTCGATCGGGCTGGTACCCACGAAGCTCACGGGCTTGCCGGAGTGCGAGTCGATGACCGGCTTGCCGGTGTCCGCATCCACCAGGGTGACCTGGGCCATCTGGTAAGGCTGGATGTCGGACTCGACCAGGGTCAGCGGGTTCTTGGCTGCCACCGTGTCGGTGAACGGGGTCAGCGGCAGTCCCAACGCATCCCAGATACCCGGGTTGGTCAGCACGATGGGCACATTGTCCAGCACCGGCGACTTGGTGAACACGATAGTGCCCTTCTCGCCGGTGTAGTGCAGGTGCCCTCCCTTCATCGGACTGGGCACCGCGGCGCCGGCCGGGCCATTGTCCTGCGGGACTGGGATCTGGATACCCACGAACAGCTTTTCACTGTCCTTGCTGGTGCCCTTGGGGTTGGAACCCTTCAGGTCCTTGTAGACGTACAGGTGGGTGAAGTAGGCGTTGGCCACGTTCTCGTTCTTCTCCCACTTGCCATCGCCATCCACATCGTAGGGCACGTTCCAGTAGGCCAGCTTGGCACCTTCGGAATAGGTATTGTCGATGTGGCCATAGGCCAGCTTGAAGCGCTTCTTGCCATCGACCAGAACCGTGTGGTCCTTTTCGTCGGCTTCGAGCAACTCGGGATAGGCCTTGGGGCCATCGGCGGTCTTGATGACCTGGGACTGCACCGAGTTGTACGGCGGCAGCACACAGCAGTAGGTGAAGTCGAAGCCGGTGCAGTGCATGCCCAGCTCGTAGTTCACCGTGATGTTGTAATCATTCTTTGGTTTGGTGACGTCGGCGGTGGCGGTACCCGCCGTGGCGCCGGAGTCTGGCGCCTTGGCCGTCTGCTGCGGCGCACAGCCGGCAACAAACACGGCGCCCAGAACCGCGAGCGCTATCGCTTTCCTGTTCATGACTCTCCCCTTTGATGAGGTCGTGGCAAATGATTTCGATCTACACGGGAAGGGGCCATGCGGCACGGTCCCTGCCCCCGATCTCACCGCCCGGATACCCCTTATCGGTATGTGGGCTCTGTGAGATCATCCGCTTTATAGCACCGGATCATTGCGTTTTCAAATACAGAACAGTAGTTTAGATAATCATGATATTCCGTATGACAAGGTGTCGATTTTCCAGCGGACTCCTGAACGTGCTGCTTCATACCGCTTTCCTACTGATCTCCGGCCGAGCCACAATGGCGGCAGACCTGACGGAATTCACAGCCGCGCTGTCTCTCGCTCCCGACCTGGAGAACGGGCGTCGCCTGTATGTCTATTGCGTGAGTTGCCATGGCCCGGAAGGCTGGGGACGCGAAGACGGGGCCTACCCACAGATCGCCGGCCAGCTCGCCAGCGTCATCATCAAACAACTGGCCGACATCCGCGCCGGCAACCGCGTCAATCCCATCATGCGTGCCTTCACCTCGCCCCGTGTGCTCGGCGGGGCACAAGAGATCGCTGACGTGGCCGCCTATGTGGCCTCGCTGCCCATGACGCCCCATAATGGTCGCGGCCCCGAACACCTGCTGTCCGAAGGGCAAGCCATCTATGCCGAGCAGTGTGCGGAATGCCATGGCAAGCAGGGTGAAGGCGATGCCGAAGACCACATTCCCCGGCTGCAGGGGCAGCACTTCAACTACCTCAAGCGTCAGTTCGACCACATCCGCAGCGGCAAGCGACGCAATGCCGATCGCAAGATGGCCCGACAGATCCGTGCTTTCAGCCGACATGACGAGAACGCCGTCCTCTCGTATGTCTCCCACCTGCGTCCACCCGCGGCAAGGCTGGCCCGACCCGGTTGGAGCAACCCGGATTTTCCTCATGCCATCCGCCCGCTGCCACACAGACCTTGACGCAAACTACTGGACAAGGACCGGGAAACGACATTTAGAATGCACGTGCGACGACCGCCATCGTTCGCGACGCCCACAGCCGGGCGTCTTCAGGAAATCACGACCGAAGGAGCATATCCATCATGTTGAGAACAAGAACCCTCGCGACCCTCCTGCTCGGCACAGGACTGACTTTTGCCATCGTGCCGGTCGCCAGTACCGCCGATGTCAACAGTCTGGCCCAGGAATGTGGCGAATGCCATGGCAAGGATGGCAACAGCACCCACCCGAAGGTGCCCAATATCGCCGGCTACTCGGCCAGATACATCGAGGACGCCCTGGAGGACTACCGAAGTGGTGAACGCCCGGGCCTCAAGTTCAAGGAGGAAGACGGCACCGAGACCGACATGGTCGAAATCGCCAAGAAGCTGAGCGAGGACGACATCAAGGCCATCGCCGAGTACTACTCCAGGCAGACCTTCAAGAGCCACGCAGGCGAGCAGGAGACCGATCCCAAGCTGGTCGCACGCGGCGAGAAACTCTTCAAGCGCAAGTGCAAGAAGTGCCATACCGACTTCGGCACCGACCCCGAGGACGATGCCGGCATCCTGGGTGGCCAGTGGATGGAATACCTGCGCCACCAGTTCGAGCTGTTTGCCTCGGGTGAGCGCGAGATGCCAAAGAAGATGAAGAAGAAGTTCAAGAAGCTCAAGAAAGAAGACTACGAGGCCATCATCCACGCACTGGGCAGCAAGTGAGCCCCCTGCACGACCCAACGAAAAATCCCGCCGAACCGGCGGGATTTTTCGTGTGGAAGTCAACACCACAGAGCACACGGAGATCACAGAGGGGTTGAAGCGAGGGCTGTCTTGGCGGGATTGTCAACCGCGACCGACGGTCCGTCCGATGCCCGCGGGAAGGTCCACCTTGCCATTTGCTATCGTTGATCTCTGTGCGCTCTGTGTCCTCTGTGGTGAAAAACGACCACGAAAGAACCCACCGCATCTTTGCATCTACGAGGTGATGGGAAGCGACTGTTCATGATCGTCAGTTCATGTAGCGTTCGAGAACCGCTCGTACTTGGCGGTTGCGCCCGCCTCTGGCCATCTCGTAAGCCGTCTTGCCATCGCTGTTGCGCAACAAGGGATCGGCCCCATACTCGAGCAGCAACCTCACGAGTTCCGGTGAACGGACATTGACCGCCTCCATCAGGGCGGTCACCCCATCGGCATCGCGCGCGTTCACATCTGCGCCTTCCTGCAACAGCAGGGCCACGGCGGCCTCCTGACCCTGGCTGGCGGCCCAGATCAACGGGGTGGCCCCGTCCTTGGTCGGGGCATCCACCGCGGCGCCATGCGCCAGCAGTTCCTTCATCGCCCCGACCTGGCCATGCGAGGCGGCAAGCGTCAGCGCGGTGCGTCCAAGGCGATCCCGCGCTTCGATGTTGGCCCCATGCTCGAGCAGCAGGCGCAGGACCGGCACATGCCCACCGGCGGCCGCCATCATCAGTGCCGTCTGCCCCTCCTTGTCGACAACCTCGGTCTCCGCTCCCTTGAAGAGCAACTGTTCGACCATGTCCGCCAGGCCATAGCGGCTGGCGATCATCAGGGCATTCCAGCCGGCACGCGTCCGCGCCGCCATGTCGGCCCCCTTCTCCAGCAACAGCGCGGACAACTCCGTCTCACCGTTCTCGGCGGCAAAGGTCAGCGCGGTACAACCGGCAACGGTCCGCCGGTTGACATCGGCACCCCGGGAGACCAGCAACGAGGCCGCCGCGATATTGCCGTTTTCCACCGCCATCATCAGCGCCGTCTTGCCGTACTTGTTGGGCGCATCGACGTCAGCCCCCCGATCCAGCAACTCGCGCATGTAGTCGACATCGCCCACGGTGGCAGCGGCACGCAATTCGACCTCTTTCTCGGCAGCCAGCGCCAGCGGGCCGATCAGCGCCCATGCCAGGACCACCCCCGCCCAAAATCTCATGTCTCTAGCCATTTCAGCCCTCGCTTGCCTGTGCGGCGTCCTCTGGCTCTTCCGGCTCCTCGTGGGCAATACCCGTATGACAATCGATGCAGGTCTCGCCTCGCTCCTCGGCGCGCGCGTGGCGCTTGCGGGCGCTCCGGTCCTGCTCGTCGAAGGCCATGGCGCCAAAGTCGTGGCAGGAGCGGCACTCCCGCGAATTGGTCGCCTTCATCTTGTCCCAGACCGCGTTGGCCATCTCCCAGCGATGCGCCTCGTATTTTTCGGGCGTGTCGAGCTTGCCGGTGAGTTCACCCCAGACATCCTTGGCCGCCGCGATCTTGGCAATCATCTTGGGGACGAAAGCCTTGGGCACATGACAATCGGAACAGATGGCCCGCACCCCCGAGGCATTCTTGTAGTGCACCGTCTCCTTGTACTCCCGCAGATTGGTCTGCATGGAATGACAGGAGGTACAGAACTCCAGCTCATTGGTATAGGCCAGCCCCATGTTGAACAGGCCGGTAAAGACAATGCCCATGAAAAAGATCAGCAGGCCCGTGGCCCAGGTCAGCTTGCGCGCCATTTCGACTCCTCCAGGTCTTGCACGTCCCCCTTCTGATGGAGGGCTTTACAGTAGTTGTCCATATAGCCCCAAGGATCCTATGGTCGAGTGCCCCCCTTTGTAAAGCGCTGTACCCGACGAACGGCAAATCCGCTGCACAGAAGGCAACGGTCGATGTTAGAATAGACCTTCTTCGCCGTCCCCGTCCTGGCGGGCGGCTTGCTCAGCGCCCGTAGCTCAGCTGGATAGAGCGTCGGCCTCCGGAGCCGAAGGTCACAGGTTCGAATCCTGTCGGGCGCGCCATTTCTCCCCTTTATTTTTGCTTCCAGCCACAACGCCAGCAGGTGGCTCGGTCCGGGCGCCCGCTTCCGCACCGGCGACCGAGATTCTTCGCCCGGCACGGCCTTGCCATGCCGAACTCAGCCGCCGTCCTGGTCGAGCACCACCTCCACCTCGTGCACCTCACCGTTGCGCCACAGCTTCAGGCGCACCCGGTCGCCGAGGCGGTAATCGCCAAGGCGGGCCTGCAAGGTATCGATCGAATCGAGCAGCCGGCCATCGAGGGCAAGCAGGATGTCACCGGGCACCAGCTCACCGTTCGGCCCAATGCGGGTTCCACGCAACCCGGCCTGTTCGGCGGGCGATCCCGGCGTGACCTCGAGCACCAGCACGCCCGGCACCTTGAGCTGTTCGGTGACCAGACGGCTGAGGCGCTGGTCGCTGCGAATCCCCAGGCTGGGGCGGATGTAACGTCCACGCGCGATCAACTCGGGCACCACCCGATTGACCGTATCGACCGGCACCGCGAAGCCGATACCCGCGTAGGCACCGGACGGACTGTAGATGGCGGTGTTGATGCCGATCAGGCGCCCGGCACTGTCGAGCAATGGCCCCCCCGAATTGCCGGGGTTGATCGCCGCGTCGGTCTGGATCAGGTGCTCGATGCGTGCACCATTCTCCTCGGTGAGCGAACGATCCAGCGCCGAGACCAGCCCGCCGGTCAGCGTGTAGTCCAGGCCAAAGGGATTACCGATGGCGAACACCTTCTGTCCCACTTTCAGATCATGACTGGTGCCGATGGGTACCGGCGGCGGGCGATCGAACTTGACGTCGATGCGCAACACCGCCAGGTCGTGCGCCGGACTGCTGCCGACCAGTACCGCACGATAGCTGCGTCCATCGTTGAGTCGCACCTGGGCCTCGGAGGCGCCGGCGATCACGTGGTGATTGGTGACGATATGGCCCAGGTCGTCCCACACGAACCCCGAACCGGTACCCCGTGGCACACTGAACACATTGCGCGTCCACAAGTCGACCACGCGCTGGCGGGTGGTGATGAACACCACCGACGGGCTGGCGCGCTCGAAGATGGCGATGGTCGCCTGCTCGTCGGCGGCCAGGTCGCCACGCGCGGTGACCGGACGCGGCTCGGCGCTCATGCCGATCAGCCAGTGCTGCACCAGTGGCAGGAACTGCCACAACACGAACAGCAGAACGAAGGTCCAGGTCAGCCAGCGCAGACGCGCCAGATAGGGATCGCTGGGGGATTGCATGGCTCGGATCCTCGAGGAAAAAGGCGCATGCTGGCCTGATTCAGCGTCCCGCGCAATCGCCGATGATGCGTTTTACATCCTCGCCATCGAGGTTTTCCTTTTCTTCCAGTTCGGTGGCCAGCGCATCCAGCCGCGCGCGGCAGCGTTGCAGAATCTCGCGCGCCCGCTGCTCGCCCTCCTCGACCAGAGCACGCACCTCGGCATCGATGGCCTGTGCGGTGGTCTCGCTGAAATTGCGCTCTTCGACCGTCTGCGCACTGTTCAGATACTGCAACTGCTGCTGCCGCCCCCACACCACCGGGCCGAGTTTTTCGCTCATCCCCAGCCGGGCGACCATGGTGTGCGCGATCTCGGTGGCCTTCTCCAGGTCGTTCGAGGCCCCCGAGGAGATCTCACCGAGCACCAGCTGCTCGGCCGCCCGCCCCCCGAGCAGGATGGCGATCTGGTCCTTCATCTCCTGCGGAGTGGAGAGCCGCTTCTCCTCCACCGGCAGTTGCAGGGTGAAACCCAGGGCACCGATGGCACGCGGGATGATGGTCACCCGGTGCACCGGGTCACCGGTAGGCACCGCCACCGCGACCAGGGCATGCCCGGACTCGTGCACCGCCACGCGGCGCTTCTCCTCGGGACTCAGCATGCGCGAACGTGCCTCGGGGCCGGCGATCACGCGGTCGATGGCCGCCTCGAAATCACGCATCTCCACCTGGTGACGGTTTTCGCGCAGGGCGAAGATGGCCGCCTCGTTGCAGATGTTCTCGAGATCCGCGCCGACAAAACCCGGGGTCTGCCGCGCCACCACGCGCAGGTCCACGTCGGCGGCCAGCTTCATGCGGTTGGCATACAGACGCAGGATGCCCTCGCGGGCGGCGAGGTCCGGCTTGTCCACCAGGATGCGCCGGTCGAAACGCCCCGAGCGCAGCAGTGCCTGGTCGAGGATCTCCGGCCGGTTGGTCGCCGCCATCACCACTACGCCGGTGGAGCTGTCGAAGCCGTCCATCTCGGTGAGCAACTGGTTGAGCGTCTGTTCGCGCTCGTCATGCCCGCCGCCGACCATGCCAGCACCGCGCGAGCGGCCGATGGCGTCGATCTCGTCGATGAAGATGATGCACGGAGCCTTGGTGCGCGCCTGCTCGAACAGCTCGCGCACCCGCGCAGCCCCCACACCGACGAACATCTCGATGAACTCCGAGCCGCTGATGTTGAAGAAGGGCACCCCGGCCTCGCCGGCCACCGCGCGCGCGAACAGGGTCTTGCCGGTGCCCGGCGGACCGACCAGCAGCACCCCCTTGGGGGCACGTCCTCCCAGCTCGCGGATGCGCTGGGGATCCTTGAGAAAGTCCACCGTCTCGCGCAATTCCTGCTTGACGTCCTCGTAACCGGCGACGTCATCGAAAGTGACCTTGGGGCCTTCCTCAGGGTGGACGTGGATGCGGTTGCCAATGTTGAGGAAGCCCTTGTTCAACGGCCCCATGTTGCGCGCGATCCAGCCCCAGACCAGGAACAGGATGCCGAACGGCAGCACCCAGTCGAAGAAGAAATTGCTCAGCCAGTTCTCGCCCACGCGCACGGTATAGCGCACACCGTTGGCGGCCAGCTTGTCGGCCAGCTCCTGGTTCCCGAGCAGCGGTACGGTGATGAACCGCTTCGGCTGACCGGTCTGCGGATCGACCTCGGTGAGTGTGCCGACGATGGCCTTGTCGGTGATCACCGCCTCGGCCACCTCCTGCTTCTCCACATGCTGCAGGAATTCGCTGTAGGGGATCTCCAGCCGCCGTGCCTCCTGTGCCTGTCCCCAGAAATGGAACGACAGCAGGATGAACAACAGGTACAGGATCAGGTTGAACTGTGGGTATTGCCAGAAGGGCGTCTTGCTGGACTTGTTGATCTCGATGCGGGGATTGTCGCCTCCCGCATGAAATTCGCTGTTGGCCATGGGGTTGTCCTTGTTCTCGGTTGTCCGGCATCGGGAAATGAGGGCGACACCGCCTCGATCAAGAGTAGCGCAAAACCCGCCCTCCCCCTACCCGGCCCTCTCCACGAGCGGAGAGGGAGGGTTTCTGGATTACGCGTCCGCGAATGGACGGAAGAAAGACACTCAGGCGGCCTGCGGCGCCTGTTCGGCCAGCCAGGCCGCGAGTTCATCGGAACCGCCGATGCACTGGCCATCGACGAACACCTGGGGCACCGTCTCGCGGCCGGTGATGGCACGCAACGAGCGGATGGTGGCGTCGTGACCGAGCACGATCTCCTCGTAGGGCATGCCGCGCTCTTCGAGCATCGTCCTGGCACGGGCACTGAAGGGGCAACCAGGCTTGGTCATCAGGCTGATTGCCCGCGGCTTGCGCGCTTTCGGGTTGATGTAGTTCAACATGGTGTCGGCGTCCGAGACCTCGAAGGGATCGCCCGGCACATCCGGCTCGATAAACATCTTCTCGATCACTCCGTCGCGCACCAGCATGGAGTAACGCCAGCTGCGCTTGCCGAAGCCGAGATCGGACTTGTCCACCAGCATGCCCATGCCGGCGGTGAACTCGCCGTTGCCGTCGGGGATCAGGGTGACGTTCTCCGCCTCCTGGTCCTCCCTCCAGGCTTCCATGACGAAGGCGTCGTTGACCGACAGGCAGACGATCTCGTCCACCCCGTTCTCGTGGAACACCGGCGCCAGCTCATTGTAGCGCGGCAGGTGGGTCGAAGAGCAGGTGGGCGTGAACGCGCCTGGCAGGGCGAACAGCACCACGGTGCGGCCCTTGAAGATCTGGTCACTGTGGATGTCCTTCCACTCCCCGTTCTCGCGGGTGTGGAAGACGACGCTGGGTACGGTTTGTCCTTCACGATTCTGCATGGTCATTCTCCTGTCCTGGGCTGTTGCTATCGAATACAGGAGGAGTATTGCAGCTGCCTACCGATTAGGGAAATTGAATGTTCAAAAATAAACGATAGGTTTTTGCAATTCATCGAGCTGAAGGATTGACCACAGAGGACACCGAACGCAAAGAGTTTTTCCGAGTCTCTGGTGGCCGAGCACCATGATCGGTCAGTCATGTGGAACCGGGGCTGCTTCCATGCCTCCCCTGCCCGCGCTGTGGGCTCTGCGTCCTCTGCAGGGTGTCGCAAAAAGCGACACCCGATACTTGCTCAGGTCAGTGCCAGAGGCCGCTCAGGTGCCAGCCAGGGTGCCGCTGGACCGGGCCGCCGAGGCCATGCAGATGCAGGGCGCCGCCCGGCAAACCGGCGAGAGAGATGGTCGGCCCCATGCGTCGCTTGAGTTCCATGAGCCGCGCGATGCGGTCGGCGGTCTCGGGATGGGTACGCAACAGGGAGGGCTCAGGCACCCGGCGGCCGGGCAGGAAGATACGCTCCAGCCAGTTACCCTGGACGCGCTCGATCTTGGCCAGCGCACTGGCCAGACCGTCGGGATCGCCCGTCAGCCGCGCGGCATTCAGGTCAGCGTCGTACTCGCGGGTGCGAGACAGCGCCAGTTGCGCCAATCCGCTGAGCGTGGGCGCGAACACCAACAGCAGAATAGCCGACCAGCTGATGGCCGCACTGCCGAGCAGGATCAACGGCAGATTGGCCAGCAGCAGGAACTGGCCGAACAGCGACAAGGTGCTGGTGGCGCGGCTGAACAGGTCGGCCAGCCCCATCACCCAGAGGTCGCGGTTACGCACATGGCTGATCTCGTGCGCCAGCACCCCGCTCAGCTCGCGCAGGTCGAGATTGCGCAGCAGGCCGTCGGTGACCGCGACGGCCGATTGCTCTGGCGTGCCTACGGCAAAGGCATTGAGCATGCTGCTGGGTACCCAGTACAGGGCCGGCGGTCGCGCCAGGCCCGCGCGCTGCGCCAAAGTCTCCACGATCTCGAACAGCTCGGGGGCCTGCTCGCGCCGCAGTGGCCTGGCGCCGTACAGGCGCATCACCCAGCGCGGCGAGATGCCGGGATTGAAGGCCACACCGAGCGCCGTGGTGAACAGCATCATCCAGACCCCGGTCTCGCCCCACAGCAACCAGCCGAGCAAGCCCATGAAGCCGCCCATCACCGCCAGCAGGAACAGCGACTGCAGGCGGTTGCGCCAGGCATGCTCCTCCCAGACCAGCGGGTCGATGCCCGGCGCGCCCCCGTTCACTCGCCCCCCAGGCGGCGCAAGCGGCCGCGCAGGCGTGCGATCTCGTCGAGCAGGTCGAGCGCCAGCGCGGCCCCGGCGAGGTTGACCCCCAGGTCGGCGCGAAGGCGCTGGGCGCAACGCACCCGCTGCACGCTCAGGCCACTGAACCGCCAGTGCGCGGGATCGCGGCCCAGTGGTTCGATCAGGCCATATTCGACCATCTCCAGCACCGTTTCGGCCGGCAGGCGGCAGGCCATGCTCAGCTCGGCAAGGCTGAGTTCCACGTCGTCTTCCAGCAGGTCACCGTCGAATAGTGTCGTCATTTGCGTGTTCATGGCCCGTCACACTCCCAGATGCGCCCGCGGGGCGAAGCCCGGAAAGGCTTCCCTGAATCGCTCATAGTCGGTACGCGCCTCCGCATCATCGGCCGGCGGCAGGGCGATCTGCAGTTCGACGTAGAAATCGCCTGGCTGCTTCGCCGGGATCCCACGTCCCTTCAGACGCAGCTTGCGCCCGGCCCTGGAGCCGGCGGGGATCTTCAGGTCCACTGCGCCGGCCGGCGTGGGCACCTTGACCTTGGCGCCCAGCGCAGCCTCCCAGGGCGCCACCGGCAGCTCGATATAGACATCCTTGCCCTCTACACGATAGAAGGGATGCGGGCGGAACGCCACTTCGAGATAGAGATCCCCCGGTTCGCCCTTGCCGACGCCGGGACTGCCCTGGCGCGCCAGGCGAATGTGCTGCCCTTCCTTCACCCCTTTGGGAATGCGCACATTGAGCGTGCGCTCGCGCAGCCGCGGCCGGCCATCCGGCCCCAGCTCGGTGTGCTTGAGGGTCAGCGTCCGGATCGCCCCCTGGTAGGCGTCCTCGAGATCGATCAGCACCTTGGCATAGGTGTCCTCGCCGCGCAGATCGAAGCCACCACCACCTGCCGTCGACCAGGCATGACGGCTGCCGCCGCGCGCGCGACCGAACAGGCTCTCGAAGAAGTCGCTGAACTGCTCGGCATCGGCACCGGTAAAGCCGCCGCCATGGAACTCGAAGCCCTGGTCCCAGTCCGGCGGCGGACGGAAGTCCTGCCCGGCCTGCCAGTTGGCACCGAGCTGGTCGTAGGCGGCGCGCTTCTCGGGATCCTTGAGCACCTCGTAGGCCTCACCGATCTCCTTGAAGCGCTGCTCGGCGTCCGGCTCCTTGCTCACGTCGGGATGATACTTGCGCGCCAGCTTGCGGTAGGCGCGCTTGATCTCGTCCTGCGTGGCGTCGCGCGAGACGCCCATGATTTCGTAGTAGTCCTTGAATTCCATCGAATAACGGCTTGCCTGATCTGCTAGGGTTGACCCAGGGAACCTCCGACCCAGCCCCCCGCTTGCCGGGAAGGCAACTACAGCATTGGGTTCAGAGATCCCTCAACAGCCCCAACATCGGGGCCGACGGACGGAATTCAAGCCGCCCGGCCGCCAGTCTGACACACCGGAGCCTCGTATGCCGCGTCTGCTGTTCGTCTACAACGCCGACTCGGGCCTGTTCAACACCCTGGCCGACATCGGCCACAAACTGTTCTCGCCGCAGACCTACCACTGCGACCTGTGCATGCTTACCCATGGCGTACTGCGCGAACGCGAGGCCTGGCGCGATTTCATCACAGCCCTGCCGGTGGAGACCCGCTTCCTGCACCGTGACGAGTTCCGGCGTGAATACCCGCAAGTGCGCACCGAACTACCCGCCGTGTTCGTGGAAGGCGAAGGCGAGATCCAGCAATGCCTGAACGCCCGCTCCCTGCGCGATTGCCAAGACCTCGACGACCTGAAGGAAAGGATCCGCCTCGCCTGCCTGCCCGCCTGCAAACAGGCATCCCCGTGATGGCCCGCAGCGACCCGGGACGCGGCAACTCGTGACCTGAGCCCGGGGAATAAAGCGGCGCACAGCGCATCTCCAGCACATGGGATACCGCCTCTGTCTGTTGGTCTCGCTGCTGTGCTGGGGCATCGCCTTCGGCGAGCCGCCCCGCACGGTGCACATCGGGGTGCTCGCCTTCGACGGCGAGGAGCGCGCGCTGGCGCGCTGGCAGCCGCTGGCTGGCTACCTCAGCGCCCGCATACCCGGCTACACCTTCCGCGTACTGCCGCTCACCCACGAAGGCTTCCGCAACCGCATCCGCAAGGACCAGCTGGATTTCGTGCTCACCAACCCGGCGCACTATGTGCAACTCGAGGTGAGTTTCGGTGTCACCCGTATCCTCACCCTGCGCAACCGGCATGCTGGACGCGCGCTCACCCGTTTCGGGGCCGTGATCTTCACCCGTGCCGACAGCGGCATTCACACCCCTGAGGATCTGCGGGGACAGCGCCTGGCGGCCGTCAGTCCCGAGGCCTTTGGCGGCTTCCTGCTGGCACGCCACGCGCTGCGCGAGACCGGCATCGACCCACTGCACGAGATGCACCCCCTGTGGCTGGGATTTCCACAACACGAGATCGTGCAGGCGGTACTCGAGGGCCGGGCGGATGCCGGCACGGTACGCACCGGCGTGATCGAAGGCCTGATCACTGCCGGGCGCCTGGACCCGAAGGCATTGCGCATCCTGCTGCCCCGACATGCGCCCGGCTTTCCCCTGCGCCTGAGCACCTCGCTGTACCCCGAGTGGCCGCTGGCGAGGTTGCCGCGCACCGACGAGGCACTGGCCCGCCAGGTGACCCTGCAACTGCTGCAGATGCCCGCCGACGGCCCGGTGGCACGCGCGGCAAGCATCGCCGGCTGGACCATCCCGCTGGACTACAACGGCGTACACGAGGTACTGCGCACCTTGCAGGCCCCTCCCTACACGCCACGCCCTCTTTCCCTGGCCGAACTGTGGCACAGCCACGCCACCCTGCTCGGCAGCCTGCTCACGGCACTGCTGCTGGGGCTGGGCAGCAGCCTCTACATCCTGCGCATCAACCGCGAACTGCAACGCTCGCAACAGGCACTCGAGCGACACCGGGACGAGCTGGAACAATTGGTCGAGCAACGCACCGAGGCCCTGCTCGCAGCGAATCGCACGCTGCAGGACGACATCGCCACGCGCATCCGTCAGGAAGAGGCCCTGCACGACGGCTGCGACTGCCTGCACAGCATCCACACCCTGATCGTGCGCGACGACCTGAGCCCGGAACAGCGCCTGCAATCCATCCTCGATCACCTGGCCGCCTACTTCGGCACCCGGCACCTGCTGCTCCACCGGGTACGTAAGGGGCGCCCCGAATACTGCGCGGCCAGCCCGCCCGACAGCCCACCCGCTGTCCTCGATGCCGAGGCGGCTGCACGCGCCGTGGCCGAACGCGCGCCGCTCGAACGCGAGTTTGCGCGGGAGGACACGACGATGCGCTACCTGGCCTGCCCAGTAGTGCAGCAGGGCAAGGCCCTGTGCGTGCTGGAACTGCTCGCCGAGCAGCAAGCCGCGCACAAGCTGGGGCGTCACAACACACTGGGGATGCGCATCCTGCAACTGGTGGCGCAGTGGCTGGCCTACGAGGAACAGAACCGCCTGCGCGAACAGCGTCGTGCACTGGCCGCCCACCGTCTGGCAGGGCTCACCCCGCGCGAACGCGAGGTGCTGATCGCAGTGAGCCGTGGCCTGGCCAACAAGCAGATCGCCCGCGAACTGGGGATCAGCGTCAAGACCGTCGAGCTGCATCGCTCCAACCTGATGCGCAAGCTCGAGCTCGGCAACGCTGCCGCGCTCACCCGCCTGGCCATGCAGGCCGGACTGCTCGACACCGAAGACCCATCCGATTTCCCTTCCTGATCAACAACTTGAAAGACAACCTCGGGTTTCCCCCAGGGGCCATCCCGTAGTCGATCGTATTGGCGAGATACAGCATCCGCTCCAGGATGGAGACGCCAACAACGACCCCCAAAGGAGGACATCATGAAACCACGCAAGCTGCTGGCACTGCTCGCGGCCACCACGCTGCTCCTGACCGCCCCCACGATGGCGACCCAGGGCAAGGACAGCGCCGGTCACGGTCACGACTACCGTACCTTTCATGCCGACGGCCATATCACGTACGGCAAGATCGGTGATTCCTACACCGCCGACCTGGTCATGTACCTCGCCGGCAACCAGTTCATGGTGATGGAAGAGCTGATCCGCGACTTCCAGAAGAAGAACCCCGACATCCGCACCATCTACGTCGAGACCATCCCGCCGGGTCAGATCCTCAAGGGCCAGATCCTCAAGCAGGGGGTCATCGATGGCCGGAAGACCGCACAGAATCCCGACCTGTTCGCCAGCGTGAACCTGGGCCACCTGAAGAAGCTGGCAAAGAAGGGGCTCATGCACGACTACATGATCTACACCCACAACAAGCTCGAACTGATGGTCGCCAAGGGCAACCCCAAGGGCATCAAGGGACCGGAGGATCTGGGCCGCGACGACCTGGTGCAGTCCCACCCCAACCCGCTGACCGAGGGCATCTTCAAGTTCTACGGCGCACAGATGCTCAAGGACCTGGGTCTGTACGACAAGGTCACCGGTGGTGCCAAATGCAAGAGCTGCTGGGCCGTGCCCGGCAAGACCTGGTTCACCTCGCGTCATCACCGTGAGACGCCCTACCGGATCGAGAAGGGCGAGGCCGACGTAGGCATCGTCTGGACCACCGAGGTGAAACATGCCCAGGCCCAGGGACGCCCGATCGAAGGCGTGCCCATCCCCGCGCCCTACAACATGCAGCACAAGGTGGGCTATGCCATCGGCACCCTGGCCACCGGGCGCAATCCGCACAATGCTGAACGCTATCTCGCCTACCTCGGCACCCCCGCGGCCCAGGCCATCTACGCGAAATACGGCTTCCTGAAGGCTACCGACAGCGAACTCAAGCTCAAGCCGCTGAACGATTGATCGAGACCCAAGCTGGGTTGGCAAACCCGCCCCGCCCCCGTGGCGGGGTTTCTTGTGTCCGCGCCCGGGACACGCTGCCCGCGATCACGCCACCTGCGCGCATCGGCCGAGCTCGACATCAGCGCGGCCGACGCAGGGGAATCAGCCGCGGCACCCGCTGGCGGTACTCGGCATAGGCCGGGCCCAGCTCGACCAGCAGGTCGCGCTCCTCGAACCACAGGCCGAGCAGCACATAGGCGGTCATGCCCAGCGCCAGCAGCAGGTGGCCGCTCGACATCTGCGGCGTGGCCCACAGGCCGATCAACACGCCGAGCTGCATGGGATGACGCACCCAGCGGTAGAGTGACACCTCGCGAAAGGCGGGCGCCGGCGCGGCCTCCCTCCGCAAGTATCGCCAGGCCTGACGCAAGCCGAACAGCTCGAAGTGGTCGATGACGAAGGTGGCGTAGACCGACAGCGCCCAGCCGCCAACGAACCCCGCCAGCAACAAGCCGCGCGCGAACGGCTGTTCGACCTGCCACGGCTCGCCGGGCAACGGCTGCCAGCAAGCGATCAACAGCCCCAGCGCCATCCCCGAGGCCAACACATAGACGGCACGCGTGAGCGCGGGCGGCAGCAGGCGCCGGAAACGGGGCCTCGCCATCACGGAATGTTGCAGACCGAACAGTGCCAGCAGGCCGATGTCGATGCCGACTGCCAGCCAGACCGGCAACCCGGCCCCTCCGGAATCCACGTGCCACGGCAGCAGCGGCCAGGGAGCGACAAACAGCACGAAGAGCACCAGCACCCCCAGGCCGAACAGGTAGGCCAAAACACTGACAGCAAGTACCCACATGGTTTTCAGAGGCCTCCCGCCACGATGGTTCTCAGGGCACCGCCAGCCGATCCGGCAGGCTGAAGGGGCCATCAGGCTGCTTGCGCGTCAACGGCAGGATCAGCGGAACTCGACGATAGTCCCGACCGAGCGGGATCAAGCGCAGTATGGCGTCCAGATAGCCGTCGCCGTTCACGTCGCCATGGTCCACGGCAATGATGCGAAAGCCATTGGCGTGCGGATCGGACCAGCAGACCATGCCCCCCTTCGGATCGAATCTTACCCAGCCCCGAAAGCGCCCGTGCTCGACCCGGCAGGCCTCGGGCGTGGCGTGCTCGCCCTCCTCGCGCGTGGTCACCCGGGCCAGGATCTGCCCCAGATCGATCACCCCCGGCGGCAGGGGTTCACAACCATTGTCCAGGCCGCAATGGCGACGCAGCGGCAGGTCGGCCAGACGCGCATTCATGAGATCGTAGCCGCTCACGAAATCGTGTTGCGCGCCGGGCCGGGCGCGAGCGAGAAAGGCGGCGTAATAACAATCCTGCATCACCTTGGCCCAGAGCCGGCGCTCCACGCGATTGCACCACTGCTGCGCTCCGGCGCGAAAGGCCTGATGGGCGGCCGGACATTCGGCGGGAATACGAAAACCGCGCCGGGCATGGGGACCGGTCGCCAGCTCCACCTCATACTCGGTCACCCGCTCACCACTGTAGGGGGCGCTGAATACCGGGGAAGGGGTCGCCCTGGCCAGGGCGGCGATCAGTGGCAGCAAGGCCACCAGGGCAAGCGGACCCCGCCCGCAGATTCTCCTTCGCATCGTCACGACTCCTCAACGCTCCGCCCGCAGTGGCCGTCCTCGGCTCCCTTGCCTGCCCCACGGACCCGCGAATCCGCGGGCGACTGGATAGTGCCAATGAAACGGATCCAGCGACAGCTCACGTCGACCGCCAGATTGTAGAACAGGCGACTCGCCAGCAAGGGGTGGTATTGCACGGCATTGTAGAGGCTGTCGCGCCCCAGCAGCAGCAAGGTCGTCGGTTCGAGCGCTCGCGCTCGCGTCTTGCGGCGTTTACGGGCCAGCACCGCCACGTCGCCGAACAGCTCGCCCACACCGAAGCGACTGACCACCAGATCACCCCTTTCGCCACGGCTGCCGGGCACCACCACCTCCACCGCACCGCGCATCACCAGGAACATGGCGTCCGATTCGTCTCCCGGCTCGAAGATCACCTCGCCCGGCCGGTACTCTCCCAGGGTGCTGGCGAGGATGAAACGACGGATCTGCCAGGGCCGCATGCCTCGGAACAGCACACTCTGCGGAATGACCTCACGCCGCAACTGGGCCGACAACAGGTCCCATAGGTTGACCAGGCGCAGCGAAGAGATGGCCAGGGGGGTGATCACGAAATCCGCCAGCAGCGCGGTGGCGATGACCAGGGCGCTGAGCGCCCCGAACAGCACGATGGGCTGGAAATCCGAGAGGGTGAAGACCAGAAAACCCGCGATCAAGGCCACCGAGGTGGCAATCACCGGCAGCCCCTCACCGGCCAGGGTCGCCTGCATGGCGGCGACCTGCTGATGCGAGGACCGCAGTTCGCGGTTGTAGCGCAACATGAAGTGCAGGGTGTCGTCCACGGCGATCCCGATGGCGATGGCTGCGGCCATGGCAGTACCGATGTTCAGCGGGATACCCGCGTAGCCCATGACACCGAACAGCACCAGCACCGGCAGCGCGTTGGGCAGGGCGGCGATCAGACCCACACGGAGATCGGTGAACAGCACCGAGATGATGAGCACGAAGCACAGCAGCAGGAGCAGCACCGACTCCAGCTGACCGCGGATCATCGACTCGGTGGCCCGCAGGGTCAGCACCGAGGAACCGGTGATGTGCGCCTCGAGGCCGGCATCGAGATGCTCGTCCAGATAGGCCTGCACACGGTCGACAAAGGCCTGCAAGGCCACCGTGGAGTCGACCGAGTGGCGAACGAGGATGCGCAATCGACTGTAGTCGTCCGATACATAGGCCTGCACATGGCGATGATCGAGAAAGATCATCAGTTCATCGACCACGTCGTCCGAACCGGGGAGCGACGGCCTGTCCAGCTCCTGGAAGGCCATGTTGAGCATCGACAGGTAATCGGTGAACGAAGTGGTGGAACGGGCCAGGCCCTGTTGCTCGATGAACGCCTGGATGGCGGCCACCTGCTCGAGATAGCGCACCTTGAGAAAGGTGTCCTCGATACCCGATTCGAGCACGATGGAGAAGTCCTCCAGCCCGGCCAGATGCTGGTTGACCGCCTCCACCTGGCGCCGCACCTCGGAATCACGGGCCAGGCTGTCGATGGTGCTGTGATTGACCTCGATCCGGGGCACCCCGAGGGCCGCGATCAGCGAGATCCCGAGCAACACCACGAGGATGCCCCAGCGCACGCGATGGAGCAGCTCCCAGTAACGTCGTGCCAGGCGTCCCGGACGCTGCCGCACGAAACGTGAGCGCCCATCGAGCTGCCAATGGCCGGCCAGCGACAGCAGGGCCGGAATGAGCACCACGGTGGCCACGAAGTTGAACAGCAGACCCGTCGAGGCGAGGACGCCGAACTGCCACAACACCTCGATGCGGCTCAGCGCCACCGAGAAGAAGCCGGCATAGGTGGTGACGAAGGTCAACAGTACCGTGCGCCCCATGCGCGTGGCCATGCGCTCGAGCGCCGCCTCGCGGCCCAGGCCTGCGCGCTGGGCGTGGCGAAACTCCGACAACAGATGGATGTCCTCGGTCGAACCGACGATGATCAACAGAATGGGCACGATGGAGGTGACCACGTTCAACGGGATGCCGCTCAGTCCCATCAGACCCAGGGTCCAGACGATGCTGATCGCCGCGGTGAGCACCGGCGCGAGGATATCGACCAGCTGACGCAACAGCAGGAACAGCGCGAGCAACAGGGCCCCCACCGCCCAGGGGAACAGCTCGGCCTGCTCCTGGCGGATCTGCTGGGCGATGGCCGTGCGCACGTGCGGATAGCCGATCACGAAGGCCCGCTGATAGTGCGCACGCAAGGGCGCGACCAGGCGTTCGAGTGCGTGCGTCACCCGCAGGTCGTCCTCCCCGCTCACATCGTCGCGCAGCACGATGGCCGCCCCCATCACCCGCCCATCGACCGACAACAGCACGTGACGCACGAAGGGATCCTGGAGTGCCTGAGCGAGCAGGCGCTCACCCTCGGCGGCATCCTTCGGCAGCTGCTTCAGGTAGGGATCCTTGTTCAGGTAGCCATCGACGCTCTTGAGCCAGGGCACGGAGAACAGGCTCTCCACGCGGTCGACGAAATCCAGCTGCGCGATCTGCTCGAGGGTCTGGCGCAGGACCTCGAGGCGTTCCGGCGCCATCAGCGCCGCGTCCTCGAGATAGAGCACCACGATGTTCTCTTCCCCGAACTGGCGGCTGATACGCTCGTAATAGGCGCGCTCGGGGTCATCCATCACCAGCAACTCGTCGGTGGCGATCTGCACCTGCACGTGCTGCAACTGGGTGGCGGCCGCGAGTGAGACCAGCAGCAGGAACCCGAGGGCATGCCACGGATACCTGGCACAGAGCATCAGCAGACGCTGCATCCGGAAGGCTCCTGGGCCGGGATGGAGAATAGCCTCCAGCTTAGCAAAGCCGGCACTAACTCTCATGAGGACAGATATCCCACACCCTGGATTGTGGAAAATGCGCTGACCCCCTTGTTTTTCATTCACCACAGAGAACACAGAGCGCACAGAGCTTGACGATGGCAAAAGGCGAAGCGCGGACCTTCCTGCTGATGGACCATCGGTCCGTCGACCGAGGGTTACAATCTCGCTGGGACAGCCCCCAACTTCACCCCCTCTGTGATCTCTGTGTGCTCTGTGGTGTTGACTTTCACACTATCGCAGGCTGCATCGCCACACGGAAGCGAGTACGGACCTTCGGGTTTCGGGCTCAACCCCGAGCGCCGATTACGGTAAGCTTTGCGCCATGAACGAACGAGCCCACCGAGACAGCATCCTCCTCGAGGAGGCCGAGATCCTGGAACACCAAGCCTTCCCCGGCGACCAGTACCTGCTGCGCGTGCAGGCCCCCGGTTGCGCAGCGCGCACCCGGCCGGGCCAGTTCGTGCACCTCCAGGTGCATCCCCTGCGTCCCCTGCGACGCCCCATCTCCATCATGCGTACCTCTGCCGAGGCCGGCTGGGTCGACCTGCTGTACAAGGCGGTCGGCGAAGGCACCGCCCTGCTGGCGGAGCGCCGTGTGGGCGAGCGCCTCAGCCTGCTCGGGCCGGTCGGCCGGCCCTTCGAGGTGAAACAGCGACGGCCGCTGTTGATCGGCGGCGGGGTGGGCATGCCACCGATGATCTGCCTGGCCGAGTCCCTGCGTGGCACCGCGGCACGGCCCTTCGTGATCCTGGGTTCCGAGGTGCCCTTCCCCTTCGATCCACGTCCCTCGCAGATCCTGCTGCCCGGCCTGCCCGACGGGGTGATCGCCACCATGCCCCTGCTCGAGGACTGGGACATCCCCTGCCGCCTGGCCAGCCTGCAGGGCTACCCCGGCTGTCACACAGGTTATGTGACGGATCTCGCCCGCCACTGGCTGCGGACACTGGACGAGGCGGCGCGTGCCGAAGTCGGGCTCTATGCCTGTGGCCCGCACCCCATGCTCGAGGCAGTGGTGGCGCTGGCGCGCGAGTTCGCACTGCCGGTGCAGGTCTCGCTGGAGGAGTTCATGGCCTGCGCCGTGGGCGGCTGCGCCGGCTGCGTGGTGGAAGTGGCCACCGATGCCGGCCCCGCCATGCAACGGGTCTGCGTGGACGGACCGGTGTTCGACGGCTACCGGGTATTCTGAGCACCGACCGGCATCATTCCGGCATCAGCTGCATACCACTCGGGTCGCGCGAACGCGCATCGGCCCGGTGCTTGCCCAGCTTGAGCATCAGACGCACCTCGTTGGCCGAATCGGCATAATGCATGGCGTCCTTCTCGCTGATTTCGCCGCGCACGCAGGCCTCGTAGAGCGCCTGGTCGAAGGTGATCATGCCGTGCTCGCGAGAGCGCTTCATCAGGTCCTTGAGCTTGGACACCTCGCCCTTGGCGATCAGGTCGGAGGCCAGCGGCGTGTTGAGCAGGATCTCCACGACTGCCCGCCGGCCGTTGCCGTCGATACGCGGCACCAGCTGCTGGGCGACGATACCGCGCAGGTTCAGCGACAGGTCCATGAACACCTGCGCATGCTGCTCTTCCGGAAAGAAGTGAATGATGCGCTCGAGCGCCTGGTTGGCATTGTTGGCATGCAGGGTGGTCAGCACCAGGTGACCGGTCTCGGCAAAGGTGATGGCGTACTCCATGGCCTCTCGGGTACGGACCTCGCCGATCAGGATCACGTCCGGCGCCTGGCGCAGGGTGTTGCGCAAGGCCACCTCGTAGGACTCGGTATCCACACCGACTTCACGCTGGGTGATGATGCAGTTCTCGTGCTTGTGCAGGAACTCGATCGGGTCCTCGATGGAGATGATGTGCCCGGTGCTGTTGCGGTTGCGATGACCGACCATCGCGGCCAACGAGCTGGACTTGCCGGTGCCGGTGGCCCCGACAAAGACCACCAGCCCCCGCTTGGCCATCGCCAGATCCTTCAACACCGGGGGCAGGCCCAGCTCGTCGAAAGAGGGAATGCGCGTCTCGATGCGCCGCAGCACCATACCGACCGCATCACGCTGTACGAAGGCACTGACCCGGAAACGACCGATCCCGCGCGCCGAGAAAGCGAAGTTGCACTCCTTGGTATGATGGAATTCCTCGCGCTGTTCCGGACTCATCAGGGAATAGGTCAGCTCCCGGCTCTGCTGTTCGGTCAGGCGCGTCTTGGAGATGGGCATCACCTGCCCGTTCACCTTGATGCAAGGCGGCATGTCCGCCGTGATGAACAGGTCGGACGCCTTCTTTTCCACCATCAGGGCAATGATGTCGTTGAAATCCATGGCCATGGCTTACCTCCTGGCGACATTCTGATGTCTAAAAACACGCCCACGCGGTCACAAATAATGTGGGTCAATTCACACGAGGCTCATGCGAAAAGATCGCGGTTGACCGCCCGGGTTCGGGCATCCTGGCGTGACACCAGCCCCTTCTTCACCAGATCTTGCAGACATTGGTCCAACGTCTGCATGCCGTGTGCCTGACCGGTCTGGATGGCCGAGTACATCTGCGCCACCTTGTCCTCGCGGATCAGGTTGCGGATGGCCGGGGTGCCGATCATGATCTCGTGCGCAGCGACGCGCCCTCCCCCAACCTTCTTGAGCAGGGTCTGCGAGATCACCGCGCGCAGTGACTCCGACAGCATGGAGCGCACCATGGCCTTCTCACCGGCCGGAAACACGTCGACGATCCGGTCGATGGTCTTGGCGGCCGAACTGGTATGCAGGGTACCGAACACCAGGTGGCCGGTCTCGGCGGCAGTGAGCGCCAGACGGATGGTCTCCAGATCACGCAATTCGCCCACCAGGATGATGTCCGGGTCCTCACGCAGCGCCGAACGCAAGGCCTCGGCGAAACCCAGGGTGTCGCGGTGTACCTCGCGCTGGTTGATCAGGCACTTCTTGGACTGGTGCACGAATTCGATGGGGTCCTCGATGGTGAGGATGTGCCCGTACTCGGTCTCGTTCTTGTAGTCCATCATCGCCGCCAGGGTGGTGGATTTGCCCGAGCCGGTCGGTCCGGTGACCAGTACCAGGCCCCGCGGATTGTCACAGATGGTCTTGAACACCGGCGGCGCATCCAGTTCCTCGAGGGTGAGCACCTTGGAGGGGATGGTCCGGAACACCGCCGCGGCCCCGCGGTCCTGATTGAAGGCATTGACCCGGAAACGCGCCAGACCCGGGATCTCGAACGAGAAATCGACTTCGAAGAACTCCTCGTAGTCCTTGCGCTGCTTGTCGTTCATGATGTCGTAGACCAGTGCATGCACGGTCTTGTGATCGAGCACCGGCACGTTGATCCGCCGGATATCCCCGTCGACCCGGATCATCGGCGGCAGACCGGCCGAGAGATGCAGATCCGAGGCATTGTGCTTGACGCTGAAGGCGAGCAGTTCTGCAATGTCCATCGATTCCCCCCTTGAGTCCAAATGTGCGCTGCACCACGCACTCCTGTAGCGGCCCGGTATCCAAACACTTGACGAACCCCCGGCCACACAACACCCTTGCCGACAAGAGATTAACAGCCACCGGAATCCCATGCCTACTATCGCACAAGCGCTGGAGGATGTTCATCGACGTATCGCACAGGCCGCGCTCGCAGTGGACCGCAACCCGGCCGAGATCGAGCTGCTGGCCGTGAGCAAGACCAAGCCGGCGGCGATGATCCGCGAGGCCTGGCACGCCGGTCAGCAGGCCTTCGGCGAGAACTACCTGCAGGATGCCCTGCCCAAGATCCGAATGCTCGCCGACCTGCCCATCGAGTGGCACTACATCGGGCGCATGCAGAGCAACAAGACCCGCGACATCGCCCGCCACTTCACCTGGGTGCATGGCCTGGACCGGCTCAAGCACGCCCGGCGCCTGAGCGAGCAGCGTCCCGAGGCACTGCCACCGCTGAACTGCTGCATCCAGGTCAATCTGAGCGACGAAGCCAGCAAGGGGGGCATCCCCGCAGAGGCCCTGGAGGAACTGGCCCTGGCCGTGAGCGAACTACCGCGCCTGCGCCTGCGCGGCCTGATGACCATGCCCGACCCGACCAGCCCGCGCGAGGCCCAGGCCGCGGTGTTCCAACGCCTGGCCGATTTGCGCCAACAACTCGCAGCACAGGCGGACCTGCACCTCGACACCCTGTCGATGGGCATGAGCGGCGACCTGGAACTGGCGATTGCCGCCGGCTCGACCCTGGTGCGCGTGGGCACCGACATCTTCGGCGCCCGGGAATGAGATCGCCCTGGCAGTTTCACCAGGCAGCTCGAGGTGCCGCGGCATCGCATGGAACAAGGCGGCTACTACCCCTGACGGGATCACCGACCCTGTCAGGGTGGTAACGTTGTTCGGCCGGTGAAACATTCGGGCTAGAATGATCTCAACTCACAACACGGCAGACATCCCAATGACCCAGCCCACCATCGCCTTCATCGGTTCCGGCAACATGGCCGCGGCCCTGATCGGCGGCCTGATCAGCGACGGTACCCCAGTCGAACGCATCCTCGCCACCGACCCCGACCCGGCGCGCCGCGAGACCCTGGCCACCCAGTCCGGCATCCACACCCTGGAGGACAATGCCGAGGCGGTCACCCGTGCCGAAGTGGTCGTACTCGCGGTCAAGCCCCAGATACTGGGCGAGGTCGCACGTGAGCTGGCAGAACCGATACAGCAACACCGCCCACTGGTGATCTCCATCGCTGCCGGGATCCGCAGCGACACCCTGCAACGCTGGCTGGGTGGCGAGGTGGCCCTGGTGCGCAGCATGCCCAACACCCCGGCGATGTTGCAGACCGGCGCCACCGCGCTGTTCGCCACCCCTGCGGTGAACGCAACGCAACGCGAGCAGGCCGAATCGGTGATGCGCGCCGTCGGCCTGGTACAGTGGGTGGACGATGAATCGCTGATGGACGCGGTCACCGCGCTCTCGGGCAGCGGCCCGGCCTATTTCTTCCTGTTCATGGAGGCCATGGAGCACGCTGCCGAACGCCTGGGCCTGCCGGCCGACACCGCCCGCCTGCTGACCCTGCAAACGGCGCTGGGCGCGGCGCGCATGGCCATCGAGAGCAGCGAGGACCCAGCCGAGCTGCGCCGTCGCGTGACCTCGCCGGGCGGCACCACTGAACAGGCGATCGAGCGCTTCGAGGCGGAAGATCTGGAAGGCATCGTGTTGCGTGCGCTCACTGCCGCACGTGACCGCTCCGTCGAGCTGTCACGCCTGCTGGACGAGGAATGAGGCATGGGCGAAGGCTATCTCTCCACACCGCTGATCTTTCTGGTACAGGTGATCTTCGGGCTGTATGCCCTGGTGGCCCTGCTGCGCTTCCTGCTGCAACTGGTGCGCGCCGATTTCTACAATCCACTGTCGCAGTTCATCGTGCGCCTCACCAGCCCGGTACTGGTACCGCTGCGCCGCGTCATCCCGCCGATCGGCGGCAAGGATACCGCCTCGCTGGTGCTGGCCTGGCTGGTGCTGGCGCTGCAACTGCTGCTGATCTTTGCCATCGTCGGCCAAGGCTTCCAGCCCCTGGGCGCGCTGCTACTGGCGATCCCCGAGCTGATCGGGCTGCTGATCGACATCTTTCTCTACAGCATCCTCATCCTGGTGATCATCAGCTGGGTCAATCCCGGCGGTCACAACCCGGCGATCGGCGTGCTCGCGGCCCTCACCCGTCCGCTGATGGCACCGGCACAACGCATCCTGCCGCCGATCGGCGGCCTGGACCTCTCCCCCATGCTGGTGATGATCGGCCTGGCGCTGCTGAAGATGCTGCTCATCCCGCCGCTGAAGGCGCTGCTGCTGGGCCTGCTGTGATGGCGGGCGAATGGTTCCGCTGGGACGGCGAAGACCTGCTGCTCTACGTCAAGGTCCAGCCACGCGCCGCCCGCGACACCTTTGCCGAGGTCCTCGACGACGCCATCAAGGTGCGCATCACCGCACCACCGGTCGAGGGCAAGGCCAATACCCACCTGACAGCCTGGCTGGCACGCCAGTTTCGGGTGCCGAAATCGGCCGTCCGCATCGAGAGCGGGGAGTCCTCCCGACGCAAACGCATTCGTATTTCCACGCCTTCCCGGATCCCTTCTACACTTCACAACAGCCTCAAAGGTGCAAAAACAACCGTTTAGCGCCTAGAATTGAGGAACAAGCTTAAAAAAGGGAATGTCCGGGCGCAGACCCGGCCCACATCCGGGAGGACAAGGGGCATGGCAACTTCGCTGCTGGAAAAACAACTGGCCGGGTTCGCCCGCTGGAAACAACGACAGCGCAAGATCCTCGACCAGCTCGAACCCTGGCTGCAGCAGCAGGATCTCTACGGTTCCGAGATCCGTCACGCCATCGGACGGGCACGTGCCGCACTACGCAGCGACGACATCACGGTGGCCATCACCGGCGAGTTCTCGCGCGGCAAGACCGAGCTGATCAACGCCCTGTTCTTCGGCAACCTCGGCTATCGTCTGCTGCCCACCGACGCCGGGCGCACCACCATGTGCCCGACCGAGATCCTGCAAGATGACGAGACCGCCCCCTGCCTGCGTCTGCTGCCCATCGAGACCCGCGGCCACGATATCAGCCTGTTCCAGCTGCGCCAGAAACCGGAACTCTGGACCACGCTGCCACTGCAACTCGACGATCCGGACGACCTGCAAGAACGACTCGAGGCACTGACCGCCACCAAGCGGGTTCCTCGCGCCCAGGCCGCCGAGCTGGGCCTGTCCGAGGCGATCGAGAACCAGTCTGCCGACGACGGCGACGATACGGTGGCCATCCCGCGCTGGCGGCTCGCACAGCTCAACATCCGCCACCCCCTGCTGGCCAAGGGACTGCGGGTGATCGATACCCCCGGCCTCAATGCCGTGGGCAACGAGCCGGAACTCACCTACGAGATCCTGCCCAATGCCCAGGCCGTGCTGCTGGTGCTGTCCGCCGACACCGGCGTGACCCGCTCCGACCTCGACATCTGGCAACAGTGCATCAACCCCACGGGCAAACTGCGACAGGGCGTGATGGCGGTGCTCAACAAGGTCGACATCCTGTGGGACGAGCTGCGACCACAGGAGTACATCGAGGAGCAGGTCCTCCAGCAACGCGCCGAGGTGGCCAAGCTGCTGAACATCCGCATCGAGCAGACCTTCGCCGTGTCGGCCCAGAAGGCATTGCTGGCACGTATCCGCGAGGATCACCAACTCGAGCGGCGCAGCGGCATCCAGCGGCTGGAGGACTACCTCTCGACCAGCGTGGTGGAGAACCGGCGCGATCTCATCATGCACGACTTCACCGGTGAGGTGCTGCATGCCATCGAGTCGCTGGAGAACATCATCGAATCACGCCGCAAACGCACACAGAAACAGATCCACAATCTGCACGAGGTGGCCAACCGCAGCGACAGTGCGGTCGCGCACCTGCTGCGCGAAACCCGGCGCGACAAGAAACGCTATCAGGCCAGCATGGAGGCCTATCACGAGAGCCGCCGCGAATTCCAGGAACACGGGCACCTCCTGCTCGAGGCACTGGACCCGCACTCACTGGACCAGGTCATCGAAGCGGCGCGCCTGGAGATGTCCAAGGCCTGGACCACACCTGGCCTCAAGGAAGCCATGCGAATCCTGTTCGACGACATCAACGCCCGCATGGAGACAGCCGGCCAACACGCCGCCGCCATGCGCCGCCTGATCCGCGGCATCTATCGACGCTTCCAGACCGACCACGATTTCCCGCCATTGCAGCCGGCCATGCTCTCCATCGTCCGTCACCAGGTGGACCTGGACATACTGCACCAGGAGTCCGAGGTCTTCCGCAAGAGCCCACGCACCGCCATGACCGAGCAGCACTTCGTGGTGAAACGTTACTTCCGTACCATCGTCGACCGCGCCCGCCATATCTTCCGCGAGGCCCATCGCGAGGCCTGCGAATGGCTGGAGCATGCCCTCGATCCGCTCACCGTCGAGGTCAAGGAGTATCGTGGTGCCATCTCCCAGCAGATTCGCGACCTCAAGCACGCCAGCCAGTCGCGCAAGACCATTCAGCAACGTATTCTGCTGATGGAGCGCGAGGCCCGGCAGCGGCTGATCCAGCTCAGCTCCCTGCAGAACGTGCGCCAGGCCCTGAACAACCCCATCATCCCCAACGAGCAGGGCAAGGTGCGACCCAAGGTGATCGAGGGCAACAGCGACAGCCGCCTGGCACGCTGATCTCTGCCCCCGCTTCCGCAGGAAACAAATCTCTCCCCTTCCCGGTCTTGTCGGACAGGGCCATACTACAATTGGAAAAAAGGAGATCCGCCATGAAACGACTCATCCTGCTCCCCCTGCTGTTGCTGTCTGCCGGGCTGGCACTGGCGGAAAATGTCACTCGCACCGCCGGTTATGCCATCCACCACAATGCCTTCACCACCGACAGCCTCGCCCCCGAGGTGGCTCGCAGCTACGGCATCCAGCGCAGCACCAGCCGCGGCATGGTGAACATCGCCGTGATCCAGGAAACCCCGGGCACTACCGGGGTCCCCGTCGAGGCACAGGTGAAGGTGGTGGCGCACAACCTGATGGGACAGAAGCGCGACATCCCGGTACGCGAAATCCGCGAGGGCGATGCCATCTACTACATCGCCGACTTTCCGGTCGCCCACCGGGAGCACCTGATCTTCGATATCAACGTGTTGCACAAGGGCCAGGTGACTCCCCTGCACGCCCGCTTCGAACAGGAATTCTTCACCCGCTGAGCGCGCGCCAGAGCTGCCACAGACCCAAGGCTGCCACCAGCGCCCCCGCGGCCTGCCTGACCCCGGGGCGGCGCACGAAACGCTGCACGGTTGCGGCTGCCGCCCCCATCAGCAACAGGTTGGGCAGCGTGCCCAACCCGAAGAGCAGCATCAGCAACGCCCCCTCCAGCGCCCCACCGGCCGAGACCGACCAGATCAGCACGCTGTAGACCAGCCCGCAGGGCAGCCAGCCCCAGAGCGCGCCCAGCGCCAGCGCCTGGGCAGGACGCCGCACCGGCAGCAGACCGCGCCCCCAGGGCTCGATACGCCGCCACAGCATGCCACCCGCCTGTTCCACACGTGCCAGCAGGCGCCACCAGCCGCCCAGGTAGAGCCCCAGCAGCAGCATGAAGATCCCGGCCACCCCCAGCAGCACCCGTTGCGCCTGCTGCACCGGCAGCAGCCCCGAGAAGAACATCCCCAGGCCACCGGCGATGGCACCGGCCAGGGTATAGCTGGCGACCCGCCCGAGGTTGTAGGCCAGCAACAGCGGCCAGCGCGAACGCCCGGCCGGCAGGCCCAGCGAGAGGGCGCCGACGATACCGCCGCACATGCCCACGCAGTGCACGCCACCGAGCAGCCCCACCAGCAGGGCACCGAGCAGGCCGACCTCAATCATCGTCCACCCGCACCTCGGTCCAACGCCAGGCCGCGGCGACCAGCAGCAGCACCGGCACTCCGGCCAGCGCGGTGAGGGTGAAGAAGGCCGGATAGCCCAGGCGATCGACCAGCACCCCCGAGAAGCCACCCAGAAACTTGGGCAGCAGCAACATCACCGAGCTGAACAGGGCATACTGGGTGGCCGAGAAACGGATGTTCACCAACCCGGAGAGATAGGCCACGAAGGCCGAGATGGCCACCCCGGCGGCGAGGTTGTCCATGCCCACCACTGCCACCAGTCCCCAGAAATCGTGCCCACGCAGCGCCAGCCAGGCGAACAGCAGATTGGTCGCCGCGGCCAGTACGGCACCGACGAACAACACCACCATCACCCCGAAGCGATAGACCGCCAGCCCGCCCAGGAAGCCACCAAAGATGGTCACATAGATGCCGAAACCCTTGGAGACCAGCGCGATCTCGTCCTTGGAAAACCCCATGTCCTTGTAGAACACATTGGCAATGGCCCCGAGCACGATGTCCGACAACCGGTAGCCGGCAATCAGTGCCAGCACCAGCGCGGCCTTGCCGCCGTAACGCCGGAAAAACTCGGCGAAAGGCTCCCAGACCGCACTGCGCAGCCAGGCGGCCAGCCGTTCCATCCGATCCCCCGTCAGTGGCTCGGGCACCACGGTGCGCTCGGGCTCCGGCGAGAACAGGGTGGTGAGGATGCCGACCCCCATCAGCAGGGCCATGCTGCCGTAGGCGGCCAGCCAGGGTCCCTGCTGATAGCTGGCCTCGTCCGGATCGAAACGCGCGGCGATCCACAAGGCACCTGCCGAGGCCACGAACATGGCGACCCGGTAGCCGGTGGTGTAGAAGGCGGTAAGGATGCCCTGCATCCGCGTGCCCGCGCTCTCGATACGGTAGGCATCCACTGCCACGTCCTGGGTTGCCGAGGCGACCGCCACCAGTAGCGCCAGCCAGACCACCCGTTCGAGCTGCCACGCCGGATCACTCAAGGCCATCCCCACCAGGCCGCCGGCAATTACCAGCTGGGTAGCCAACAGCCAGGCCCGGCGACGCCCCAGGACCGGTGTGAGCACGGGAATGGGCAGGCGATCGACCAGCGGCGACCAGACCACCTTGAAGGCATAGGCCAACGCCACCCAACTGATGTAGCCGATGGTGGAGCGGTCGATGCCCGCCTCGCGCAGCCAGAACGACAGGGTGCCGAATACCAGCAGCAGCGGCAGGCCGGAGGAGAAACCCAGCAGGCCGATGCGCAGCACCCGCCAGTCACGCAGGTGCCACAGGGCTTCGCGCCAGCCGATACGTTCAGTCCTCGAGTGCATAATCCATGATCAGCGGTGCGTGGTCGGAAAAGCGCTTGCGCTTGTAGATGCTGGCGGCCTGCACACGCTCGGCCAGGTCCGGCGTGACCACCTGGTAGTCGATACGCCAACCCACGTTCTTTTCCCAGGCCCGCCCGCGGTTCGACCACCAGGTGTACTGGTCGGCTTCGCGGTTGATCTGACGGAAGGCATCGACGAAACCCGCCTCACCAAACAGACGGTCCATCCAGGCGCGCTCCTCGGGCAGGAAACCCGAGTTCTTCTGGTTGCCGCGCCAGTTCTTCAGGTCTTCCTTCTTGTGCGCGATGTTCAGATCGCCACAGACGATCAACCGCTGGCCTGCCTCGCGGCGCTCGACCAGATACGGCAGCAGCCAGTCGAGTACCTGAAACTTCACCTGCTGGCGTTCTTCGCTGGACGAGCCCGAGGGCAGGTAGAGCGAGACGATGTGCAGGTCACCGAAGCGGGCCTCGATCCAGCGCCCTTCACGATCGAACTCGGGCCGGCCTACACCCTCGATTACCTCGTCTGGTTTGCGCCGACAATAGATGCCCACCCCACTGTAGCCCTTCTTCTCCGCCGGGTGGTAGTAGCAATGAAAGCTGGGCGGCCAGTACAGTGACTCCTCGAGCTGGTGGACCTGGGCCTTGAGTTCCTGCAGACAGACCACATCGGCCTTCTGCCGGCGCAGCCAGTGGAAGAAACCCTTGCGGCCCGCCGAGCGGATGCCGTTGAGATTACAGGTGATGACGCGCATCCGTCGCATTATACTGGCGCCCCACCACGAATGAGGCCCGTCATGCAGGACTTTCGACGCGATTTTCTCGACTTCGCCCTCGAACGCGGCGTGCTGCGCTTCGGCGAGTTCACGCTGAAATCCGGGCGCATCAGCCCCTACTTCTTCAATGCCGGCCTGTTCGACACCGGCGGCGCCCTGGCACGCCTGGGCCGCTTCTACGCGCAGGCCATCGTCGAGGCGGACATCGACTTCGACGTACTCTACGGCCCGGCCTACAAGGGCATCCCGCTGGCCGCGGTCACCGCCGCCGCACTGTTCGAGCACCACGGCATCGACAAGCCCTATGCCTTCAACCGCAAGGAGGCCAAGACCCACGGCGAGGGCGGGCGCATCGTCGGTCATCCGCTGGAGGGCCGCATCCTCATCATCGACGATGTCATCACCGCCGGCACCGCGATCCGCGAGTCCATGGACATCATCGCCGCCGAAGGCGCCACCCCCGCTGGCGTGGTCATCGCGCTCGACCGCCAGGAACGGGGCCAGGGCGAGCGTTCGGCCATCCAGGAAGTCGAGGCCGACTACGGCATCCCGGTCGCCGCCATCGCGCGGCTGGAAGACCTCATCGGCTACCTGGAGCAACGCGGTGACGAGCAGGACCTGGAACGGATCCGCGCCTATCGCGCCGAATACGGCATCTGAAAGATTTCCACGAAGCGCACGAAGAACACGAAGACGGCTCCTTTGATTCCACCGCAAAGGTTCGCAAAGGGCCTGTCAACCCAATGTCATTGACTCAAGGGCTGGCAGTGGCCCAGGTCAGGGATATCACTGGCAGGGATGCCACCGTCAAGCCCCCAGGGATGGGTTGACGGCATTCCCTGAACTGGACCGCTGCCGGCCCCGAACATGAGCACCCTGCTTACAACCAATGGCATTGCCGCTGACCCGACAGCGCTTTCGCTGAGTATCCTTGCCATGCAAGGCATTCTTTGTGTTCTTCGTGCCCTTCGTGGTGACAAAAGGAGTCACCCCAGGATCAGCCTGATCCCCACCAGCACCGTCACGATCTCGAACACCCGCTTGATCCAGCGGTTGCCCTGGCGGATGGCCAGGTGCGCACCGAGATAGCCGCCGGCCAGCGAACCCGCCAACAGGGCCGGCAGCCAGTCCCAGCGGATCTCACCGAGCAGGCCGAGGGTGAGCGCACCGCTGCCGTTCCAGAACAGGCCGACCAGGATCAGCGTATAGGCCACGGCGCTCTTGTAGTCGGCACCGAACCAGCGCACCAGCCAGAGGGTGACGAACAGCCCGGTACCCGAGGTGAGCGAGCCATTGAGTACACCGATGAGAAACAGCACCAGGCCACCGAACCACAACCCCCGACCGCGCTGATGCTGCAGGCGCATCACCTGCCCCAGCTCCTTGCGAACGAAGGAATAGACGCCCAGGCCCAGGGTGAGCAGGCCCAGTGCGATCTCTGCCCAGCGTCCCGGTACCTGGAGGATGACCGAGGCACCGAGCACCACCCCCGGCAGTCCGGTAGCGAGGATGAACAGCACGAAGCGCCGTTCGAGATGACCTTCGCGCAGGTGGCGCAGGGTGGCGCCCACTCCCAGTGCCACCGAAGCGACCTTGTGCGTCGCCAGGGCAATGGCGAAAGGCAGGCCGAGGAAGATCAGGATCGGCAGTTGCAACAGGCCGGCACCGCCCCCGGCGAAGGCCGAAAAGGTATTGGCAACCAGGGAAACGGCAAAAAGTATGAGCTGGTCCACGGAGAATCCGGGTGATGTCGAAACCCGGGCATTATAATGAGCCCGTAGGCCGCAATCCCGACAGAGGTGCATGACATGAGGTTCCGTCCCGCCAGATCGATCGTGTGGTGCGCGCTGGCGGTCATGCTCGCCGGCCCCGCAGCGGGTGTCACCATCAAGAAGTGGGTAGACGAGAATGGCGTCACCCATTATGGAACGTCGATCCCTCCGCAATACGTGAATCGGGCACACGAGGAACTCAACGAACGCGGCTTTTCCGTCAAGCATGTGGAACGCGCCAAGACACCGGAGGAGATTGCACGCGAGCGCGAACTCGAGGCCCTGCGTCAGGAGCAGCAACGCATGATCGAGGAACAGCGTGAGCGTGACCGTATCCTGCTGGATCTGTACCGCACGGAAGACGACCTGATCCTGGTGCGCGACAGCAAGCTGATGCAGATCGATGCCCAGATCCGCCTCAAGAAGGCCCGCATCGAGCAACTCAAGCGCCAGCTCAGCAAGTGGCAGACGCAGGCCGCGGCACGCGAGCGCAAGGGCCTGAAGCCCACGCCCCAGCAGCAGGAGAACCTGCACAACATCCAGCAGCAGATGGAGAATACCTACGCCGGCATCGTCGAGCGCGAAGCCGACAAGAAACGCATCTCCGCCCAGTACCAGCGCGAGCTGGATCGCTTCCGGCAACTCAAGCAAGGCTTCCGCGCCAACTCACCCGCCGATGTGGAACCGGTACACGAGCCACCACGCATCATCCCAGTCGATGGCGCGGTGGTCTGCCGCGACAGCAACCAGTGCGACCGCCTCTGGCCGCTGGCCAAGGAATGGGTCCGACAGCATGCCACCACACCGATCGAGATCGTGGGCGAACGCATCCTGGTCACCCATGCAGCACGCAAGCCCACCGACATCAGCCTCACGGTATCGCGCCTCCGGCGCAGTGGGGTGGAGCGCATCTTCCTGGACCTGTCCTGCATGAACAGCGTCTCGGGCCGGGAATTCTGCCAGCGCGCCTCGGTACGCGACCTGCCACGGCAGTTCGTCGAGGCCATGCAGCAGTATATCGACAGGGAAGACGCCGCTTCAGTCGGCAAATAGCCCCGCCTGCAACACCTGCCACTCGGCCTCCCAGGCGGCGAGACAGGAGCGCTCGAAACGCGAACGCCGGAACTGGTGCAAACGCCCCTCGACATAGGCGGTGAGCAGGGCCGCCCCGGCCTCGGGTTCCACTTGCAGACGACCGTCGCCACGCAGGGCCTGCTCGCGCAGGATCTGCCGCAGTTGCGCCTCGATGCGATCGAAGAACTGCTGCACCCGCTCGAGCAGGCGCTCACGCTCGCCGACCAGGGCGTCCCCCAGCAGGACGCGCGTGATGCCAGGATTGCGGTCGGCAAAGCCCAGCAGCAGGTAGAGCACCTGGGCGCAACGCACCTGGGTGCTCTTCTCTGCCTCGAGGATCTGGTTGATACGCACGAAGACCGCCTCCTCGGCAAAGGCGATCAGCCCCTCGAACATGCGGGCCTTGCTAGGGAAATGCCGATACAGGGCCGCCTCGGAGACCCCCACCGCACGTGCCAGCGCGGCGGTGGTGATCCGCTCTCCCGGGTTGACCTCGAGTTCACGCGCCAGGGTCTCGAGGATCTGTCGTTTGCGGGACGGTTTCGGCATCTCAGCGGATCAGGGTCCCCACCCCCTCGTCGGTGAACAGCTCGACCAGCACCGCATGCTCCACCCGGCCGTCGATGATGTGCGCACTGCGCACCCCCGACTTGACCGCATCGAGCGCACAACGGATCTTGGGCAGCATGCCGCCGTGAATGGTGCCATCGGCGATGAGCCGATCCACATCGGCGGTACTCAGCCCGGTGAGCAGCTCACCGTCGGCGTCCAGCAGGCCGCGGGTATTGGTGAGCAGGATCAGCTTCTCGGCGCCGAGCACCTCGGCCATCTTGCCGGCCACCAGGTCGGCATTGATGTTGTAGGAAAAACCGTCCTCGCCCACCCCAATGGGCGCGACCACGGGGATGAAATCACCCTGCACCAGCATGTTCACCACCGAGGCATCGATACTGTCGACCTCGCCCACGTGACCGATGTCGATGATCTCGGAGGGCCGATCGCCGGTTTCCGGCAAGGTCATGCGCAGCTTGCGCGCACGGATCAGGTCGCCGTCCTTGCCGGTCAGTCCCACTGCCTGCCCGCCGTGGCGGTTGATGAGATTGACGATGTCCTTGTTGACCAGGCCACCGAGCACCATCTCCACCACGTCCATGGTCTCGGCATCGGTGACCCGCATGCCCTGCACGAACTCGCTCTCCTTGCCCAGGCGCTCCAGCAGGCGCCCGATCTGCGGCCCGCCTCCGTGCACCACGACCGGGTTGATGCCGACCGTCTTCATCAGCACCACGTCACGTGCAAATCCGGCCTTGAGACGATCGTCGGTCATGGCATTGCCGCCGTACTTGATGACCACGGTACGCCCCGCGAAACGCTGGATATAAGGCAAGGCCTCGGTGAGTACGTGTGCGACATTAGCCGCCGCTTGTGCATTCAGACCCATAGGAAGCATTCTCCACACTGCTCGGTTGGAAATCGACGACCGGATCAGAAGGGCAGATCCCTGCCCGGGAGCGCCTGCTGCATCAGTTCACGGAAACGCTGCTTGATCGTCTCCAGCGCCTCCGGGGTGTCGGCCTCGAAACGGAAGACCAGCGAAGGCACGGTGTTGGAAGGACGCACCAGGCCCCAGGCATCATCGAACTCGATACGCAAACCGTCCAGATCGACCACCCGGGCGCCGGGAAAATCAGCCACTGCCCTGATCGCCTGCATGGCCGACAAGGGCTCGCCTTCGCTCATGCGCAGCTGGTATTCCGGCGTGCCGATGCCGTAGGGCAGCTCGGCGACCTGCTCGTGCACGGGACGGGGATCATCGGCAAAGATCTCGAGCAGGCGCGCCGCCACGTAGATGGCATCATCGCTGCCGGACCAGCGTTCCTTGATACAGATATGCCCCGAGAACTCCCCCCCGATCAAGGCCCCGGTCTCGCGCATCTTGGCCTTCATCCGGCTGTGACCGGAACGCCACATGATCGGCCGACCGCCGTTCGACAGGATGAACCCGGCGAGATGGCGCGAGCACTTCACGTCATAGATCACATCGGCACCCGGGTTGCGACGCAACACATCGGCCGCCAGCAACATCAGCAGCTGCTCCGACCAGACCGGCTCGCCACGGTCGTCCACCACGCCGATGCGGTCACCATCCCCGTCGAAGGCGACTCCCAGATCGGCATGGCGCGCCATCACCTCGCGACGCAGGTCCTCCAGGTTCTCGGGCCGGCTGGGATCGGGATGATGATGGGGGAAGCGGCCGTCTGGCTCACAGTACAGAGGCACAACATCGCATCCCAGCATCTCGAACAGGGCGCACGCCAGTTCCCCCGCCGCCCCGTTGCCCGCATCCACCACGATCCTGAAGGGGCGACTGAGCGTGACTCCCCCGACCACCGCATCCAGGTACTCGCGCCGGACATCCCGCTGCTCACGCGAGCCCTGCACCGGCTCGAAGCCCCCTTCGAGCATGCGCTCACGCAGGGTCTGTAGCTGTTCGCCCTGCACCGGCTCGGTACGCAGATAGAGCTTGAAGCCGTTGTATTCCGGCGGATTGTGGCTGCCGGTCACCATGACCGCGGCCGCCTCCGGGTCCTGGTGCATGGCATGGTAGAGCAATGCCACCGGCCCCATGCCCAGTTCGATCACCTGCATCCCCTGCCCCATCAAGCCGTCGACCAGGGCCGCGTAGAGTTCGGCACTGGACAGGCGAGGATCATGCGCCACATAGACACGCGAGACATCATCGGAACGTGCCATCTCGGCCAGTGCCCAGCCCAGTCCCTGCGCCACCTCGGGCGTCAGCTCCTTGCCTGCCAGCCCCCGTACATCGTAGGCACGGAAGATATTGGCGGGCACCTGCACCGGCATCCGTTGATGTGTTTCGTGCACCTCGATACCGGTGTGCACCATCCCCGACGGGGGCTGTGTAGGCTGCGGCTTGTCGACAACTGCCACCGCTTGCGGTATCGCCCGAGCGGCCGTGCCCTTGTCATAGGCCCGCTTGGCCATCTCGCAGACCAACAGCATCGCATCACGCGCGATCGATGTGCGCGGCGCCTGCTCACCGGCACCACGTCCTTCCTGAATGGCCTTTCCCAGCGCCACCAGGGCCGCCATGTCGTGTCGCAGATCACGCACCAGGGCCCGCTGGCGCAGGAACAGCAGACCAAGGGCCAGCAACAAGCCCCCCCCGGCTGTCGCCAGCAACCATCTGGACTCCTCCCCCATCGGCCGGGGCGTCACCTGGTAGAAGATTCGCCAGATACTGCCCGGCACGACCACAGTCTCCACACCAGCCGGCGGGCGCCCTGTTCCGCTGGTGGCGATCACATAGCCATCCGCCCCCCCCTGCATCAGCCACAGGACACCCGGCACGTTCGGCACCGACACCAGATCCTGCAGCTGCCTCAAGGGCCAGGCGACGAAGACCGCGCCCAGCACCCGCTGATCGTGCTCGACCGGCAAGGCCATGGCCAGATAGGGGTGTCCAGCCGTGATCTGGTGGACCTCTGCCGGCGGGTGCTCACCCTGCAAGGCACGCCGTACCATGTCCACACCCGCAAAACCCAATGGCGCCTTGCCCCGGGAATCGGGGATCACCTCCATCTGAGGGAACAGGCGCAGCCGAAGTGCGCCCGGCAACAGGCCCGCCACCGCCTGGGCAGCACGCTGCAGGGCCTCGACTTCCCCCCCCTCCAGGGCCACGCGCACCGAACGCGACCGGGCCACCAGACCCAACAGTTCACTCCGTCCCGCCAGAAAGCCACCGAGCCGCTCCGAGAGCGCCTCGGCCGCGCCCTGAACGCTGGTGCGGGCAGACTGTGCCAGGACATCGTCGATGAACTCGAGCGCCAACCAGGTGACCAGAGCCAGGGCCAGGAACACCCCGACGGCGACCGGCAGAAAATAGTGCATGGGGGTAGCGACTGCCGCACTACTCCGACACCGCGCCTTGCCCTTGTCCGAGTCTTTTCCAGAACTCGCCGCCATGTCCGTCAGTGCCGCCCTGAATGTCCGAACCCACCGGCGCCGCGCTCGCTGGTCTCGAACTCCTCGACCTGCTCGAACACCGCGCGCACCACCGGCAGCAACACCAGCTGGGCGATGCGCTCGCCGACCTCGATACGAAACTCCTTCTGCCCCCGGTTCCAGCAGGAGACATACAGCTGCCCCTGATAGTCGGAATCGATCAACCCCACCAGGTTGCCCAGCACGATGCCATGCTTGTGGCCCAGGCCAGAGCGCGGCAGGATCACCGCCGCCAGCGAGGGGTCACCGATATGGATGGCGATACCGGTGGGGATCAGCTCGGTCTCACCGGGCGCCAGCGCCAGTGGCGCCTCGAGCATGGCCCGCAGGTCCATCCCGGCAGAGCCCGCCGTGGCATAATCGGGCAGCGGGAACTCGCTGCCCAGGCGCTCATCGAGAATCTTCAGTTGTAGCCTGTGCATCCATCCTCTCCGCAATCAACGAGACCAGTTGCGCGGCCAGTCGGGTTTTCGGCTGCCGGGGCAATTCGAGACGTCCCCCTTCCCAGAGCACCAGCAGCGCATTGTGGTCGACTTCGAACCCTTCGCCCCCCCCGACCCGGTTGGCGGCGATCATGTCGATCCCCTTGGCTCGCCGCTTGGCTTCCGCCTGTCCGGCCAGCGCCTCGGTCTCCGCCGCAAAGCCCACACAGAAGGGGCGATCCGGCAGGGCCGCCACTTCACGCAGGATATCGGGATTTTTCACCAGCACGACCTGCAAGGTCTCTTCTGTCTTCTTGATCTTGTGATCCGCCACCTCACGCGGACGGTAGTCGGCAACCGCCGCGCAGGCCACGAACAGATCGGCCCCGACCACCGCCTCGAGCACGGCCTCGCGCATCGCCAGTGCCGTCTCCACCGGGACGAGACACACCCCCGGCGGCGCGGCCAGGCTCACCGGGCCACTGACCAGGGTCACTTCCGCCCCCTCGCGCATCAGGGCCTCGGCCACCGCATAGCCCATCTTGCCTGAACTCCGGTTGCCGAGGAAACGCACCGGATCGAGTGGTTCACGCGTCGGGCCGGCGGTGACCACCGCCTTGCGCCCGGCCAGGCACCCCTCTCCGAACAGCCCGCCGACCCGTGCCAGCAGCTCGGCCGGTTCGAGCAGACGACCTGGCCCCTGGTCGCCACAGGCCTGCTCCCCCTCGGCCGGCCCCCAGACCCGCACCCCGCGCGCGCGCAAGGCCTCGAGGTTGGCAACCGTCGCCGGGTGTCTCCACATATTCTGGTTCATGGCCGGCGCCACCGCCAGCGGGGCCTCGCTGGCCAGGCACAGGGTGGACAGCAGATCGTCGGCCAGACCGGCACACAGACGTGCCAGAAAATCGGCACTCGCCGGCGCCACCAGGATCAGCTCAGCCCAGCGCGCCAGCTCGATGTGCCCCATGGCCGCCTCGTGCGCGGGATCGAACAGCGCCCGACGCACCGGCCGCCCGGTGATCGCCTGCAAGGTCAATTCACCGACGAAGGCCGCCGCCGCCTCGGTCATCACCACCTGTACCTCGGCCCCGGCACGCATCAGCAGACGCGCCAGCTCGGCGGCCTTGTAGGCGGCGATGCCCCCGGTCACGCCCAGCAGGACGCGCCGGGCACGCAGTCGAAAGTGATCACTCACGGTCATGCCCCCAGTTTACTGACTGACCTCCCGGCATACCATGATCTGCGTTCCAATCCTGTTGCCTCCTCCCCTGTCCACCGCCAGGCCAGCAGACTAGAATCCATCCACCTCATCGGCTTTCAGGGACGAGACCATGAGCATACGAGACTGGCCGGCCGACGAACGGCCACGCGAAAAATTGCTGACACAGGGCGCGGCGGCACTCAGCGATGCCGAGCTGCTGGCGATCTTCCTGCGTACCGGGGTCAAGGGGCGCAGCGCGGTGGACCTGGCGCGCGAACTGCTGACACGTTTCGGCGGTCTGCGCGCCCTCCTCAACGCCTCGCGACACGACTTCTGTGCCGCACCGGGGCTGGGCGATGCCAAGTATGCCCAGCTGCAGGCGGTCCTGGAGATGAGCCGGCGGCACATCGGTGAACGCCTGCGGCGCGGGGCCACCATCGACGCACCGGAGAAGTGCATCGACTACCTGCAGGCCCGTCTGGGCGACTCCCCGAGCGAGTGCTTCGCGGTACTGTTCCTCGACAACCGGCACCGCCTGATCGCCTTCGAGGAGCTGTTCCGCGGCACCATAGACGGCGCCAGCGTCTACCCGCGCGAGGTGGTGCGACGCGCCCTGGCCCACAATGCCGCAGCGGTCATCCTCAGCCACAACCACCCCTCGGGGGTCGCCGAACCCAGCGAGGCCGACCGCCAGATCACCCTGCGCCTGCGCGAGGCCCTGGCGCTGATCGACGTGCGCGTGCTCGACCACATCGTGATCGGCGACGGCGAGCACTGCTCGCTGGCGCAGCGCGGCTGGATCTGACGTCCGTGCTGCTGCCCCGGGACCGTGACACGCCTTGGTACCGCAAGGAGGAGGCGCAGCAGAGAAAGGCGGCCCCGAGCCAACAGGAGATCGTCGGGCCGAGTCTCATCCAGCAGATCGTCAACAGGCCGCCCCGACAGCGAGCAGCGCCTTGCCGCCTGGCCTGCAGGCACCGTCCACCTGATCGGGCAGCAGCGGTGCCGAGCCGGTGTTATCCTCGCCGAAGATGGACACCTCCACCTTCTTTCTCTATCTGCTGATCATCCTGGTCACGGCCCGGGTGTGCGCCGAGATCGCCGTCCATCTGGGGGCACCGGCCGTCATCGGGGAACTGACAGCGGGGATCCTGCTCGGCCCCAGCCTGCTGGACATCATCCAGCCCGGAGAGACCATCCGCTTCCTCGCCGAGATCGGCATCCTGCTGCTGCTCTTCGAGGTCGGTCTGGAAACCGATATCCGCAGGCTGATCAACACCGGAAGAAGCTCCGTGCTGGTGGCGCTGGCCGGGTTCACCCTGCCTTTCGTACTCGGCTTCCTGCTCGCCAAACTGGCATTCGACCTGCCTACCCTGGTCTCCCTCTTCGTGGGCGGCGCCCTCACCGCCACCAGTATCGGCATCACCATGCGCGTGCTCATCGATCTGGGACAGCGCAACAGCCGCGAGGGGCAGATCGTGCTGGGCGCAGCGGTGCTGGACGACGTGCTCGGCGTGGTACTGCTGGCCCTGCTCTACGAGTTCTCGGTGGCCGGCGGCATCACCCTGGGCAACACCAGCAAGGTACTGCTCTTCATCCTGCTCTTCTTTCTCATCGCACCGGTGGCCGCCCGGCTCATTTCCATCCTCATCCGTCACGTGGACAGCGCCAGCGACCTGCCGGGGCTGATCCCCACCGCCATCGTGTCACTGGTCCTCTTCTTCGCCTGGCTGGCCCACGCCATGGGCGCGCCGGCACTGCTCGGCGGCTTCGCCGCGGGGCTGGCACTCTCACGCCGCTTCGCCCTCCCCTTCGGCATCGCCCTGCGCACCCCACCCACGTTCTTCATGCGCATCGAGGCACAGATGCGCCCCATCATCCAGCTCTTCACCCCCATCTTCTTCGTCACCGTGGGGCTGTCGCTCAAGCTGCACGAAGTGGACTGGAGTTCCGCCTTCATCTGGGCCTTTTTCCTCCTCTTCCTCCTGGTGGCGGTGGCCAGCAAGTTCGGCGGCGCCCTGCTCACCCCGGAACCGTTGCGCCAGCGCATCATCATCGGCGTCGCCATGATCCCCCGAGGCGAAGTGGGGCTGATCTTCGCCGAGCTGGGTCGCACCAGCGGCATCTTCGACGACGCAGTCTACGCGGGCATGATCATGGTGATCGCCTTCACCACGCTGATTCCGCCCTTCCTGCTGAAGATGCTCTACCGAAGCCGGCCTGCAGATTCCGGCAAGGGAGGTGACTTTCGGGGAGATGACTGCTAACGCCCATCTCGGCCTTGGGCCAACTCTCATGCGCCCGCTGGCCACACCCCGGATCATGGAAGATGTGTTGATGCCCCTGGTTTTCATGCGCCACAGAGAGCACAGAGCACGCCGAGCTTGACGATGGCAAAAGGCGAAGCACGGACTTTCCTGCTGATGGACCTCGGCCCGCCAGCTGCGGGTGACAATCCCGCCGGGACAACCTTCAACTTCACCCCCTCTGTGATCTCTGTGTGCTCTGCGGTGTTGACTTCCACATTACACACGGGGCCGGTTGTGCTTGCTCTGCCCCCTGCCTTCTGTTATAAATACGCTCCTTTCAGCCCGCCCCCGCGTTTCGGGGCGATGAAATCAACCGCATTTTTGGGGCTCCGACCATGTCCAAAGTCTGTCAGGTAACGGGCAAGCGGCCGATGACCGGCAACAACGTGTCTCACTCACACCGCAAGACGCGGCGCCGCTTCCTGCCGAACCTCCACTACCATCGTTTCTGGGTGGAGAGCGAGCAGCGCTTCGTCCGCCTGCGGGTCTCCGCCGCCGGCATGCGCATCATCGACAAGAAAGGCATCGACGCCGTGCTCGCCGAGCTGCGCGCACGTGGCGAGAAGGTCTGAGGAGCAACATCATGGCCAAGGCAGTTCGTGAAAAGATCCGGCTCAACTCGAGCGCAGGCACCGGTCACTTCTACACCACCACCAAGAACAAGCGCACCATGACGGGCAAGTTCGAGATCAAGAAGTACGACCCGGTCATCCGCAAGCACGTGATCTACAAGGAAGGCAAGATAAAGTAGTCCGTCCTTGCACACCGCTCGCAAAAAACCCGCCGCTGGCGGGTTTTTGCTTGTCCAGGGACGGACAGAGATCGGACGACGACCGCACCCACTCGCCGGTCACCATGCCGGTGGTCAGCCACAGCCAGAAACGGAAGAAATGGGCCACCAGGGGATGCAGGTTCAGGCATGCCGGCCGGCCAGCCCAGTGCAAGGCTTCGACGGAACCGGAACCTGAATCCCGAATGCTGTCGTGGCTATCCCGGCTTCCGCACGGAACAGCCCTCGTTCCAGTCACGCTGCAACAACAGATTGCCGAAATCGTCCACCCGGCCGCACCAGCCCGGCGCCACCCAGGTGGTAGCCACCTGCTCGGCCACGATCGCCGGGCCGGCGAAGGCAAAGCCCGGCGGCAAGGTCTCGCGTCGGTAGAGCGACACCTCGCCACACCCCGGCACCGACACGGGCTGCGGATCGGGTTGGCCGTCCGCCCGCCAGTTCGGCAGGCGGAAGCCACAGCCCTCGCCGCGCACCGCCAGGCGCAGGGTCACCAGCTCCACCGGCTGGTCGAGGGCATGGCCGTAACGCTCGGCGTGCCGCGCGTGAAAGGCCGAGGCCGTGCGTACCGCGCCCTCCCACGGCAGGTTCAGGGTATGCGACTGGCCGCGATAGCGCAGATCGGCGCTCACCACGACCTCGGCCCGCTCCAGCACGATACCTTCCGGCGCCAGCATGACCGCCGCCCGCTCGCGCAGGCGTTCCAGGGCATCGGCCACCGCCGCCTCGAGGTCCGCCTCGTCCAGCCTGCGCATCAGGGTCAGCGACAACTGGCGCCCCGGCCGCGCCACCAGCATGCCCAGCGCCGAGAGCACGCCGCCATGCGCCGGCACCATGGCCTGGCGCATGTCCAGCGCCTCGGCCAGTTCGCACACGTGCAACCCGCCCGCGCCACCGAAGGACACCAGCAGATGCCCCCGCGTATCCACGCCACGCCGGATGGAAATGGCCCGCAAGGCACGCGCCATGTGGGCATTGGCGACATCGATCACGGCGCGCGCAGCGGCCAGCAGGTCACCGCCCAGCGCCTCGGCGATCGGTCGCATGGCCCGCTGCGCTGCCGCCCGGTCCAGGCGCATGCCGCCACCCAGGAAGGCGTCGGCCTGCAGGCGGCCAAGCAACAGGTTGGCATCGGTCACCGCGGGCCGCTCACCCCCGCGTCCGTAACAGGCCGGCCCCGGATCGGCGCCCGCCGACTCCGGCCCCACCTGCAGCATCCCGCCCTCGTCGATCCAGGCGATCGAACCACCACCGGCGCCGATGGTGTGCATGTCCATCATGGGCACCGCCACCGGCCAGTCGCCGATGCGCCCCTCGCTGGTCAACGCCAGCTCGCCCTCGATCAGCGCCACGTCGGTCGAGGTGCCGCCCATGTCGAAGGTGAGCAGGCGATCGAAACCGGCGCGCTCGCCCAGGTGCTGCGCCGCCAACAGTCCACCAGCCGGTCCCGAGAGCAACATGCGCACCGCCTGCCCCGCCGCCTGCTCGGCGCTCATGGTCTCGCCCGCACTCTGCATCACCGACACCGGCACCCCGGGCAGGCCCGCGCTCAGCCGGCGCAGGTAGCCAGCGACACGCGGCCCCACCCAGGCATTCAGCCAGGTCGCCATGCCGCGCTCGTACTCGCGCACCTCGGGCAACACCTCGGAGGAGAGCGACACGAAACAGCCTTCCGGAACGGCCTCGCGCAGGCGCTGCTCCAGCTCGGGCCGCAACCAGGAGAACAACAGGCAGACCGCCACTGCCTCGGGATCGCGCTCGGCCAGTGCATCACGCAGAGCGGCAAGATCGTCGTCGGTGAGCGGCTCGACCACCGAGCCATCGGCACCGATGCGCCCGCCGGTCTCCAGGCAATCCTCCGGAGGCACCGGCGGTGGGCGCTTCACCGGTCGCAGATCGTACAGCGCGCGCCGCGCCTGGCGGCCGATGGTCAACAGATCACCAAAACCACGATTGGTGACGAACACCGTGCGCATGCCCTTGCCCTCGAGCACCGCGTTGGTCGCCACCGTGGAGCCATGCACCACCTGCAAGCGATCGAGTGGCAGCTCCAGCTCGGCGATGCCCTGCAGGATGGCCCGCTCCGGCGCCTCCGGCGTCGACAGCACCTTGTGCACACGCACACCACCGTCCTCGTCGAAACAGACGAAATCGGTGAAGGTGCCGCCGGTGTCCACGCCAAGCCAGATCATGGCTGCGGATTGTAGAGAGCCGACGACGCGATAGGAACCGGGGGTGAAAACTGCAAAGGCTTTGGAAGGGGTAACCACAAAGCACACAAAGAGCACAAAGACTTCTTGAACGGGAGCTTCGGGGGAACTGCGAAGGTCGCCAAAGAGGCCAACTCTCATGACGCGGGCCGACCACACCCCTGATCATGGAAGATACGTTGGTACCCCTGATTCTTCACCACAGAGGACACAGAGCGCACAGAGCTTGACGATGGCAAAAGGCGAAGCGCGGACCTTCCTGCAGGGGCACCGGCTCGCTGATGCTCAATGCCACCACCAATGGCCCCATGCCCACCTGGTGGCTGGCCGCCAACTGGCAGACGAGTTTCTGAGGGGGTTGCGGATCGAGACACACGGACTAGACTGACAACCATTGCCAGGGAAGGCGTGGGCCCCACGGAGGGCGGAACGGACGATGAGTCCCACTATCTTCAGGGAAAGAGGCTATCGGTTTTTCTTTTTCTCGAAAGAAGAGACACGTCGGCATGTCCATGTGATCTCGGGAGAGGGCGAGGCCAAGTTCTGGCTCGAACCGGAAATCGCGCTATCGAAGAGCCACCGCTACGGCCGGAGGCAGCTCAACGAGATCGAAAGGCTGATAGAGGCGCACTACGATGAACTCCTTGCCGCATGGGAAAGACACTTCGGGCGTTGAAGTGACCAACATCTCCGCCCACGGCTTCTGGGTTCTGGCCCATGGCAAGGAACTCTTCCTGCCTTATGCGCAGTTTCCGTGGTTCCGGGACCAGAAAGTGGTGGCCATCCTCGAGGTCGAGGAGATCGCGCCTGGTCATTTTCACTGGCCCGCGCTGGATGTCGATCTCACCGAGGAGATGATCGAACATCCGGAGCGCTTCCCGCTTTCCGCCCGGACAGAATGACACCCCCTGCCGCCCGAAAGGACGACGCACCTTGGCCCCGCCCCACTGGCGTCTCCCCATTTTTTCGGAATAGATTCCTTAAGAGTTTGAAAATCAAGGGGAAGATGGGCTGCAAGTGAAGAATCGGAGTTTTCGATGGGGTAAAATGGAAGTGTAACCAAGCCATTGAACCCCAAGGAAAACTCCGATGACTCAAGATGCCAGAAAACGCGCCAAATGGAAAGTCCGTCTGAGCGGCTGGGTGGACGGATTGCCCGCCCTGTTCGCCAATGCCCCTGGACTACTCGGGAGCAATCAGGTGAAAAAATGGGGAGACGCCAGGTCAAATTCGCCCTTCGCATTGTGTAGAAGTATGTATAATCACACCCATGAACAGCAGGGAACTGATCAAGCGCCTGAAGGCCGATGGCTGGGTGAAGGTCGGCGGCAAGGGCGATCACGAGAAGTTCAAGCACCCGGACAAGCCCGGCCATGTGGTGGTCCCCCATCCACGCAAGGACATTTCGATCGGCACCCTGCGCGCTATTTTCCGGCAAGCCGGTTGGAAATGGAGGTGAGCGATGATCTATCCCGTCTATGTGCATCCTGGTGACGAGCGCCATTCCCATGGGGTAATCGTGCCGGATTTTCCCGGTTGCTTCAGCGCGGCGGACGAGTGGGATCAGATTCCGGCCATGGTGCAGGAGGCGGTGGAGGTCTATTGCGAGGGCGAGGACATGGACCTGCCGGAGCCCACGCCGCTGGATGTGCTGATGCAGGACGAGCAATATCAGGACGGAGTGTGGCTGCTGATGGACATCGATACCAGCCGCCTGGACACCAAGCCCACGCGGGTGAATGTGTCGTTGCCGCGCGGGCTGGTGGCGCAGATGGACCGCTATGCCAAGGCGCATGGGATGACCCGTAGCGGGTTGATTCGTTCCGCTGTCAGCGAGGTGCTGGCGCATTCATAACCGTTGCAACCCCAGGGCACCTCGAAAAATTCGAGGTGCCCTATTTTCGGAAAGAGGCTATCGGTTTTTCTTTTTCTCGAAAGATAGAGACACGTCGGCATATCCATGTGATCTCGGGAGAGGGCGAGGCCAAGTTCTGGCTCGAAAATGACAACCCCTGCCGCCCGAAAGAACGACGCACATTGGTCCCCGCCCCACCCTTGGCGCTTCTCGCGCCGGCTTGCTACCCTGCGCGGCCATGGATGTCCTGTTGCAAGCCCGCAATCTGTGCCTGCGCCCACGCCTGGATGACTTCTCGCTGACCCTGCACCGTGGCGAGACGGGGGGCCTGCTGGGCATCAACGGCGCCGGCAAGTCCAGCGCGCTGGCGGCGCTGGCCGGGGCACTACCGGGCGTGCGTGGCCGCTTGCAGATCGCCGGCCGCCCGTTGACGCGGGCAGCGCGCCGCCGCATCGGCTGGCTGCCGCAGCACCCGCCGCTGTATCCCGAGCTGACGGTCGCCGAGAACCTGATCTTCCTAGCCGGCCTGCAACTGGGGCACCGCGTGGCGCGCGAACGTTGTGATGCGCTGCTCGAGACCTTCGATCTGTTGCCCCTGCGCCGACGGCTGGCCTGGCGCCTGTCCGGCGGCGAGCGCATGCGCCTGGGGCTGGCCTGCGTACTGGCCCACGAGCCGGACATCCTGTTGCTCGACGAACCCACCGCCGGGCTCGACCCCTTACAGGCGGAACGGCTGCGCTGCCACATCCAAGCCATCGCCGGCGAGCGCGCGGTGCTGATCGCCTCGCACCTGCTGCCCGATATCGATGCACTGTGCGACCGCGCCCTGCTGATGCACCAGGGGCGGATCGTGGCCGACGAGCCGGTGCGCATGGCCGCGCCACGGGTGCGCGCGCGTTTTCTGCGCCCGCCGTCCGCTGCGCAGCTGCTGCAACAGCCGGGCATCGACGCGGTGCTGGCGCGCGACGCGGACGAACTGCTGCTGCAGCTCGCCGAGGACGCCCCGACCGACCTGGCCGAACGGATCGCCGCCCAAGGCTGGGGGCTGTGCCGCTGGCAACCCGAGGGCTCGGACCTGATGGCGCGCTTCCGCGCGCTCAGCCTGGGGACCGCCGCATGATCCAGCACCTGCTGGCGCGGGAACTGCGCGCACGCTTCACCGGCTCGACCTTCTGGCTGCTCGCCGCGGGCACCTGGCTGATCCTGGCCTGGATGCTGTTCGCGCAACTGCAGGTGTATCAACAGATCCAGCCCGACCTGCTGGCCCACCAGCTGCCGCTGGGGATCAACGACCTGCTGATCACCCCCACTCTGGGCACCCTGGCCCTGCTGCTCCTGCCGATGGTGCCGCTCGGCGGCATGTCGGCCATCGCCAGCGAACGCCAGCAAGACCGCCTGCCATACTTGCTCGCCACCCCGCTGTCGCTCCCTGCACTGGTGCTCGCGAAGTGGCTGGGCATCCTGCTGCCAATCCTGGCACTGATCAGTGCCCTGATGGCGCTGCCGGCCAGCCTGGCACTGGGCATGCAGGTGGAATGGGACCGCCTGGCCGTGGCCTGGGCGACGCTCGCCCTGCTGGCCGCCCTGCTGGCGGGGATCTCGCTGCTGTGCTCGGCGCTCGCCCGCCGCCCCGCCTCCGCCATGGCCCTAGCCCTGCTCGTCGGCGGCTTCCTGTGGCTGCTCGACAGCTTTGCCCCGCGCGAGGCGGCCTGGCGCTGGCTGGCCCTGGCGCCGCACCTCGACCCTGGCCTGCGCGGCACCCTGCGGCTCGACGACATCGCCTATTTCGTCTTGCTGACCCTCGCTACCCTGGCCGCCAGCGGCCTGGTTCTGCTGCGCGAGCGGGAACGGGCGCGCTGGCAGCCACTGCGCGAAGCGTTCGCCCTCAGCCTGCTGCTGACGGCACTGGGCCTGGCCGCCGATCTGTCGCAGCGGCACAATCTCACCCTCTACCGCGTGCATCCGCTGCCCAAGGCCCTGCTCCAGGCCCTGGACGCCCTGCATGGCCCGGTGGTGGTCACCGCCTGGGCGCCGGACCACCCGGTGCTGCGCGCGCATATCGAAAAGCTCATCGCCCCCTTGCAGGCCCGCTATCCGCAGTTGCGCCTGCGCTGGATCGACCCGCGTCGCGAGCCACAACTGGCCCGCGAAGCCGGCGTCACCCGCGAGGGCGAGCTGCACATCGAAGGCATGGGCAGGAGCCAGCGGGTACTCCGGCCGACCCCCGCCGCCCTGCTGCGCGCCTTCACCCGTATCGCGCGTACCGGCGATCCCTGGATCGTGGTCCTGCAGGGCCATGGCGAGGCCGCGCTGGACCACGAAAATCCGCAGGGGATCGGCGCCTGGGCCGACGCCCTCGACGAACTGGGCTACCGGGTGCTGGGTCTGGCGGGCAACGCGACGATTCCGGACAACGCCGCCCTGGTGGTGGTCGCCGCCCCGCGCCGCGCCCTGCCCGCCCCGACCCGCGAGGCCCTGCGGCGCTACCTGGCGCGAGGGGGGCATCTGTTCTGGCTGCACGAGGACGATCCCAGCGACAACCTGCAGGCCCTGCTGGGCCTGGAGACCCTGCCCGGCACCCTGGTGAGCGACACCCCGCAGACCGGCCTGGGACCGGCCCGCCTGGGGATCCGCGCCGGGCTCGCCCCCCTGCTGGGCTCACCGCCGTCCGCCCCGCTGCTGCTCGACGGCGCCCATGCCCTGCTGGACCCGGCGGAGAACGGCTGGGAGACGGTCGCCCGCCTCGAGACCCCGGTCGCCACCTGGAACGAGACCAAGCCCGGCACGGCGCACCATGACCCCCTGCAAGGGGAACGCAAGGCCCGCCACCTGGTGGGCCTGGCGCTGCGCAAGGACAAGGCGCAGGTGCTGATCCTGGGTGACAGCGACTGCGCGCGCAATGCCCTGTTCGGCCAGGCCGGCAACCGCGCCGTGCTGCTGGGCCTGGTCAACTGGCTGACCGGCAACCGCCTGAGCACCGGCACCGCGGCGCACGACATCGCCATCGATTGGTCGCCCGAGACCGGCACGCGCATCGCCCTGACCCACCTGCTCGCGCTGCCACTGTTGTGGGCACTGACCGGGCTGTTCATCCGCTGGCGGCGGGGGCGGAGCTGATGCGCCTGCGAGGCATCGACCAGCTGACCCTGCTGCTGGCCGTGCTGGTGGCCTTGCTGCTCTGGCTGCGCCAGCTGGACAAGCCCGGGCCCAGGCCGCTCACCACCTTGCCTGCCGCGCAGGTGCAGGAGATCCGGGTCTTCGGACAGGGCGAGCTGCGGCTGGCCCTGCTGCGCGATGCCGAAGGCTGGATGCTCACCCTGCCCGAGATCGCCCGCGCCCGCCCGTCCCGGGTCGCCAATCTGCTGGCCCTGTTGCGCGCCCCCAGCCATGGCGACTGGCCCGCCAGTCCGGGACTGCTGAAACAGGCCGGGCTGGAGCAGCCACAACGCGCATTGTGGTTCGACCAGTTGCACATCCGCTTCGGCGGCCCCAGCACTCCCCCCGGTTACCGCTATGTGCAGGTCGGCGATCGAGTCCACCTGATCGACGACTTCTGGTTCGACCTGGCCGGCCTGCCGGCCAGCCACTTCCGCGAGGCCGAGTGATGCCGGAACTGCCCGAAGTCGAGACCACCCGGCGCGGCATCGCCCCGCACCTCGAAGGACGGACCGTGCGCGGCACGGTCGTGCGTCAGCCGAAGCTGCGCTGGCGCGTGCCCGACCTGGACCATCTCGCCGGGCAGACACTGCGCGCAGTCGAGCGCCGCGCCAAGTACCTGCTGTTGCGCTTCGATCACGGCACCCTGATCCTGCACCTGGGCATGTCGGGCAGCCTGCGCATCCTGCCCGCCGACACCCCGCCACAGGCCCACGACCATTTCGACCTGCAATTCGCCGACTACTGCCTGCGCCTGCGTGACCCGCGGCGCTTCGGCGCCGTGCTGTGGACCGACCAGCCGCCCGAACAGCACCCCCTGCTGCGCGAGCTCGGCCCCGAACCGCTGTCCAATGCCTTCGATGCCGACCACCTGTACGCTGCGGCCCGGCGCCGACGCGTGCCGATCAAGGCGCTGATCATGGACGGCCACGTGGTGGTGGGGGTGGGCAACATCTACGCCACCGAGGCGCTGTTTCTCGCCGGTATCGCCCCGGCCCGTCGCTGCGACCGCATCGCCCGCCCGCGCATCGCCGCGCTGGTGACGCACATCAGGCAAGTGCTCACCGAGGCCATCGCACAGGGCGGCACCACCCTGCGCGACTTCCAGCGCGAGGACGGCCGCCCCGGCTACTTCGCCCAGTCGCTGCACGTCTATGGCCGCGAAGGCCACCCCTGCCCCCGCTGCGGCAGCCTCCTGCGCGCGCGTCAGATCGCGCAACGCAACAGCGTGTGGTGCCCGCACTGCCAGCGGTAGCTCGCGTGTTCAAGGGCAAGAAGGTTTCTTGAGGGGGTAACCACAAAGCACACAAAGCGCACAAAGGCTTCTTGAGCGGGCATTTCGAGGGAGCCGCGCACGGCCTGGAAACAACCCCGCCTCAACAACCTTCGTGTTCTTCGTGCCCTTTGTGGTTATTCCTTCTCAAACCTTCGCGTCCTTGGCGCCCTTGGCGGTTTCTGCGAATCGCCGGTGTCTCAGCGGCTGACCCAGGCGGCACCGATGCCCCGCGGGTCGGAGGCAGCCTCGATCTTGCCGGCGCGGCGATCCCAGAGCACGGCCTGCATGTTGCCGTAAC
>CAYMWJ010000003.1:0-10571 GCA_964394235.1 uncultured Sedimenticola sp. | reverse complement strand
GCCTCGATCTTGCCGGCGCGGCGATCCCAGAGCACGGCCTGCATGTTGCCGTAACGGTCATCGAGCGCGCGCAGGGGGTGCCCCAGTGCCTCGAGGGCGCGGCGCGTGTCCTCGGTGAAGGCGCCCGGTTCGTATTGCACCTCGTCGGGCAGGTACTGATGGTGGAAGCGCAGGCGATACACCCAGCGCTCGGGCGGGTGACCCGCCACGGCCTCGAGCACGCCGATCAGCACCATGCTGATGATGCGCGAACCACCGGGCGTGCCGAGGATGGCGACCCGGTCCGGGCCTTCGACGAAGGTAGGGGTCATGCTCGAGAGCATGCGCTTGCCGGGCGCGATGGCATTGGCCTCGGCGCCAACCAGGCCATAGACATTGGGCACGCCGGGCTTGATGGAGAAGTCGTCCATCTCATCGTTGAGCAACACCCCGGTACCCGGCGCCACGAACCCCGAACCGAAGGGATAGTTGATCGACAGGGTGGCGGCTACGCGGTTGCCCTCGCGGTCGATGATGGAGAAGTGGGTGGTATCCGTCCCCGCGCCGCTCGGCTCGGCCATGGGCCGGCTCTCTCCCGCGTGATCGGGGTCGAAGTCCTGCAGGCGCTCGCGCGCGTAAGCCGGATCGAGCAGGCGCTCGAGCGGCATCTCGACGAAGTCCGGATCGCCCAGATAGCGGGCGCGGTCCTCGTAGGCGCGGCGCATGGCCTCGATCATGCGATGCACCTGCTGGGCTGCGGGCTGCTCGGTAGCCTCCAGGGCCTCGAGCATGTTCAGCATCTCGATCAGCACCACCCCGCCCGAGGAGGGCGGCGCGGCACTGACCACCCGGTAACCCTTGAAGTGGCCGACCACCGGTTCGCGCTCGACCACGCGGTATTCGGCCAGGTCTTCGAGCGTCCAGATGCCGCCGGCGGCCTGCACGGTCTCCACCAGGCGGCGTGCGGTCTCCCCGGCATAGAAACCGTCGCGCCCATCACGCGCCAGCCGCTCCAGGGTATCGGCCAGCGCGGGCTGGACGATGCGATGACCGAGCGGCGGCACCTCGCCGTCCTTCAGGAAGAGGCGCGCGGCCGCGGGCGAGGTGCGCAGCGCCTCCAGGCGCCACCTGGCCATGCGCCGGTAGTGTTCGTCCACCACGAAACCGCTGCGCGCCAGGTGAATGGCCGGCGCCAGGGTGAGCGCCAGCGGCAGGCGCCCGTAACGCCGGGCGATGTGCACCAGGGCTGCCGGCTCGCCGGGAATGCCGGCGGCAAGCGGACCGTCGATGCTGGCTCCGGGCACCGGTTCGCCGTTCGCGTCCAGGTACATGTCACGGGTAGCGCGCAGCGGCGCACGCTCGCGCCCGTCGATCATCACTTCGAAGCCATCGTGTGCGCGATGCAGCAGCCAGAAGCCGCCGCCGCCCAGCCCCGAGCTGTAGGGCTCGACCACGGCCAGCACGGCACTGACCGCCACCGCCGCGTCGAAGGCGTTGCCGCCCAGCTCGAGCACGGCAATGCCCGCCGCCGTGGCCTCGGGATGAGCGCTGGCCACGGCCTGCCCCGGGGGGCGCTCACCGGCAGACGCGCCCCCCAGGCACAGCAGGCAGAAAACAAGAAGGCCCCACGCGGGGGCCATTCTGCCGATGAGATCGCGCACAGCGTTCAGCCCGCAGCGGCGGTGATACGCTCATACTTGGCCATCAGCTCTTCCTGCGACTCCTGGTGATCAGGGTCATGCGGAATGCAATCCACCGGGCACACCTCGACGCACTGCGAGGTCTCGTAGTGGCCGACGCACTCGGTGCACAGATCCGGGTCGATGACATAGATCTCGTCACCCTGCGAGATGGCCCCGTTCGGGCACTCCGGTTCACACACGTCGCAGTTGATGCACTCGTCGGTAATCATCAAGGCCATGGGACCACTCCTGAACTCAAGTTGAAACACATATAGAGGCAGCGACGCCGGCATTCAATCGCCATGCTTGCCTTCCAGCACCCGCTTCACCTCTGGATGAACGAATTCTGACACATCGCCGCCGAGAGCCACGATTTCCCGCACCAATGTCGATGAAATGAAGGCATACTGCTCGGCTGGCGTCAGAAAGATGGTCTCGATCTCCGGCGCCAGCCGCCGGTTCATGCCGGCCAGCTGGAACTCGTACTCGAAATCCGACACCGCGCGCAGCCCGCGGATCACCAGATTGGCGCCGATGCCGCGGCAGAACTCCACCAGCAGACCCGAAAACGGCTCGACCCGCACGTTGGGCATGTCACACAGCACCATCCGCGCCAGCTCGACCCGCTGTTCGATGTCGCACACTGGCCGCTTGGCGGTATCGCGTGCCACCGCCACCACCACCTCGTCGAACAGCCGCGCCGCCCGCGCCACCAGGTCGCTGTGACCATTGGTGATCGGATCGAAGGTTCCGGGATAGACCGCGACGTTGCGCAAATTCCGCTCCAGGCGACAGAAAGGCGCATTCTAGCCGAAGGCCAGCCCTCCGGCCATTGCGCAAGATCAATTCACGCGACAGATACCCTGTACCGATTGCGGGATAACCCTGAACACTTCACCCGGCGTCACGCTGGATCGAACTGCATCAGGCGGCAGACGGCTTGGCCGGCACGGGTCTGACGGTGCACCCGCCAGTGCTCGGGCAGGGACGGCCAGTCGCGCGCACTGTCCTGCTCCAGGTAGATCCAGCCCCCTGTAGCCAGCCAGCCCCCCTCGGTCAGTTGCCGGGCGATCTCGCCGAGCAGGTCATCGGCGAACGGAGGATCGAGGAACACCAGATCGAAGGGCTCGGGCGGACCGGCGAGGAAGCGCCGTGCATCACCGGCGACCACGCGGGCGCGGTCGTCGAGCGCGAGCCGGCGCAGGTTCTCGCGCAAGGCCTGCACGGCCGGACGGGCGCGCTCGACGAAGATCGCTTCGGCTGCGCCGCGCGAGAGGGCCTCCAGACCCAGGGCGCCGGAGCCAGCGAACAGGTCGAGCACGCGCCCGCCGCTCACCTCGCCCTGCAACCAGTTGAACAGGGTCTCGCGCACCCGGTCGGCAGTGGGCCGCAGTCCGCGCACATCGGGAAAGTGCAGTATCCGCCCCCGGTGACTGCCACCGACGATGCGCAGGCGGTTGCGCCGTCCACTCACTCGGGCTTGCCACCCACGATGACAGCGATGTTGCGCGCCGGGTCGATGCGCCGCCGGAAGGCATCACGTACATCGGTCAGGGTCACCGCCGCGATCTTGTCAGGCAGGGTGTCGAGCCAGTCGAGCGGCAGATCGTAGAAGCCGATCATGGCGATGTACTGCACGATCTTGCGGTTGTTGCTGATCTGCAGGGGGAAGCCGCCGATCAGGTTCTTCTTGGCGGCATCGAGCTGGGCCTGGCTGGGGCCGTCCCGCACGAAGTGCTTCAGGGTCTCGCGCATCACCTCGAGGGTCTTGCCAGCCTTGCCGTTCCGGGTCTGGGCGACCATCAGGAAGGGGCCGGTGGCGCGCATGGGGCTGAAGTAGCTGTACACGCTGTAGGACAGGCCACGCTTGTTGCGTACCTCCTCGCCGAGGATGGAGACCAGCGAGCTGCCGCCGAGCACGTGGTTGCCCACGTACAGCGGGAAGTAATCGGGATCCCCCCGGCGCACCCCGAGTTGACCGATGAGGATATGCGTCTGGCTGGAGGGAAAGCTTAGCCGCAACTCGCCACCGGGCACGGGATCGGGGACAGGCAGCGGTGGCGCGTGCCGACCGCGCGGCAGGGCGGCGGTGATGCGCTCGGCGATCTGCTCGGCGGTGGCGCGATCGACATCCCCCACCAGGGCGATCACCGCATTGGCCGCGACGTAGTACTTCCGGTGGAAATCGCGCAGCCGGGCCAGATTGATCTGCGGCAGCGACTGCTCGGTACCACCACTGGGGTGCGCATAGGGATGGTCGCTGTAGAGGGTGCGGAAAAAGCGTTCCGAAGCAACACTACCCGGCTTCTGCTGGGCGATACGGCGCGCCACCAGCATCTGGCTGCGCACCCGCTCGATCGCCTCGTCGTCGAACCGCGGATGAGCCAGCACCTCGGCCAGGGTGCCAATGGCGACCTCGCGCACTGGCGCCTCGCTGAGGGTGCGCAGGCTCACCCAGGCCATGTCGCGGGCCGAGCCGGCGCCCAGGTCGATACCGCGATCCTCGAGACGCGCAGCCAGGGCGTCGGCATCCCACTCGCCCGCGCCCTCGGTGAGCAGGCCGTTGACGAAGGCGGCCAACCCGGGCAGCTTGCCATCCCGCGCACTGCCGGCATCGAACACCACGCGCACGTCCAGCATCGGCAGAGCATGGGTCTCGACGAAGATCACCTTCGCACCATGGCGGGTGGTCCACGATTGAAGCTTCGGGGTGGCTGCCGTCACGGCCAGCGGCAGCAGGCACAACAGCAGCAGGAAAGTCTTGATTCTATTTGCCATGGATTGCTCCCCGGGTGACCGGCGTGGTGCGTACCGGCTTGTCGGTCGGTTGCGGCACCAGCGTGGCCACGGTCAGGTAGTCGTCGATCAGATACTTGCGCGCCACTGCCTGCACCTGCTCGGGCGTCACCGCGCGCAGGCGCTCGATCTCAAGCGCCAGCAGATGCCAGTCGAGCCCGACGGTCTCGAGGATGCCGATCTCCATCGCCTGGTAGAAGATCGAATCGGCCTGGTAGACCTTGGCCGCCACTGCCTGAGTGACCACCCGCTCGAGCTCCTGCTTCGACACCAGGCTCTGCTGCAGGCGCTTCACCTCGTCGCGCAGGGCCTGCTCGATCTCGGCCGCGGTGTGCCCCTCGGTCGGGGTACCGTCGAACAGGAACAGGCCGGGCAGACGCGAATACAGGTCGTACTGGGCGCCGGCCGAGGCGGCGATCTTGCGCCCGCGCACCAGGTCGCGCGCCAGGCGCGCACTGGCGCCACCGTCGAGCACCGCGGCGGCCACGGTGAGCGCATAAGGCTCCCAGTCCTCGGTCGCGCTCGCCAGGTTGGGGACCTTGTAGCCCATCAGCACATAGGGCTGCTTGGCCGGCGCCTTGACCGTCACCCGGGTGATGCCGCGCTGTTCCGGCTCGACCGGACGGCGCGGCGCGGGCACCTTGCCCGCCGGGATAGACCCGAAGTGCTTCTTCGCCAACGCCAGCACCTGCTGCGGATCGACATCGCCCACCACCACCAGAGTGGCGTTGTTGGGCTGATACCAGAAGTCGTACCAGCGCTGCAGGGCTTCGATCTTCATGTTGCGCAGGTCGTCCATCCAGCCGATCACCGGGTTCTGGTAGGGCGAGGCGCGCCAGGCCACCGCCATCAATTGCTCGTAGGTCAGACCGCTGGGGCTGTCGTCGGTGCGCATGCGGCGCTCCTCCATCACCACCGCCAGCTCCTTGCGAAACTCCTTCTCGTCGAACACCACATTGCGCATGCGGTCGGCTTCCAGTTCGAGCGCGCGATCCAGATGCTGCACCGAGAGGGTCTCGAAATAGGCCGTGTAATCGCGGCTGGTAAAGGCGTTCTCACTGCCGCCCAACTCGGCCACGATGCGCGAGAACTCACCCGGGCCGTGGGCCCTGGTGCCCTTGAACATCATGTGCTCGAGCAGATGCGACAGGCCGCTGCGTCCGGCCTCCTCGTAACTGGAACCGATCTTGTACCAGACCTGGCTGACCGCCACCGGGGCGCGATGGTCCTCCTTGACGATCACCTTCATACCGTTGTCCAGCATGAATTCGTGTACCGCCGGCCCGGCGAACGAGGTGGCGGCAAACGCCAGGGCGAAAAGCGCAGACAAAAAGCGTGAAAACATGATGCGCGAATACTCCTGACAGGCTCGCAAATGTTAGGATGCGGGGCATCGAGATCTGCGGCATTCTTCCAAGAGCCGCACCCGACTGCAAGACAAATCCCCGCGTTCAGGCAGACGCCTGGGGAAAGCGGTTCCCGCGTACCGGAAGGACCAGATGTTCGGATTCGGCAGAAAGAAGACCCAAGACCCCCCCTCGAGCGAGAAGAAACCCGGGCTGTTCGAGCGTTTGCGCCGCGGCCTGTCGCGTACCCGCGCCAACCTGGGCGACGGCCTGGCCCGCCTGTTGCTGGGACGCCGCCAGATCGACGAGGAACTGCTCGAGGAACTCGAGACCCTGCTGCTCACCGCCGATGTGGGCGTGGACACCACACGCCGCATCATCGACGAGCTGAGCGCGCGGGTGAAACGCCACGAACTGTCCGACCCGCAGGCCCTGCAACAGGTACTGCAGGACATGCTGGCCGGCATCCTCGAACAGGCCGAGCGGCCGGTGAAGGCCGCGGCCGAGGGGCGACCACAGGTGATCCTCATGGTCGGCATCAACGGTGCCGGCAAGACTACTACCATCGGCAAGCTGGCACGGCGCCTTCTCGACGAGGGGCAGAAGGTAATGCTGGCCGCCGGCGACACCTTCCGCGCCGCTGCGGTCGAGCAACTGCAGACCTGGGGCGAACGCAATGGCGTGCCGGTGATCGCCCAGGCCACGGGCGCGGATGCCGCCTCGATAATCTTCGACGCCCTGCAGGCGGCGCAGGCACGCGGCATGGATGTGCTGATCGCCGATACCGCCGGCCGCCTGCACACCAAGTCCAACCTGATGGACGAGCTGGCCAAGATCGCGCGGGTGATGAAAAAACTCGACCCCGACGCACCCCACGAGGTCATGCTGGTGGTCGATGCCACCACCGGGCAGAACGCCCTCAACCAGGCCCGCCAGTTCGACGAGGCGGTGCCACTGACCGGCATCACGCTCACCAAGCTGGACGGCACCGCGCGTGGTGGCATCGTGTTCGCCATTGCCGACACCCTGGGCATCCCCATCCGTTTCATCGGCGTCGGCGAAGGCATCGAAGACCTGCGCCCCTTCGAGGCGCGCGAGTTCGTGCGTGCCCTGTTCGAGCGCTCGGAGGACGACGCCGCGACATGATCCGCTTCGACAACGTCGCCAAGCGCTACCCCACCGGGCGCGAGGGCTTGGCCGGGGTCAGCCTGCAGGTGAAACCGGGTGAGCTGGTGTTCGTCACCGGCCATTCCGGTGCCGGCAAGAGCACCCTGCTCAAGCTGATCGGCCTGCTCGAGCGCGCCACCCGCGGCCAGGTCTGGGTCAACGAGCGCAACCTCAACCACCTGAAGGCACGCAACGTGCCCTACCACCGCCGCGAGGTGGGCATGATCTTCCAGGACCACCGCCTGCTCGCCGATCGCACCGTGTTCGACAACGTGGCCCTGCCGCTGGTGGTCGCGGGCATGGGCCACCAGGAGATCCAGCGCCGGGTGCGCGCCGCGCTGGACAAGGTCGGCCTGCTGGGCAAGGAACGCAGCCAGCCGATCACCCTGTCGGGCGGCGAACAGCAGCGCGTGGGCATCGCCCGCGCCCTGGTGAGCAAGCCGCCGGTGCTGCTCGCCGACGAGCCCACCGGCAACCTCGACCCCGAGCTTTCGCGCGAGATCATGGAACTGTTCCTGCAATTCAACCAGGTAGGCGTGACCATGCTCATCGCCACCCACGATGTCGACCTGATCCGGGGCTTCGGCAAGCGCATCGTGCAGCTGCGCGAGGGCCGCATCCTGTACGACTCGGGAACGGCGGCATGAAACGCGATATCCAGCCCACCGGCTTCCGGCGCAATCGCAACCCACTGACCTGGCTGGCGCGGCATGCACAGAACGCCCTGGCCTCGCTGGGCCGCCTGGTCCGGCAACCGCTCGCCACCCTGATGACCACTGCGGTGATCGGCATCGCCATTGCGCTACCCAGCGGGCTCTACCTGCTGGTGGACAATGTGCGCGAGCTCACGGGCCACTGGGACGGCGGCTCGAGCATCTCGCTGTTCCTGGCAGACGACATCGACGACCGCAAGGCCGCAGTGGTACGCGACACCCTGGCCCGACGCTCGGACATCGACGAGGCGCGCCTGATCACCCGCGCCCAGGCATTGGAGGAATTCCGCCGGCACACCGGCTTCGGCGAGGCACTGGACCTGCTCGACCGCAACCCGTTGCCGGCAGTCATCCTGATCCGCCCCGCGGCCTTCGCCAGTTCGGCGGCGGACACCGAACGCCTGGCGAAAGAACTCGAACGATACCGCGAGATCGCCCTGGTGCGCGTGGACCTGCAATGGGTACGCCGCCTCGAGGCCATCACCCAAGCCCTGGAGCGTGGCATCCTGGTGCTGGCCGGCCTGCTCTCGACCGCGGTGCTGCTGATCGTCGGCAACACCGTGCGCCTGGAGATCCAGAACCGCCACCACGAGATCGAGGTGGTCAAGCTGGTCGGTGGCACCGACGCCTTCATCCGCCGCCCCTTCCTCTACGAGGGACTGTGGTACGGCCTGCTCGGCGCCCTGATCGCGCTGCTCCTGGTGAGCCTCGGCCTCGGCCTGATGCAAGGACCGGTACAGCGTCTGGCCGGGCTCTACGCCTCGGACTTCCGGCTGAACCTTCTCACTTCCGGCACCTTCCTGAGCGTGCTCGCCGGCGGCCCCCTGCTGGGACTGGTCGGTGCCTGGCTGGCGGTCGGACGCCACCTCGCACGCATCCAGCCCGAGTAAGCGGACCGACAGATTCGCCTGCTCCCCGCCCCCCCCGGCTGCCCCCCCGGCTGCCCCCCGCGCAAAAACCATCGGAGTTTTGTGCTAGCTTTTTTTCAACCCTGGAACTTTTCTGCCAATTAGCACTCTCAGGAAACGAGTGCCAAAAACGGCTTGGCACTCTCCAAAAGAGAGTGCTAGATTTGCGGGCAGACCAAGAGGAGTCCAACGGACATGACCCAACAAGCAATGAATTTCCCCAGCCTGCTGCCCACCGGCAGCATGGAGTCCTACATCAGCGCAGCCTTCCAGCTGCCGATGCTCAGCGCCGAGGAAGAACACGAACTGGCGGTGCGCTGGCGTGATCACAAGGACCTGGAAGCCGCACGCCAACTGGTGCTCTCGCACCTGCGCTTCGTGGTACGCATCGCGCGCGGCTACAGCGGCTACGGCCTGCCGCAGAACGACCTGATCCAGGAAGGCACCGTGGGCCTGATGAAAGCGGTACGCCGCTTCGACCCCGACATGGGCGTGCGCCTGGTGTCCTTCGCGGTGCACTGGATCAAGGCCGAAATCCATGAATACATCCTGCGCAACTGGCGCATCGTCAAGGTGGCTACCACCAAGGCCCAGCGCAAGCTGTTCTTCAACCTGCGTTCGGCCAAGAAGCGCCTGGGCTGGTTCTCGCAGGCAGAGATCGATGGCGTGGCCGAGGACCTGGGCGTCAAACCCGAGACGGTGATCGAGATGGAGGCGCGCCTGAGCAGCCACGATGTCGCCTTCGACCCGCTGGAGGCCGACGAAGACGACAACGCCAGCTTCACGCCTTCGGCCTATCTGGCCGACCTGCGCGAGGAGCCTTCACGGCGCCTCGAGGCCGAAGACACCGAGCAGCACGAGCACGAACTGCTGATGCAGGCGCTCGAGCAGCTCGACGAACGCTCGCGCGACATCCTGCAACGGCGCTGGTTGAACGAGCAGAAGGAGACCCTGCACGAACTGGCCGCCGACTATGGCGTCTCTGCCGAGCGCATCCGCCAGATCGAAAAGGCAGCCATGAAGAAGCTGCGCAAGCTGATGGGCGAGGAAGGCGAATTACTGGCAGCCTGAAACACTCGCCCTGCTCACAACGGACGCCCAACGAAGAACCCCCGCTTGTCAGCGGGGGTTCTTCATTGAGGGCCGGCAGAACCGGCGGCACCCTGACAGGGTGGCGGGCGGAATCCGGCCGTCAGCCGGAGAAAACGACCGAGAAGAAACTCAGCCAGGCGACCACGATCAGGGTCACGACGATGGTCATGGGAAAGTTTTCGAAACTGAACATGGCTACTACTCCGTCTGTGAGAGACAGTCGATTCATCCGCGTACGGCGACCCGTACCACGACCTCAGCCGTCAGCGTCACCGGCCCTGTCCTGCTCCCCCGCGGCGGCACGTCGGTTGCCGGGAATCAGCGGGTCATCGTCGTCCATCAAGATGCGATGCGCCGGTCCTTCGAGGTCGTCGTACTGACCGCTCTTCACGGTCCACAGGAAAAACACGACAGCCACCGCCATCAGGCCGATTGCCAGCGGAATCAGGAGGAAGAGTATTTCCATCGGCGGCTCATGTACTTCGCTTACCGCTAATATACTTCATATGAGCGCCCGGGGAAAGCGCATCCGTCCTCCCATTGCCCCTCACCCAGGATCCAATCCTGGCCAACGCTATTCCCGCCCCCCCCCGGGGCACTCCTTGACGCCTCGTGGGCGACCCAAGGAGGGACCTCCTACAGCCAACCGAAGCTCCCCCGTGCCGCTGGCCTTACCCCGTTTGCCAAACTGCCCCCCCGGACTCGACGAGCAGCTCTTCCGGAAAGCCCCTGCAAGCCACGTGGGTCGGTTGAAGACCCTCGACATCCCCCCTGGACGACCCCGAATGCCCGTGCGTCCGCCGCCGGGGCAGCTCGTTGGCGATATTCGCAATTCACGCGCCGTTCTTGCAATTAGTGCAGAACCGATTGACTGCCAGGTTGGTTAAT
>CAYMWJ010000002.1:76203-80300 GCA_964394235.1 uncultured Sedimenticola sp. | reverse complement strand
CGGCTCGCGAGTGGTATACCCGGCACGCCAAGGCGCTGATCTGTGTCGGTGAGGGAGCGCCGGGCTGGGACTTCCGCTTCGGCCTGCCGTTGGAACTGGTGCCGGAGCAGGATCCTTGTGCCTGGCGTCCGGGCCGGTCCTTGCCGATGCGGCTGCTGTTCCGGGGGCGACCGATCGCTGGCGTACTGGTCACTGCCTACCGCGATACCGATCCGCAACACAAGATCCGGCAACGCACCGACGCCGAGGGGCGGGTGTCGCTGCCGCTGGATGGTCCCGGGGTCTGGCTGATCAAGGCCGTGCACATGGTGCGCGCCGGGGATGACGACCCGGAGTGGGACTGGGGCAGCTACTGGGCCTCGTTCACCTTCAAGAGGTGAACACCCATGACGCGGGCCGACCACACCCCTGACCATGGAAGATGCGTTTGTGCCCCTGATTTTTCACCACAGGGAACGCAGAGCACACAGCGTGCAACGATGGCAAAAAGCGAAGCGCGAACCTCCCTGCAGGGGGTATCGGTCTGTCGGTCGCGGGTTGGGACAGACCCGGCTTCAACCCCTCTGTGTTCTCTGTGGTGTTGAATTCCAGATGGGGAGTGTCTGGCACGCCAAGCGAACGGCCGGCTCGCCACCTGACGTGCGGGGAGGGGCGGCCTGGTGGGTCAGCGTCGGCAGCGGGACTCATGTCGTGTCTGCGCGGGATCGACCCACACCTGGCCGTCTTCGACCTTCACCTGGTAGCTGCAGATGGGTTCGTCGGCCGGTTCCTCGTCCGGCTCGCCGGTGGCCAGGTCGAAGTAGCTGCCGTGCAGCGAGCACTTGATACGCCGCCCCTTGATGCAGCCCAGGGCCAGGGAGTAGTCCTCGTGGGTGCACATCTCGTCGACCACGTAGAAGCCGTCGGCGGTGCGCACCAGCAGCAGGCGGCGGCCGTCGAGCTCGAAGGCCTTCATCTCGTCGACCGCCAGTTCGTCTGCGGCAGCAATGGCGACGAAGCCCATCAGGCCACCCGCTCGGCAGCGCGGCCGGAATCGAGGATGGCGCGCAGTTGAGCCGCCCCGTCGGCCAGCGAGTCGGCCCGGCCCAGGTGGTGCAGGATCAGCGCGCCCGAGTACACCAGCGAGTCATAGGTCGCTCCCTTCTCGCCGCGCAGCGCGGCCAGGCCCAGCTCGGCGGCGCGTTGTGCCCCGGCAGCGGTGTCGGTGATGGTCACCGCGCCTTCGCCCTTCGGCGTCTGCGGGATGTCTTCGGGGACCGGCACGCAGCGGTGCTCGCTGGCGATACCGATACCTGCCGGGTCGATGTCGTGACTGGTCTCCTCGCCGCCGTCATGATAGGCGAAGTACTTGCCGGCCTGGCGCAGCGAGGGAATGACGCCGCCCTCCACGCCGCGCACCAGCAATGCCGAATCGAAACCGGCATGGCGCGCCAGGTCGGCGTACACCGGCGGGTAGGGCTTGTGCACATAACCGGTGACGAAGTGGGTCTTGTGGCGGCCGGTGATCGGCTTGGCCAGTACCTCGACGGTGGTGATCACCGAGCGCTTGATCATCTTGCGGCGCAGCTCGATCAGGTCGTGCAGCCTGGGGGCGAAGTTTGCCTGGTCCACGTAGGCCCAGCCGGGGCCGTCGGACAGGCGGCGTGCCGCGGCCCGGGTGTCGAGATCGACGTCCACCCCGGCGGCGGCCAGCACGTGGCGATGGGTGATGCCGTACTTGGGACCGACCCGGTCGAGGCCATGGCTCACCGTGGCGACACCGGCCTCGGCGAGCAGGGCCGGCAGGAAGGGCGAGGCGGGCAGGGTGCGGTTGTAGCCGTCGTAGGGGTCGGCCAGGTCGAGTACCTCGTCCACCTCGGCGGTGACCCGGTCGGTGGTCTCGAGGATGGCCTGCAACACGCCGCGGTTCTCCTCGCGGGTCTCGCGCTTCATGCGCAGGGCGATCAGGAAGATGGCGGCACGCACCGGGTCGACCGCGTTCTCGAGCACGCCGAGCATGCCCAGGCGGGCCTCGTCCTCGGCGATGTCCTTGGACAGATCGGGCCCGGTGGCGATGCGCTGGATGATCGATGCCATCATGGCGTCGAGTTCGGCGGGCCTGGGAAGGTTCGCTGTAGTCATTGATCGTCCGTCTCTCGGTTGACAACGGGGGGCGAAGTATAGGGGATGGCGCGGCGCGAGAAACCGTCCAAAGGGCGCTGGATCAGTCGTCGCGCCAGCGGCGGGTCAGCTCCGCATAGGCGTCGATGCGCCGGTCGCGCAGGAAGGGCCAGATGTTGCGCACCGGCGCGCTGCGCGCCAGGTCGATCTCGGCCAGCAACAGCGTCTCGTCGCTGCCGGCCTCGGCCAGCAGCTCGCCCTGTGGCCCGCAGACGAAGGAGTGGCCCCAGAAGTCGATGCCGGGGTCGCCCTCGCGTGGCGAGGGCTCGAAGCCGACGCGGTTGCAGGCCGCCAGCGGCAGGCCGTTGGCCACCGCATGGCCGCGTTGCACGATGCGCCAGGCATCGAGCTGGCGTTGGCGTTCGTCCTCGGGGTCGCGGCGGTCCCAGCCGATGGCGGTGGGGTAGAGCAGCAGCTCGGCGCCCGCCAGCGCCATCAGCCGCGCCGCCTCGGGATACCACTGGTCCCAGCACACCAGCACGCCGAGCCGGCCGACCGCGGTGTCGATGGGCGCGAAGTCGCTATCGCCGGGCGTGAAGTAGAACTTCTCGTGAAAGCCCGGGTCCTCGGGGATGTGCATCTTGCGGTAGCGACCGGCGATGCGACCGTCGGCGTCGAGCACCACCGCCGTGTTGTGGTACAGGCCGGTAGCGCGACGCTCGAACAGCGAGGCGACGATCACCACCGCGTGTTCGGCGGCCAGCCGGCCGAGGCGCTCGGTGGTCGGTCCGGGGACGGGCTCGGCCAGGTCGAAGTGTCGCGGGTCTTCACTCTGGCAGAAATAGGCGCTGTTGTGCAGTTCCTGCAACAGCACCAGGCGCGCGCCCCGGGCCGCGGCGGTGCGGATCTGCCCGGCGATATGCGCCAGGTTGCGTTCGGCATCACCCCGGTGGGCGTGCTGGGGCAGCGCGATGGTCAGCTTGCGGCTCATCGGGTGTCCTCGCCGCTGCGCAGCGGCAGCGCTTGCGGGTATTGCATGGTCAGGCAGTGCAGGCTGCCATTCTGGCGGATCAGCGGCCGGCAGTCGATGGGGACGATGCGCCGGTCGGGTACTGCCTCGGCGAGGCGGCGTGCCGCCTCGGTGTCGGCCGCTACCCCGTAGACCGGCAACAACACCGAGCGATTGGTGACCAGGAAGTTGGCGTAGCTGGCGGGCAGGCGGCGGCCGTCGGCATCGTGGTGTTCGCCGGCGCAGGGCAAGGGGATCAGCCGGTAAGGGCGGCCTTCGGCGTCGCGGAAGCTGGCCAGTTGCGCGGTCATCGCCGCCAGGGCGGCGTGATCGGGGTCCCCCGCTGGGGCGGTGATGTGCACGATGGTGTGCGGGTCGGTGAAGCGTGCCAGCACGTCGATGTGGGCATCGGTATCGTCCCCGCTCAGTGCGCCGTGGTCCAGCCACAGGAAACGCGAGAGACCGAGGTGTTCGCGCAGCAACGCCTCGATGTCGGCCGGGCCGAGCCCGGGGTTGCGTTTCGGGTCGAGTACGCTGGAACGGGTCGCCAGCAGGGTGCCGCGGCCGTCGGTCTCGATGGCACCACCTTCCAGTATCAGCTCGTGTCGGCGCAGCGGGGTGTCAGCAAAACAGCCCTGGGCATGCAGGGCGGCGGTGATGGCGTCGTCGCGCCGGGCAGCGAACTTGCCGCCCCAGCCGTCGAAGCGGAAATCGTGCAGGAGGGGCTTGCCATCGTGCAGGGTGGTCAGCGGGCCGTGATCGCGCGCCCAGGTGTCGTCGCTCTCGGCCAGGCCCCAAAGCAGCCGGCCCGGGGCAATACCGGCCTGTTGGAGCAAGCCCTGCACGTACCGTCGGTGGTCGGGATCGCGGCAGACGCAGAGCAGGGGCTGGTCGGCGGTAATCGCGCGGGCGATCTGCAGGAAGACTGCCTCGACCGCCGGCAGGTCGTCGGCCCAGTCGGTGTCGGGATGCGGCCAGGTGAGCTGGA
>CAYMWJ010000002.1:0-76103 GCA_964394235.1 uncultured Sedimenticola sp. | reverse complement strand
GGTCGTCGGCCCAGTCGGTGTCGGGATGCGGCCAGGTGAGCTGGACGCCTGCCTGCGCTTCCCACTCGGCAGGCAATCGGGGTGTCAGCATGGTGTCGAGAGGCCTCTGAAACAGGTGGTGAAATGCGATCTCGCCGCCGAAAACCGCCATTTCGGCGTTGCCAGCCTTCGCGATGGCTTGCCGTTCCGTGCGACGGGCGCCTTGAGCCGGCGCATTTCGATCGGCGATCTCATCGTTCTGGACTTGTCCACCGGTTCCTCAGCGCTTGACGACGCTGTGGATGACCCGGTCGTGCTCGAAGAAGACGCTGAAACTCGGGTAGTCCCAGCGGGTAATGGGGGGATCGCCCACCGGCCCCCTGATGGCCATAGGCTTGCCGAAGCGGTCTTCGACCCGGGACATGGTCTCGCCGTTACGCGGGCGCAGCAGGCCCTGCGGGGTGTTGGGTGGCTGTTGCTCGATGGCGTCGATCAGCAAGGTCTCGGCAGCGGTACCGGTGCCGAGGCTGAGCAGAACGATCAATAGGGCCAAGGCTCTGTACATGGGGACTCCCTGAGGCAAGCAGGTGACTCCTGCCACCGTTCGCTCAAGTGTACAAGTGGCGGCACCGCTGGCAAGTGCGCCGCGTCACAGAGGTTGCCACCGATCGGCGGCGGTTGTGGTCTAATGTGCGCCATGTTTCGTCCGGTATCCCTGTTCGTCGGTCTGCGTTACACCCGCTCGCGGCGCAGAAACCACTTCATCTCTTTCATCTCGCTGTTCTCCGCGCTGGGGATCGCGCTGGGGGTGATCGCGCTGATCACCGTGTTGTCGGTGATGAACGGCTTTCACAAGGAGATCCGCAAGCGCATCCTGGGCATGGCGTCGCATGGCGATGTGCAGGCGCTCGACGGCAGCATGGAGGAATGGCGCCAGGCCATGGAGCAGGTGCGCCGGCACCCCGAGGTGCTGGCCGCTGCGCCCTATATCCAGGCGCAGGCCATGCTCACGCACAATCAATATGTCTCCGGCGCACTGATACGTGGCGTGGACCCGGCGCTCGAGAAGGACGTGGTGGACGTGGCGCAGCACATGCGCGAGGGGCGCCTGGAAGATCTGCAGGCCGGGCGTTACGGCATCATCCTCGGTCGCGAGCTGGCGCAGGCGCTGGCCGTGGAGGTAGGTTCGAAGGTCACCCTGGTGGTGCCGCAGATGACGGTGACCATCGCAGGCAGCATGCCGCGCCTGCGGCGCTTCACCGTGGTCGGCATCTTCGAGGTCGGTATGCACGAGTACGACAGTGGGGTGGCCATGATCCACATCCGCGATGCCGCCCGGCTGTTGCGCATGGGTGACGCGGTCACCGGTGTGCGCATCCGCATCCGCGATGTATGGCAGGCGCGCCGGGTGTCGCTGCAACTGGCCAACCGCCTGCCCGGTGTCTACCGGGTACTCAACTGGACCGATTATCACCGCAACTTCTTCGCTGCGCTGAAGATGGAGAAGCGCATGATGGGACTGCTGTTGTTCCTGATCGTGGTGATCGCGGCCTTCAACATCATCACCACCCTGGTCATGATGGTGGTGGACAAGCAGAGCGACATCGCCATCATGAAGACCTTTGGCGCCTCGCCGGGGATGATCATGCGCATCTTCGTGGTGCAGGGCGCGACCCTGGGGGTGGTGGGCACTGTATTGGGCACCGTGCTGGGCCTGTTGCTGGCGTTCAACGTGGAAGACACGGTGGCGGCCATCGAGCGCGCCTTCGGTATCCATTTCATCGATCCCAGCGTCTATTACATCAGCAAGCTGCCTTCCGATGTGCAGTGGCCGGACGTGGCGCTGGTCGCCGGTGGCTCGTTGCTGCTCAGCCTGTTGATGACCCTGTACCCGGCCTGGCGGGCCTATCGCACCGAGCCGGCGGAGGCGTTGCGCTATGAGTGAGGTGGTCCTGTGTGCCGAGGGTTTGCACAAGGCCTTTCAACTCGGGCCGGACCGGGTGGAGGTACTGCGCGGTGTGGACCTGGTGATCGAGCGTGGCACCCAGCTCGCCATCGTCGGCGCTTCGGGTTCCGGCAAGAGTACCCTGCTGCATTGCCTGGGCGGGCTGGAACCGCCCGACCAGGGGCGCGTGATCCTGGCAGGACACGATTTTGGCGGCCTGCCCGAGCCGGCGCGCGGACGCCTGCGCAACCGCCACATCGGCTTCATCTACCAGTTTCATCACCTGTTGCCCGAGTTCAGCGCCCTGGAGAATGTGGCCATGCCGTTGCTGATCCGTGGTGACCGCCCGGTGCAGGCCGAGGCCGCGGCGACCGCCATCCTGCAACGGGTGGGACTCGGCGAGCGCCTGCGCCACAAGCCGGCCGAGCTGTCCGGCGGTGAGCGTCAGCGCACCGCCATCGCGCGGGCGCTGGTGACCAATCCCTCGTGCGTGCTGGCCGATGAACCGACGGGCAATCTCGATCCGCAGACCGCGCAGTCGGTCTATGAACTGTTGCTCGAGATGCACCAGGAACAGGGCACGGCCTTTGTCATCGTCACCCACGACCACACCCTGGCGCGACGCATGCAGCAGGTACTGGAGCTGCGCGACGGGCGTCTCGAGCCGCTCTGAACCTCAGGTGCGCCGCTGGCGATCTTTTCGAGCACGATACTGGCGTACCACGTGCCAGCGCCAGTATCCGCGCATGCCGATGTAGCCCAGTGCCCCGGCGACCACCCCGACCACGACACTGCCGAAGTACAACGGCAGCCAGATGGCATGCAGTTGCGAGCCGATCCACTCCAGACTCATCTGGAATTCACCCACGTCGCCCGGTTTGCCCAGTATCCAGGTGCCCACCAGATAGTTGAAGTAGAACACCGGCGGCATGGTCAGCGGGTTGGTCAGCCAGACCAGTGCCACTGCGATCGGCAGGTTCACCTGCATCGCGATGGCGGTGATCGCCGCTGCGATCATCTGGAAGGGGATGGGGATGGAGGCCCAGAACAGCCCCGCGGCGAAGGCGCCGGAGACCGACCGCCGGTTCATGTGGAACAGGTTGGGATCGACCAGGAAGTGTGCCAACCAGCGCAAGTGGCGGTGGTTTCGTACCGTGTGCGGATCGGGTGTGTAGCGCTTGAGCAGTTTGCGGGGCATCGGCTGGCGATATTCGGCTGGTTGGCTCGGCGGCATTGAAGCACGAGACGCTGTCTGTACCAAGTAGCGGGACGGTAAATTTGGTGCCATTCGGGCCTGCAAGTGCTCGAAAATGGTGCATCTTGACATTGTATTCGCGCGTGTCTTGACCTGTACCGGAGGGCACGCGACACTTGGCCCGATTCGGCCTGCGGGCCGGAGATCATCCGAAGCACACCCATCGCCTTGTCGAGACAAAGACGGAGGAAATAATGAAGATAAAACACCTGCTTGCCGGCGGCTCTCTGCTGGCGCTCAGCACCTTGCCGGTCGCGCACGCCGGCGCCACCCTGGATGCCGTGAAGGCCAAGGGCTTCGTTCAGTGTGGCGTGTCCACCGGCCTGCCCGGTTTCTCTGCCACCAACGACAAGGGTCAGTGGACCGGTCTCGACGTGGACGTGTGTCGTGCGGTGGCCGCTGCCGTGTTCGGCGATGCCTCCAAGGTCAAGTTCACTCCGCTGACCGCCAAGGAGCGTTTCACCGCCCTGCAGTCCGGCGAGATCGACATGCTTTCGCGCAACACCACCTGGACGCTGACCCGCGACACCAACCTTGGCCTCAACTTCGCCGGGGTCAACTACTATGACGGTCAGGGCTTCATGGTGCACAAGAGCCTGGGCGTGAAGAGCGCCACCGAGCTGGACGGCGCGGCGATCTGCATTCAGGCCGGTACCACCACCGAGCTGAACCTGGCCGACTATTTCCGCTCCAAGGGCATGAAGTACACCCCCATCACCTATGACACCTCGGACGAAACGGTGAAGGGCTTCGAGGCCGGTCGCTGCGACGTGCTCACCTCCGACCAGTCTCAGCTGTATGCCCTGCGCATCAAGCTGAAGGATCCGAACAGCGCCATGGTGTTGCCCGAGATCATCTCCAAGGAGCCGCTGGGGCCGGTGGTGCGCAACGGCGACGACGACTGGCTGAAGGTCGTGCGCTGGTCGCTGTTCGCCATGATCAATGCCGAGGAGATGGGCGTCACCTCGAAGAACGTGGACGAAGTCCGCAAGACCACCAAGGATCCGGGCAAGCAGCGCCTGCTGGGCCTGTCGGGTATCAAGGGCCAGGGCCTGCAGATCCGCGACGACTGGGCCTACCAGATCATCAAGCAGGTGGGCAATTACGCCGAGGCCTTCGAGCGTAACGTCGGTCAGGGTTCGCCGCTGAAGATCGCCCGCGGCATCAACGCCCTGTGGAAGGATGGCGGCATTCAGTACGCTCCGCCGATCCGCTGAGCGCGAGGCACCCCGCCGTTTCGGCGGGGTGCCTGGTTTTTTTCCTGGGGGCGCCTTGCGCCCCCGATCTTCTGATACAGACCTGTAGTAGATCCATGAGCGACGCAAGCAGCGAAAAGGCGCCGGCCGCGGCGAGCTTCTGGCGAGACCCCGAAAAACGTGCCTGGCTGTTCCAGATCCTGGTCGTGGCCGCGGTACTCGCACTGTTCGGCTATATCTTCCAGAACACCCTGCACAACCTGGAGAAGCGCGGCATCAGCACCGGCTTTGCCTTTCTGAACAACGAGGCGGGCTTCGGGGTGCTGATGAGCCTGATCCCCTATGACGAGACCTATACCTTTGGTCGCACCTTCCTGGTAGGCCTGCTCAACACCCTGCTGGTCTCGGCGATCGGCATCGTGTTTGCGACCCTGTTCGGATTCCTCATCGGCGTGGCCCGGCTGTCATCCAACTGGATCATCAGCCGCCTGGCGGCGCTGTACATCGAGATCTTCCGCAATATTCCGTTGTTGCTGCAGATCCTCTTCTGGTATTTCGCCATACTGCCCTTGCTGCCGCATCCGCGGCAGAGCATCGCGCTGGGAGAGGTGGTGTTTCTCAACAAGCGCGGCATGTACCTGCCAGCACCGCTCACCGAGCCGGGCTTCGGCTGGGTGCTGGCGGCGCTGGGGCTGGCGATCGTCGCCTCGGTGTTCATCGCGCGCTGGGCGCGCCGCCGCCAGGAGGCCACCGGCCAGACCTTCCCCGTGTTCTGGACTTCGCTGGGGTTGATCGTCTTTCTGCCCTGGCTGGCCTTTGGCATCACCGGCTTCCCCCTGTCGTGGGAATACCCGGTGCTGCGGGGCTTCAACTTCCGCGGCGGCATCACCGTGATTCCCGAGCTGTTCGCGCTGGCGCTGGCGCTGAGCATCTACACCGCGGCCTACATCGCCGAGATCGTGCGTTCGGGCATCCAGTCGGTCAGCCATGGCCAGACCGAGGCCGCCCATGCCCTGGGGCTCAAGCCCGGGCAGACCCTGCGCCTGGTCATCATCCCGCAGGCGATGCGGGTGATCATCCCGCAGCTCACCTCGCAGTATCTCAACCTGACCAAGAACTCCTCGCTGGCGCCGGCCATCGGCTATCCCGACCTGGTGGCCCTGTTCGCGGGGACCACGCTCAACCAGACCGGACAGGCGGTCGAGATCATTGGCATCACCATGGGGGTGTATCTCACCATCAGCCTGAGCATCTCGGCCTTCATGAACTGGTACAACAAGCGCATGGCGCTGGTGGAGCGCTAGGAGATGGACATGAGCGAAGGCAAGACCGACGACTACATTCCGGGCCAGTATCCCGACCTGCCGCCGCCGATCACCGAGGTGGGGGTGATCGGCTGGCTGCGCCAGAATCTGTTTTCCAATTGGTGGAACACCGGGCTCACCTTCCTGGGCCTGTACCTGATCTACCTGATCTTCGTGCCGTTGATCCAGTGGGCCATCATCGATGCCGACTGGGTAGGCGACTCGCGTGAAGCATGTACTTCGGGCGGGGCCTGCTGGGTGTTCATCCGCGTACGCCTCGATCAGTTCCTGTACGGCTTCTACCCGGAGGGTGAGCAGTGGCGGGTGAACCTGACCGGCCTGCTGCTGGCGCTCACCATCGCCTGGCTGACGGTGCCGAAGCTGCCGGGCAAGCGTTATGCCGGCCTGTTCGCGCTGGTGATCTTTCCGGTGATGGCCTACCTGTTGCTCAGCGGTGGCAGCTTTGGCCTCGAGCCGGTGGAGACCAGCCTCTGGGGCGGCCTGATGCTGACGCTGATCCTGGCTTTGGTAGGCATCGTGGCGGCCTTCCCGCTGGGCATCCTGCTGGCACTGGGACGGCGCTCCAACATGCCCATCGTGCGCGCCCTGAGTGTGGCCTTCATCGAGCTGTGGCGCGGCGTGCCGTTGATCACCGTGCTGTTCATGTCCTCGGTGATGCTGCCGTTGTTCCTGCCCGAGGGGGTCAATTTCGACAAGCTGCTGCGTGCGCTGATTGGTATCGTGCTGTTCCAGTCGGCCTATATCGCCGAGGTGGTGCGCAGCGGTCTGCAGGCCATCCCCAAGGGCCAGTACGAGGCCGCCGACGCGCTGGGCCTGAGCTACTGGAAGAAGATGGGCCTGATCATCCTGCCGCAGGCGCTCAAGCTGGTGATCCCCGGCATCGTGAACACCTTCAACGAGCTGTTCAAGGACACCACGCTGGTGATGATCATCGGCCTGCTCGACCTGCTGGCCATCATCAAGGCGGCACTGGAAGATCCCAACTGGCTGGGTTACTCCATCGAGGGTTACACCTTTGCCGGATTGGTGTTCTGGCTGTTCTGCTTCGGTATGTCGCGCTACTCCATGGCCATCGAGCGCAAGCTGCATACCGGACACAAACGTTGAGGTTTACATCATGAGCGAAAACAAGACCCACCACGTGCCCGAAGGGTTGCCTGCGGTGCAGATGCAGGGCGTGCACAAGTGGTACGGCGAGTTCCATGTGCTCAAGAACATCAACCTGGATGTGGCGCGTGGTGAGCGTATCGTCATCTGCGGGCCTTCGGGATCGGGCAAGTCCACCATGATCCGCTGCATCAACCGGCTCGAGGAACATCAGAAGGGACACATCGTGGTGGACGGCACCGAGCTGACCAACGATGTGAAGAACATCGAGATCATCCGCCGCGAGGTCGGCATGGTGTTCCAGCACTTCAACCTGTTCCCGCATCTCACGGTGCTCGAGAACTGCACCCTGGCGCCCATCTGGGTGCGCAAGATGCCCAGGGCCGAAGCCGAAGAGATCGCCATGCACTACCTGGAAAAGGTGCGCATCCCCGAACAGGCCAACAAGTATCCCGGGCAGCTCTCCGGCGGCCAGCAGCAACGTGTGGCCATCGCGCGCAGCCTGTGCATGAACCCGCGCATCATGCTGTTCGATGAACCGACCTCCGCGCTCGACCCGGAGATGATCAAGGAAGTGCTCGACACCATGATCGAACTGGCCGAGACCGGCATGACCATGCTGGTGGTGACCCACGAAATGGGCTTCGCCAAGACCGTGGCCAACCGCGTGGTGTTCATGGACGGGGGCGAGATCATCGAAGTCAACGAGCCCCATGAATTCTTCAATAACCCGCAACACGAACGTACCCAGCTGTTCCTGAGCCAGATCCTGCAGCATTGAGGACAGCTCGGGCCGTGGACGCCACTCTTGCCCGCAGGAGGCCGGTCCCCGGACGGAAGTCGCGGCAGGGATGCCGCTCGTCTATTTCTCGTACACGAGGCCGGCCAGACAAGCACGTCTCGACCGCGTCGATCAACGGAGACCCCATCGTCCCGGGAGCGGGCACGAGGCAACTCGGCCAGTCATTCACTTCTGTCCCAGGCTGAACCTCAGTCGCGCCGCAAGCGCTCGGATACCGCGATCGGGGTCGGAAAGCGCTTGACGATCAGGTAGGACGAGGCCAGGAAGGTCAGCAGTGTGGCCAGCTGAATGAGGTACGAGGCCTGGGCGCCGATCGCCTGCTGTTCCTCTGCCAGCACTGCGAGCAGCAGCGAGAACTCGCTCATCTGCCCCAGGCGATAGCCGATCTCGTGCGATCGCCGCAGGGACTCCCCGGTTCGGCGCAACAGCAGGCGGAACACCAGCGGCTTGAGCAGCAACAGGGTGACCGCCAGCAGCAGGGCCGGCAGCAGGACCGAACTCATCATGCCCAGGTCGAAACCCGCACCCAGCGAAAAGAAGAACAGCACCAGGAAGAAATCGCGCAGGGGCTTCAGGCTTTCGGCAATGAACAGGGCGATCGGGCTGGAAGCCAGGGTCACCCCGGCGATGAAGGCACCGATCTCGGCCGACAGCCCCATCAGCTGTCCCAGTTCGGCCATGCCCAGGCACCAGCCGATGGCCATCAGAAAGATGTACTCCTGGATACGGTCGAAGCGCTGGATCAGTGGCAGCAACAGGTAACGCTCGCCCAGCCAGGCCAGCAAGACCAGGGCTGGCAGCGCCCCCAGCAGTCTGAGCAGATCGAACAGCGGCATGCCACTGCCGCTGCCACCCTGCACGACCAGCAGCAGCACGATGGCCAACAGGTCCTGCAACAGTAGGATACTGACGATGACCTCGCCGGTATGCTGGTGATGAAGGATGGTCGTCGGCAGCAACTTGAGGCCGATGATGGTGCTGGAGAAGGTGGCCGCCCCGCCGACCAGCGACGACTCCATGAGTGTCATGCCGAACGCCAGCGCCATCGCGAACCCCACCACGAAGAACGCGGCGGAACTGAGCAGGGTCACCAGGGTGGTCTTGCGCACCATGTGCAGCAGGTCCTGTGGCTGCAGGTGCAGTCCCAGCAGAAACAACAGGAACATGATGCCGAACTCGGCAATCTCGCGTACCAGCTCCGGGTCATTGACCCAGCCCAGCCCCCAGGGGCCGAGCAGTATGCCCAGCAGGATATAGGCGATCAGCAACGACTGCCGGGCATAGAGCGCGACGGTCGCGAAGACCGCCGCGCCCGTGAACACGATGAAGATGGTAAAGCCGATGGAACCGGTATCCATGTCCGAACCTTAGCAAGCAAGTCTCGGCACGGATACCCGGAAAGACCCTGTTATCCCGTTTCGGGATCGCGAGTCAGTGCGTCCCGACCGCTGTCCCGGCCTTCTCCCCGGGCCTCTTCGCCCCGGAACCGGCCGCCTCCTTGTTCGCCTTGCGCGAGACCGTGCGGCAATAGGCCTTCACCTGACGCCCGTCCTTGCGAACATATCCTGCGACCCAGGTGCATCCCGGGTGGGTGCTGCAGGCCTCCCTGGACAGGGTCTTGCACTGCACGGGCGAACCTGCGTACCCCAGGGGGGTCATCACGGCAGCGCCAAGGAACAGCGACACAAGAGACTTGCTGCTATGGAAAGGTGGCATGGCAATCCCTCCTTGGATCAACATGAAAGACCACGAAATGTCACGCCCTAGCGGGCGATGAAGATGCTAGCACCCTTGTTGCCACGTTGGAAAGTTGTGCAGGCCTTGCACACCCGGTACACGCAGGGGCGGCTTATTCGACCAGGCGCAGCTGTGCGTTCAGTCGCAGTTCCTCGCGGAATGCCTGCTGCTCCAGCGGTGGCCGACCGAGAAAGCCCTGATAGCAGGTACAGCCGTGTTCGCGCAGGAAGTGCAATTGTTCCTGGTGCTCCACGCCCTCGGCGACCACCTGCATGCCCATATGGTCGGCGATGCCCAGCACGGTGCGCACGATGGCGGCATCGTCCGGGTCACGGGTCACCTCGCTGACGAAGCTGCGGTCGATCTTCAGTGTATCGGCGGGCAGTTGCTTGAGGTAGGACAGCGAGGAGTAGCCGGTGCCGAAGTCGTCGATGGCAAAGCGCAGGCCCAGCTCCTTGAGCGCCAGCATGCGTGCCCGCGCCTCGTGCGCATGGGTCATGATGACCGTTTCGGTGATCTCGAACAGCAGATGACGGGGGTCGGCGCCGGTTGCCTCGATGATGCCGCGGACGCGCGCGACGAAATCGGGCTGGTGAAACTGCTGGTGACTGATGTTGACGGCAAGGTAGCCCGGCAGGCACATCCCGGGTGTGGCCATAATGGTGGCCAGCTCCCGGCAGGCGTGTTCCAGTACCCAGTCGGTCAGCGTGAGCATCAGTGCGCCGTCCTCGATCAGTGGCAGGAAGCGTCCGGGCAGTATCAGACCCTCTTGGGGATGACGCCAGCGCAGCAGGGCCTCGGCGCCCAGGATGCGGCCGTCGCGGATACGCAGCACGGGCTGGAAATAGAGTTCCAGATGGCCGTCCTGCAGCGCCTGGCGGATTTCGTTTTCCACGCGCATGCGCTGGGTGGCGATCTCGTCCATGCTTGGATGGAAGCGGGTGACGGTATCGCGCCCGGCCTTCTTGGCCTGGTACATGGCCAGGTCGGCATGTCGCAACAGGGTCTCCATGGTCTGGCCATCGCGCGGGAAGACGACATGGCCGATGCTGGCGGTCATGTGCAGCTCGTGGCCGTTGAGGTGATACGCCGGTGCCAGGGCAGCGCGGATCTTGCGCGCGATCTCGCGTATCTGGCGATCGGCTTCAGCCGGGTCGCGCCCCAGGTGTTCGATCAGGACCACGAACTCGTCACCCCCCAGGCGGGAGATGGTGTCTTCCTCGCGCAGGGTACGGCGCAGGCGGGCGGCCAGCTCCTGTAACAGCAGATCACCGATGGAGTGTCCGAGCGAATCGTTGATGCGCTTGAAGTTGTCGAGATCGAGAAACAGCAGGGCGCCGTGCTGTCCGCTACGCTGGCTGCGTTGCAGGGCATGGTTGACTCGATCGGTGAGCAGGGTACGGTTGGGCAGGTCGGTGAGGGTGTCGTGATAGGCCAGATGCAGGACGCGGCTCTCGGCCTCGGCATGACGGGTCTGGTCCTGCCCCAGCAGCAGAATCAGTGACCGCCCCCGCATCTGGAGCCGTTCTGCACTCATCTCGAAATACAGGATCTTGCTGTTCGGTGAGCGCAGGCGGATGTTGCGATGATGTATGCCCGTGCTCTCCCGGGCCTGGCGCAACAGCTCCAGCAGCGGCTCGGTCTGTTCTGCCAGTTCGAGGATGTTGTGCTGCAGCAGTTGCGCCTTGGACAATCGCAGCAGGCGGCTGGCCTGGCGGTTGCAATCGAGTACCAGGTGGCTGTCCGGGTCGATCAGCAGCACCACGTCGTGGGTGCGTTCGTGGATGTGGCAGCAGGCCAGCAGATTGGTCTCGTCGGTGTGTCGGGAGTCGGCAAGGTTGGGGGGGATCGACAGGAGCAGGGCTGGGGCGCCACGCACCACGGCCAGTGAAGCGGTGGTGCCGGAGAGCAGGATCAGCAGCCAGGTCGGGCTGCCGGCCATCGACAGCAGGGCCACGACAGCGCAGGTGACGCTGAGCACCAGTGCCGAGAGGCGAAACAGGTCGTGTCGTGCTACGCGGGCATGTTCGTCCTGACCCAAGGCCTTGCCTCGCTGGGGGTGGCGGTTCGGGTAGCGTACCATTGTGCCACAGCCTCGATACGAGTCCATGAGCATGAGCGACCACGGTCTGCGTCTGCAAGCGATCGCGCGGGTGATCTCGCCCTATCGCGAAAAGTTCGGTATTCCACGTCAGGCCGGCCTGGTCGAGGCGGCACGTGGTTGGCTGGAAATGGCCCCTGAATTCGCGCACCCCGAGGCCTTCGAGGGCCTGGAAGGATTCGAACGCATCTGGGTGATCTTCGGCTTTCATGCCTGCGAGGGACGCTATCGCCTGCGGGTGCGCCCCCCGCGGCTGGGGGGCAATCGCGAAGTGGGGGTGTTCGCCAGCCGTTCGCCTTTCCGGCCCAACAACCTGGGGCTGTCACTCCTGGGTTTCGAGGGGATCGAGCAGGTGGGTGGGCGCTTGCGCCTGCGGGTCTCGGGGATGGACTTGCTGCATGGCACGCCGGTTTACGATATCAAACCTTATCTGCCCTATGCGGATGCGCACCCGGAGGCGGCCGGTGGCTTCGCGGCACAGCCACCCTTACCGGTGCTGACGGTGCACTTCAGCGAGGGGGCCGAAACGGTGTTGCGCGAACAGCCAGCCCTGCGCGAGCTGATCGTGCAGACACTCGCACTCGATCCGCGCCCGGCCTATCGGAAGGGGGCGGACCGGCGGCGTTACGGCATGTACATCGAGGGCTTCGATGTGCGCTGGCGGGTCGAGGGCGAGCGCGCCGAGGTGGAGGCCATCGTGCCGGTCGGCGCGGAGGATGCACCGGGGCTCAGTGCATCAGATTGAACAGGCGGCGCCGGCCGTCCTGTACCAGTGGGTCATCGCCCAGCATGTCGAACAGCCTGAGCAGTGCCTTGCGCGCGGCGTCGTCACCATACTGGCGATCCTTGCGCATCAGGGTGAGCAGGTGCTCGATGGCTTGTTCGAAGCGCTGTTGCAGTACCAGGCCCATGGCCAGGCGGTAGCGGGCCTCGCTGTCGTTCTCGTCGCTCGCCAGGCGGGCCTCCAGTTCGGGCAGATCCTGTGCCGGTGGTGCCTCGCTGGCGAAGTGCAACTGACCGCGCAGGCGGGTAACCTCGGGCTGCTCCTGCTCGCTGGCGGGCAGGCGATCGAGCGCGGCCTTGGCCGCCTCCCAGTCGCTGGCCGTCATGTGCGCCTGGGCCAGCGCCACCGGGATGCGTGGGTTGTCGGGATCGGCCGCGGCTGCCGCCTCGAGGGCCGTGATGGCGCTGGCCGTATCCCCCGCGGCCAGGGCCTGCATGGCCTGTTCCACGGTGCGGTCGGATTCGCGCGGGATGTGCTTGTCCAGAAACTCGCGAATGGCCGACTCGGGCAGGGCGCCGGTGAAGCCGTCTACCTCGCGGCCACCGTGAAACAGGCGCACGTCGGGGATGGAGCGGATGCCAAACTGTGCTGCCACGGCCTGCTGTTCCTCGGTGTTGACCTTGGCCAGGATGAATCGGCCCTGATATTCCTCGGCCAGTTTCGCCAGCACCGGCATCAGCATCTGGCAGGGCTGGCACCAGCTGGCCCAGAAGTCCACCAGCACGGGGCGCTCCATCGAGCCCTGGATGACGATCTGTTCGAAATTTTCGGCAGTGACTTCGTGGATGTAGGGCGAATTGCTCATGCTCGTCTGTTCCTGGATAGTCGTGGAGATGCGGTCTGGCGGGCAGATGGGGACGGTCTGGGGATCTTCAAGCTTGAACGCGCGGCATGCCGTCCCCATCTGCCCCTCGACTCAACAGTATTTCACGGAGATTCCATCGATGCCCGATGCCATGCATATCGTCTGCCCCAGCTGCGGCGGGGTCAACCGCGTGCCAGCCGAACGGTTGGGGCAAAAGCCAAAGTGCGGCAAGTGCAAGCAGCCGCTGTTCCAGGCCAAGGCCTGGCCGGTGGGCGGCCAGCTTTTCGAAAAGCAACTGACACGCAGTGATATCCCCCTGCTGGTGGATTTCTGGGCGTCCTGGTGCGGCCCCTGCCGCATGATGGCCCCGGCCTTCGAGCAGGCGGCGGCAAGCCTGGAGCCGCAGGTGCGCCTGTTGAAGGTGAATACCGAGGAGGAACAGGCGGTGGCGGCGCAGTTCGGTATCCGCTCGATTCCTACCCTGATCCTGTTCGCGGGAGGCCGCGAGGTCGATCGTCTGTCCGGTGCGCTGGACGCGAGAGGCATCGTGGACTGGACGCGGCAGGCCTTGGCCCGCGCCTGATCCCGCAGTCCGCCCGATCGGGTGGGCCGTTCCAGTGGCTGCCCGTGCCGTGGAAAGCGCGGGTGGCCGGCATTTTCGGCATGGCGCAAAGCCGGCTTTTCCCGTAACATTGCCTCCCCAATGCGGGGCCTCGTGCCCATCGTCCAACAGATCCTGTTTTCTGCCGGAAGACCTGCCTCGCAGCGCCTTCCGGTTTTTGGTGTGCGCGCATAATGACCAGACCGGCAATCCTTGTTCTCGAAGATGGCAGCGTGTTCCGCGGCCAGTCCATCGGCGCCGACGGGCAGACGGTAGGCGAGGTGGTGTTCAACACCGCGATGACGGGTTACCAGGAGATCCTCACCGATCCCTCCTATTCACGGCAGATCGTGACCCTGACCTATCCGCACATCGGCAATGTGGGGGTCAACCACGAGGACGAAGAGTCCTCGCGCATCCATGTCGCCGGGCTGGTGATCCGTGACCTGCCGTTGCTGATGAGCAACTTCCGCGCCGAGCAGCGGCTGGACGACTACTTGGCGGAGCAGGGCATCGTCGCCATTGCCGATATCGACACCCGCCGCCTGACCCGTATCCTGCGCGAGAAGGGTGCCCAGGCCGGCTGCATCATCGCCGGCGAGGCGCCGTCCGAAGACGCAGCCCTGGCCGCGGCGCGGGCCTTCCCGGGGCTCAAGGGCATGGACCTGGCGAAGGAGGTCACCACCGACGCGCCTTATGAGTGGGCACAGGGGAGCTGGACCCTCGAGGGCGGCCTGCCCGAGGCACCCCACCCGGTCGAGGAGAAGCTGCCGCGGCACGTGGTGGCCTGGGACTACGGTATCAAGCGCAACATCCTGCGCATGCTGGTCGATCGCGGCTGCCGGGTGACCGTGGTGCCGGCGCAGACGCCGGCATCGGAGGTGCTGGCCATGCGGCCCGACGGGGTCTTCCTGTCCAATGGCCCGGGCGACCCCGAACCCTGTACCTATGCCATTGAGGCGATCCGCGAGGTGCTGGATGCCGGTGTGCCCACCTTCGGCATCTGCCTGGGGCACCAGCTGCTGGCACTGGCCAGCGGGGCACACACGGTGAAGATGAAGTTCGGCCACCACGGCGCCAACCACCCGGTGCAGGATCTCGACAGCGGCCGGGTGATGATCTCCAGCCAGAACCACGGCTTCGCGGTGGACGAGGACAGCCTGCCGGACAACCTGAAGGCCACCCACAAGTCGCTGTTCGACGGGTCCCTGCAGGGCATCCACCGCACCGATGTGCCGGCCTTCGGCTTCCAGGGCCACCCGGAGGCCAGCCCCGGACCGCACGACGTGGCGCCGGTGTTCGACCACTTCATCGAGCTTATGGATGCGGGGAAGTGAAATTTCACCACGAAGAACACTAAGCACACGAAGATCACGAATGGGACAGGATGGCAGGCAGGACGGCGTGGCGGGAATCGCCATCAGGCAAGTGCCTGCCCGGGGGAGGCGCAGAATGATGGAGTCCCGGGCGTCGCAGCATCCGTCGTTCTACGCACCTGTTCCGGAGATCTCTCTCGAAACCTTCGTGCTCTTCGTGCCCTTTGTGGTTAATACAGTGATCTAGACAATGCCGAAACGCACAGACATCGAAAGCATCCTCATCATCGGCGCCGGCCCCATCGTCATCGGTCAGGCCTGCGAGTTCGACTATTCGGGTGCCCAGGCCTGCAAGGCGCTGGCCGAGGAGGGTTACCGGGTCATCCTGGTCAACTCCAACCCGGCCACCATCATGACCGACCCGGAGATGGCCGACGCGGTCTACATCGAGCCGATCAACTGGCGCACCGTGGCGCGCATCATCGAGAAGGAGCGGCCCGACGCTCTGCTGCCGACCATGGGGGGGCAGACTGCGCTCAACTGCGCGCTCGACCTGGAGCGCGAGGGGGTGCTCGAGCAGTTCGGCGTGGAGATGATCGGCGCTTCGCGCGAGGCCATCGACAAGGCCGAGGACCGCGACCTGTTCCGCAAGGCGATGCAGAAGATCGGCCTGGACATGCCGCGTTCGGCGATCGCCCACTCGCTTGAAGAGGCCTTCCAGGTCCAGGCGCAGATCGGCTTTCCCACCATCATTCGCCCGTCCTTCACCATGGGCGGCTCGGGTGGTGGCATCGCCTACAACCGCGAGGAGTTCGAGGAGATCTGCACCCGCGGCCTGGACCTCTCGCCCACCCGCGAGCTGCTGATCGAAGAGTCTATCGCGGGCTGGAAGGAGTTCGAGATGGAGGTGGTGCGCGACCGCAAGGACAACTGCATCATTGTCTGCTCCATCGAGAACCTCGATCCGATGGGAGTGCATACCGGCGACTCCATCACCGTGGCGCCGGCGCAGACGCTCACCGACAAGGAATACCAGATCATGCGCGACGCCTCGCTGGCGGTGCTGCGCGAGATCGGGGTGGACACCGGCGGCTCCAACGTGCAGTTCGCCATCAACCCCGAGAACGGGCGCATGATCATCATCGAGATGAACCCGCGGGTGTCGCGCTCCTCGGCGCTGGCCTCCAAGGCCACTGGCTTCCCCATCGCCAAGGTGGCGGCCAAACTGGCGGTGGGCTACACCCTCGACGAGCTGCGCAACGAGATCACCGGCGGCGTTACCCCGGCCTCGTTCGAGCCGGCCATCGACTACGTGGTCACCAAGGTGCCGCGCTTCGCCTTCGAGAAGTTTCCCGAGGCCGATCCGCGCCTGACCACGCAGATGAAGTCGGTCGGCGAGGTGATGGCCATCGGCCGCACCTTCCAGGAATCGCTGCAGAAGGCCCTGCGCGGACTGGAAACCGACAAGCATGGTCTGGACCCTGTCGTCGACCTGTCCGCCGACGGCGCGCTGGAGCTGATCCGCAACGAGATCGGTCAGCCCAGCGCTGAACGCCTGTGGTATGTGGCCGATGCCTTCCGCGCCGGCATGACCCTCGACGAGGTGTTCGAGATCACGCGCATCGACCGCTGGTTCCTGGTGCAGATCGAGGATCTGGTCTCCGAGGAGGCCAGGGTGCGGCACCAGGGGCTCGAGGTGCTCGACGCCGAGCGTCTGCGCACGCTCAAGCGCAAGGGCTTCTCCGATCGCCGCCTGGCCGACCTGCTGGGCGTGGCCGAGGCCGAGATCCGGCAGCGCCGGCAGGCGCTGGGCGTGCGCCCGGTATACAAGCGGGTGGACACCTGCGCCGCCGAGTTCGCTTCCAGTACGGCCTATATGTATTCCACCTACGAGGAGGAGTGCGAGGCGGATCCCTCGGATCGGCGGAAGATCATGGTGCTCGGTGGTGGGCCCAATCGCATCGGCCAGGGGATCGAGTTCGACTACTGCTGCGTGCATGCTGCCTTCGCCATGCGCGAGGATGGTTACGAGACCATCATGGTCAACTGCAACCCGGAGACGGTGTCCACCGACTACGACACCTCCGACCGGCTGTATTTCGAGCCGCTCACCCTCGAGGACGTGCTCGAGATCATCGAAAAGGAGAAGCCCACCGGCATCATCGTGCAGTACGGTGGCCAGACGCCGCTCAAGCTGGCCGAGGACCTGGCTGCCGCCGGTGCGCCGATTATCGGCACCTCGCCCGATTCCATCGACCTGGCCGAGGACCGCGAGCGCTTCCAGCAGCTGGTGGAGGAACTGGGGCTCAAGCAGCCGCCCAACCGCACCGCCACCGATCCCGAGCAGGCCATCGCCCTGGCCGAGGAGATCGGCTTCCCGCTGGTGGTGCGGCCGTCCTACGTGCTTGGTGGTCGTGCCATGGAGATCGTGCACGATGTCGAGGACCTCAAGCGCTACATGCGCGAGGCGGTACGTGTGTCCAACGACTCGCCGGTGCTGCTCGATCGCTTCCTCGACGATGCCATCGAGGTGGACATCGACGCCATCTGCGACGGCACCGACGTGCTCATCGGTGGCATCATGGAACACATCGAGCAGGCGGGAGTGCACTCTGGCGACTCGGCCTGCTCGTTGCCGCCCTACACCTTGAGCCAGGCCGTGCAGGACCGCATGCGCGAGCAGATCCGCGCCCTGGCGTACGGGCTCAAGGTGGTCGGCCTGATGAACACCCAGTTCGCCATCCAGGGCGACGACATCTACCTGCTCGAGGTCAATCCGCGCGCCTCGCGTACCGTGCCTTTCGTGTCCAAGGCCACCGGCCGGCCGCTGGCCAAGATTGCGGCGCGCTGCATGGCTGGCACCTCCCTGGCCGAGCAGGGACAGACCGAGGAGATCGTGCCGCGCCATTACTATGTAAAGGAAGCGGTCTTTCCCTTCATCAAGTTTCCCGGGGTGGATACCATCCTCGGCCCCGAGATGAAATCCACCGGCGAGGTGATGGGTGTGGGTGCGACCTTCGGCGAGGCCTTTGCCAAATCGCTCGAAGGTGGCAGCATGCGTCTGCCGCGCTCGGGCAAAGTGCTCATCTCGGTGCGCGAGGCCGACCGCAGGCGTGCGGTGCGGGTAGCTGCCGAGCTGGCCGAACTCGGTTTCGAGCTGTATGCCACGCGCGGCACCGGCAAGGCCATCCAGGAGGCGGGCACGCCCTGTGTCCTGGTCAACAAGGTGGCCGAGGGGCGGCCGCACATCGTGGACATGATCAAGAACGACGAATTCGATCTGATCATCAACACCACCGAGGGCAAGCAGGCCATTATCGACTCGCGTTCCATCCGTGCTGCGGCCCTGCAGCACAAGGTGAGCTATACCACTACCATCGCCGGCGCCGAGGCGGTGGTGCTGGCCCTGCGCCAGCCCGACGAATTGAACGTGCGCAGTCTGCGTGAACTACAGAACTGAGGTGGCAAGATGCAGAAGACTCCCATGACGCTGGCCGGCGCGGAGAAGCTGCGCGCCGAACTGCAGGAACTCAAGACCGTCAAGCGGCCCGCCGTCATCCAGGCCATTGCCGAGGCGCGTGAGCACGGCGACCTCAAGGAGAACGCCGAGTACCATGCCGCGCGCGAGCAGCAGGGCTTTATCGAGGGCCGCATCAAGGAGATCGAGGCCAAGCTGTCGCATGCGCAGATTATCGACGTGGCCTCGCTGGATGCCGGTGGCAAGGTGGTGTTCGGCGCCACCGTGGTGCTGCTGGACCTCAATACCGACGAGGAAAAGACCTACCAGATCGTCGGTGAGGACGAGGCCGACATCAAGGAAAACAAGATCTCGGTGAGTTCGCCCATCGCCCGTGCCCTGATCGGCAAGGAAGAGGGCGACGAGGTCACCCTCCAGGCGCCGGGCGGAACCCAGGAGTTCGAGATCCTCGAGGTCCGCTACGAGTAAGCGGATTCACCACGAAGGACACGAAGAGCACAAAGAATTCTCATGCTGGCTTGCCGACAAGTCGCGGGCTGGGAAACGAACCCAACCTGCGGGTGTCAGACATTTGCCGCTTTCTTCGTGTTCCTTGTGTCCTTCGTGGTGAAAAATCACTTCGAGGGCAAGGCAATCTTCGGCTTCTTGTTGTTGCGCCTGAAGAATACCGCCATCTGGCCGATATGCTGGATCAGGGTGGCGCCCGTGGCCTCGGCGAGGCGGTCGATGATCGCCAGCCGTCCGGCCTTGTCGGCAGCGATCTTGACCTTGACCAGTTCGTGGTGGTCGAGGGTGGTCTCCAGCTCCTCGAGCAGCGCTTCGCTCACCCCGTGCTGGCCGACGCGCACCACCGGTTTCAGGTGATGGGCCAGGCTGCGCAAGTGGCGGATCTGCTGGTTGGACAGGGTCATCGGGGCTCCGGGGCGGTGAAAAGGCGCGTACTATAGCGCCTTTCAAGAGAATGTAGGAGGCCCGTCCCCGGGCCGATAATGCCCCATCAGCTAACCCCCATGAGTCCGGGTAGCCACACCCCGGATCATGGAAGATGCGTTTGTGCATCTTGATTCCTCACCACAGAGGACACAGAGCGCACAGAGTTAAAAGGCAAGGCGCGGACCTTTCTGCCGACGGACCATCGGTCGGTCCGTCGGTCGGGTTGCGGTCCTGCCGGGACAGCCCCCAACTTCACCTCCTCTGTGATCTCTGTGTACTCTGTGGTGGTCGACTTCCACACTAAGGTGGCCTGAAATGGGTCGTTCGAAAAGCAGTCACCGCTGGATGCAGCGGCACGTCAACGACGAGTACGTGAAGCGTTCGCAGAAGGACGGCTATCGTTCGCGTGCGGCCTACAAGCTGCTGGAGTTGCAGGAAAAGGATCGTTTTCTCAAGCCCGGCCAGGTGGTCGTGGACCTGGGGGCGGCTCCCGGTGGCTGGTTGCAGGTGGCGCGGTCCGTGGTCGGCGGCAAGGGGCGGGTGATCGGCCTGGATCTGCTCGAGATCGATCCGCTGCCCGGTGTCGAGCTGCTGCAAGGGGATTTTCTCGAGGAGGCGACGCTGGCGCGCCTGGAGGCTCTGCTGGATGGCCGTGCGGTCGATGTGGTGCTCTCGGACATGGCGCCCAACATCAGCGGTATCGCCGCGGTGGACCAGCCGCGCTCGATGTATCTGTGTGAACTGGCACTGGATTTCTGCCGTCAGGCATTGCGCGAGGGGGGGACCTTCGTGACCAAGGTGTTTCAGGGCGAGGGCTTCGACGACTACTACCGGGACGTGAAGGCCAGTTTCCGGCGGGTGGTCACGCGCAAGCCGAAGGCCTCGCGTCCGAAAAGCCGCGAGGTCTATCTGGTAGCCGGGAACTATCATTCGTAGTAGCTTACATACACCCGACACGTCTTTTCGACGGGCCGTCCTGTCAATGGCCGCCCCGCCGCGAGAGGCTGAAGTTTCATTCCAGGGAGCGAGAGGTTCCGGACCTTGAACGACATGACAAAGAACATCGTGCTGTGGGTGGTCATTGCAGTAGTGCTGATGACCGTCTTCAACAGCTTCAACGTGCCCCGGTCGACTGTGCCGGAACTGTCGTATTCGCGTTTCGTCGAGGAAGTGAAGAACCACAACATCGCCTCGGTGACGCTGATGGAGAACGGCCGTTCCACCATCATCACCGGCAAGACCACTTCGGGAGCGCGCTTTACCACTACCGCGCCGCATGATATCTGGCTGGTGTCCGACCTGCTGGCCAACAACGTCGATTTCCGGGTGAAGAAGGCCGAGGAGCCCTCCATCCTGTGGCAGATCCTGATCAACTGGTTCCCGCTGTTCATCCTCATCGGCCTGTGGGTCTTCTTCATGCGCCAGATGCAGGGCGGCGGCGCAGGGCGTGGCGCCATGTCCTTCGGCAAGAGCAAGGCACGCATGCTCACCGAGGATCAGGTCAAGGTCACCTTCGCCGATGTCGCCGGCTGCGAAGAGGCCAAGGAAGAGGTCAAGGAGCTGGTGGACTTCCTGCGCGAGCCGGCCAAGTTCCAGAAACTCGGCGGCAAGATCCCCAAGGGTGTGCTCATGGTCGGCCCGCCCGGCACCGGGAAGACCTTGCTGGCGCGTGCCATCGCCGGCGAGTCCAAGGTGCCCTTCTTCACCATTTCGGGCTCCGATTTCGTCGAGATGTTCGTCGGCGTCGGCGCCTCGCGGGTGCGTGACATGTTCGAGCAGGCCAAGAAGCACGCGCCCTGCATCATCTTCATCGACGAGATCGATGCGGTCGGCCGGCACCGTGGTGCGGGTCTGGGAGGCGGTCACGACGAGCGTGAGCAGACGCTGAACCAGCTACTGGTGGAGATGGACGGTTTCGAGGGCAACGAGGGGGTGATCGTGATCGCCGCCACCAACCGTCCCGACGTGCTCGACCCGGCGCTGCTGCGCCCGGGCCGCTTCGACCGCCAGGTGGTGGTCGGCCTGCCCGACATCCTGGGCCGTGAGCAGATCCTCAAGGTGCACCTGCGCAAGATCCCCCTGGGTGACGATGTCGATCCCAATGTCATCGCACGTGGTACTCCGGGCTTCTCGGGCGCCGATCTGGCCAACCTGGTGAACGAGGCCGCACTGTTCGCGGCACGTGCCAACAAGCGCCGGGTGGACATGGAAGACATGGAAAAGGCCAAGGACAAGATCATGATGGGCGCCGAGCGCAAGTCCATGGTCATGAAGGAAGACGAGAAGAAGCTCACCGCCTACCACGAGGCCGGGCACGCCATCGTCGGGCTCAAGGTGCCCGCGCACGACCCGGTGTACAAGGTGAGCATCATCCCGCGTGGCCGTGCCCTGGGCGTGACCATGTTCCTGCCTGAGGAAGACCGCTACAGTCACAGCAAGGAGCGCCTGGAGAGCCAGATCTCCAGTCTGTTCGGCGGGCGCATTGCCGAGGAGCTGATCTTCGGCATGGAACATGTCACCACCGGCGCCTCCAACGACATCCAGCGTGCCACGGAGATCGCGCGCAACATGGTCACCAAGTGGGGCCTGTCCGAGCGCCTGGGGCCCTTGGCCTACGGCGAGGACGAGGGTGAGGTGTTCCTGGGGCGCTCGGTCACCCAGCACAAGGCGCTGTCCGACGAGACCGCGCACGTGATCAACGAGGAGATCCGCGCCATCATCGACCGCAACTACGAGCGCGCCGAATCCATCCTGCGCGAGCACATGGACAAGCTGCACGCCATGGCCGATGCCCTGATGAAATACGAGACCATCGACAGCGAGCAGATTCGTGACATCATGGAAGGCCGTGACCCGCGGCCGCCGGCTGGCTGGGGGGATACCCCCGACTCCGGCTCTCCCAGCGGTGGCGCCGCCGCGACCAGTGACGAGGTGCCGCCCAAGGAGGACGGCCCGCTGGGCGATCCCGCGGGACAGCACTGAGACACCGAGGCCGGAGCGATCCGGCCTCGCGCATTGCAGGACGCGGCACGCCATGCCCCAGCTCGATCTTTCCGTTCTCCGCATCATGGGGATTCTCAACGTCACCCCCGATTCCTTCTCGGACGGTGGCCGCTATGATCGCCTGGATGCGGCTCTGTACCACGCTGAGAGGATGGTGATCGGCGGTGCCGACATCCTTGACGTGGGGGGAGAATCCACGCGCCCGGGCGCGCAGCCGGTGAGCGAGGCAGAGGAGCTCGACCGGGTGATCCCGGTGATCGAGGCGCTGAGCGCGCGTTTCGACAAGCCGGTCTCGATCGATACCAGCAAGCCCGCAGTGATGCGCGAGGCGGTGGCCGCCGGTGCGAGCATGATCAATGACGTCAATGCCTTGCGTGCCGAGGGGGCCGTGGCGGTGGCGGCCGAGGCCGGCGTGCCGGTCTGCCTGATGCACATGCAGGGCGAGCCGCGCACCATGCAACGTGCTCCCCGCTACGACGACGTGGTGACCGAGGTGCGCGATTTCCTGCTCGAACGTGCCCGGGTCTGCGAGGGGGCGGGAATCCCGCGCGAGGCCATCGTGTTCGATCCGGGCTTCGGTTTCGGCAAGACACTGGAACACAATCTGGAACTGTTGCGGCGGCTGCCGGTATTGTGCGCCACTGGCTACCCGGTACTGGCCGGCATCTCGCGCAAGTCCATGATCGGTGCACTCACCGGGCGCGAGGTGGCGGACCGACTGGCCGGCAGTCTGGCCATGGCGTTGCTGGCGCTGGAGGGCGGGGCGCGCATCCTGCGCGTGCACGATGTGGCCGAGACGCGCGATGTGCTGTGCGTCTGGGCGGCGGTGCGGGAGCGGGCCGTTGCGGCAGGAGACGACAGCAAGGGGGATTGACCACCATGGACAGACGTTATTTCGGGACCGACGGCATCCGTGGGCGGGTGGGCGAGTGGCCCATCACCCCCGAGTTCGTGCTCAAGCTGGGCTGGGCCGTGGGCAAGGTGCTCGGCGGAGGCGAGGGCGGCAAGGTGCTGATCGGCAAGGATACGCGTATTTCGGGTTATCTGTTCGAATCGGCACTGGAGGCAGGGCTTACCTCCGCAGGGGTGCGTACCTGCATGCTCGGTCCCATGCCCACGCCGGGCATCGCCTATCTCACCCGCACCCTGCATGCCGATGCTGGCATCGTCATCAGTGCCTCGCACAACCCCCATCATGACAACGGCATCAAGTTCTTCTCGTCCGCAGGCCAGAAGCTGCCGGATGCCGTCGAGGCCGAGATCGAGGCCATGATCGACCGGCCCATGGACTCGGTCAGTTCCGAGCGTCTGGGCAAGGTGGTGCGCCTGGAGGACGCGCGTGGTCGCTACATCGAATTCTGCAAGGCCACCATCCCCTCGCGCATGAACTTCCAGGGCCTGAAGATCGTGGTGGACTGTGCGCACGGCGCGGCCTATCACATCGCCCCCAATGTGTTCGACGAGATCGGTGCCGAGGTGATCGCCATCGGCGTACAGCCCGACGGGCTCAACATCAACGAGGGCTGCGGTGCCACCGCCCCCGGGGCCTTGCAGGCCGCCGTGCTCGAGCATGGTGCCGACCTGGGGATTGCGCTCGACGGTGACGGCGACCGCCTGATCATGGTCGATCATCAGGGGCGGATCCGCGATGGCGACGACATCCTCTATGTACTCGCCCGCTCGCGGCAGCGTAGCGGCGAGATGGTCGGCGAGGTGGTGGGTACCCTGATGACCAACCTGGGGCTGGAAGTGGCGCTGCGCGAGCAGGACATCGGCTTGTGCCGGGTCCAGGTCGGCGATCGTTACATCATGGAACGCCTGGTGGACGAGGGTTGGCTGCTCGGTGGCGAGCCGTCGGGGCACATCATCTGTCTCGATCGCACCACCACCGGCGACGGTATCGTCTCGGCACTGCAGGTGCTCGCCGAGATGCACACGACCGGACGGTCGCTGGCCGAGCTGTGTGAGGGCATGGACAAGTTCCCGCAAGAGCTGGTCAACGTGCACCTGGGCGATCGCGTCGCGGCCGAGGTGATGGACGATCCCGCGGTTCGCTCGGCGGTCCGTTCGGCGGAGTCGCGCATGGGGGGCGAGGGGCGCGTGCTGCTGCGGCCCTCCGGCACCGAACCCCTGATCCGCGTGATGGTCGAAGGGCGCGACCCCGAACTGGTGCGCGAGATCGCCGACAGCATCGCCGGTGAGGTGCGCGGGATTTGTGGCGGCAGTGATTGATTCATTCGGGGCTTGCCGGTAAAGTACGCCGCCTGATTCGCACAGGAATGAAAACAGAGGTAGGGACATGCGACAGCCACTGGTTGCCGGAAATTGGAAGATGAACGGTTCGCGCGCGAGCATCCGCGAGCTGCTCGACGGCGTGAAGGCCGGCATGGGCGAGGTGAAGACCGCCGAGGTGGCGGTGTGTTCACCGCACATCTTCCTGTGTGAGGTGCAGCAGCAGCTGGAGGGCAGTGCGGTTGCCTGGGGGGGGCAGGACATCTCGGTGCACGAGTCCGGCGCCTATACCGGTGAGACCGCCGGCAGTATGCTCGCCGAGTTTGGCTGCAAGTACGTTATCATCGGTCATTCCGAGCGGCGCACCTACCATGGCGAGACCGATCAGGTGGTCGCCGAGAAATTCGTCGCCGCGCGCAAGGCCGGGTTGGTGCCCATCCTGTGCATTGGCGAGACGCTGGAAGAACGCGAGTCGGGCATCACCGAAGAGGTGGTGGGGCGTCAGGTCGACGCCGTGATCGCCCATTGTGGCGTGGAAACGCTGGGTGAGGGTGTGATTGCCTACGAGCCGGTGTGGGCCATCGGTACCGGCAAGACCGCCACCCCCGAGCAGGCGCAGGAGGTGCATGCCTTCATCCGTGGTCGAGTCGCTGAAGCGAATGCCGCGGTGGCCGAGGGGTTGCGTATCCTCTATGGTGGCAGCATGAACCCGGGCAATGCCGCGCAACTGCTGGCACAGCCGGACATCGACGGCGGTCTGATCGGTGGTGCCTCGCTGAAGGCGGCAGACTTCCTGGCTGTCGCCACCGCGGCCAACGCCTGAGTCAGGCGCGCAATACGAGAGGCAAAGCATGGAAACCGTACTCGTCGTCATTCATCTGTTGCTGGCCATCGGTTTGGTCGGCCTGGTGTTGATCCAGCACGGCAAGGGCGCGGACATGGGCGCGGCCTTCGGCTCCGGTGCCTCGGCGACGGTGTTCGGTTCCGCGGGGGCGGCCAATTTTCTCAGCCGTACCACGGCCATCCTGGCTGCGCTGTTTTTCCTCACCAGCCTGGCACTGGCCTGGTTCGCCATGCAGAAGGGCGAGCAGGAGTCGCTGCTCGAGAGGCAGGCCGCCGCCGAACAGGTAGTCCAGCCGAGCGCGCCGTCCGATCTACCCGCGGTGCCCGAGGCGCCAGCGCCAGCGGCTGCGCAGGATGATCTGCCTGCGGTCCCGGCGCAGCAGTAACAATTTATTTGCCGAAGTGGTGGAATTGGTAGACACGCTATCTTGAGGGGGTAGTGGCGAAAGCCGTGCCGGTTCGAGTCCGGCCTTCGGCACCATATATCGACGGTATCGCTTTCCGAGGGTGATACCGTTTTTTTATGTCCATAAAAGAACAGAAAAATCAATGACTTGGATTGTCGTTGGGATTTGACAGGGAAGGAGATGCCCGATATTCTCAGCGGCGAGTCTGTGTCCGACGACATTACGATAAACTGAAATCGAGGGGAGGCCGGCCTGCATGCTGGAAAACTATCTGCCTGTCCTGATCTTCCTGGCGGTGGGGCTGTTCGTGGGCGTCGCTGCCATTGGGATCGGCTTCGTCCTCTCTCCGCATCGTCCCGACAGCGAGAAGCTGTCGCCCTATGAGTGTGGTTTCGAGGCTTTCGAGGATTCGCGCATGAAGTTCGACGTGCGCTACTACCTCGTGGCCATCCTGTTCATCATCTTCGACCTGGAGATCGCCTTCTTCTTTCCGTGGGCGGTGGTACTCGACCAGATCGGCTGGGCCGGTTTCTGGGTCATGATGCTGTTCCTTGGCGTGCTGGTCGTCGGCTTCATCTACGAATGGAAGAAGGGGGCGCTGGAATGGGAGTAGAAGGCATCCTGGAGAAGGGATTCGTCACCACCACGGCCGACAAGCTCATCAACTGGGCGCGCACCGGCTCCATGTGGCCCATGACCTTCGGCCTGGCCTGCTGCGCGGTGGAGATGATGCATGCGGCTGCCTCACGTTACGACCTGGACCGCTTCGGCATCATCTTTCGCCCGAGCCCGCGCCAGTCCGACGTGATGATCGTGGCCGGTACCCTGGTCAACAAGATGGCGCCCGCGCTGCGCAAGGTCTACGACCAGATGGCCGAGCCGCGCTGGGTGATCTCCATGGGGTCCTGCGCCAATGGCGGCGGCTATTACCACTATTCGTACGCGGTGGTGCGTGGCTGTGACCGCATCGTGCCGGTGGACATCTACGTGCCCGGCTGTCCGCCCACCGCCGAGGCGCTGCTCTACGGCATCATTCAGTTGCAGAACAAGATCTGCCGCACCAACACCATTGCCCGCTGAGCGCGCAGCGCAGGCAACGAGAGAGATCGTGACCCCATGAGTCCCGAAGAACGACTGGAAGAACTGCAAGATGCGCTCGAAGAGCTGCTCGAGGACTTCGAGGGCTGTTCGTGGCGTACCGAGTACGGCGAGCTGACGCTCACGGTGCCGCGCGAGGACCTGCTCGAGGTGATGCGCATCCTGCGTACCCGCGCGCCCATCGCCATGGAGCAGTGCATCGACGTCTGTGGCGTGGACTATGCCACCTATGGCCAGTCCGAGTGGGATGTCGGGAATGCACCCAATACCGGTTTCGAGCGCGGCGTCACGCCGATGCGCCCCGAGGCCGATCCGGCGAACCGTTTTGCGGTGGTCTACCACCTGCTGTCGCTGACCCACAATGTGCGCATGCGGGTGAAGGTGTTCCTCGATGCCGACCAGCCCGTGGTCGATTCGGTCACTGGCATCTGGGCCTCGGCCAACTGGTTCGAGCGCGAGGCCTTCGACCTGTTCGGCATCCTTTTCGCCGGGCACCCCGACCTGCGGCGCATCCTCACCGACTACGGCTTCATCGGGCACCCCTTCCGCAAGGACTTCCCGCTGATCGGCGAGGTGGAGATGCGCTACGACCCCGAGCAGCGGCGCGTGATCTACGAGCCGGTCTCGATCGAACCGCGTACCCTGGTGCCGCGTGTCATCCGACAGGACTTCCGCTACGAGGATGGTCACAAGCCCGAGGCGGCCGAAGAGGCGGAATGAACCATGGCTGAGATTCGCAACTACACCCTGAACTTCGGTCCCCAGCACCCGGCGGCGCACGGTGTGCTGCGCCTGGTGCTGGAGATGGACGGCGAGGTCATCGCGCGTGCCGATCCGCACGTCGGCCTGCTGCACCGCGGCACCGAGAAGCTGGCCGAGAGCAAGCCATACAACCAGTCCATCGGTTACATGGATCGCCTCGACTATGTCTCGATGATGTGCAACGAGCACGGTTATGTGCTCGCCATCGAGAAGCTGCTGGGCATCGAGCCACCGATCCGTGCGCAGTACATCCGCACCCTGTTCGACGAGATCACGCGCATCCTCAACCATCTGATGTGGCTGGGTACCCACGCGCTGGACATCGGCGCCATGACCTTGTTCCTGTACTGCTTCCGTGAGCGTGAGGACCTGATGGACTGCTACGAGGCAGTCTCGGGGGCGCGCATGCATGCCACCTATTATCGTCCGGGCGGCGTCTATCGTGACCTGCCCGAGCAGATGCCACGCTTCGAGCCGGGCCGCTTCTGCAGCGAGAAGGATGCGAAGCTCCGCAACCGTGCGCGCGAGGGTTCGCTGCTCGATTTCATCGACGATTTTGCCGACCGCTTCCCCGGCCTGGTGGACGAATACGAGACCCTGCTCACCGACAACCGCATCTGGAAGCAGCGCACTGTGGGCATCGGCGTGGTCCCGCCCGAGCGCGCCCGCCAGCTCGGTTTCTCCGGGCCCATGTTGCGCGGCTCGGGGATCGCCTGGGACCTGCGCAAGAAGCAGCCCTATGCCGCCTACGACCGGGTCGATTTCGACATCCCCGTGGGCACCAACGGCGACTGCTACGACCGCTATCTGGTGCGCGTCGAGGAGCTGCGCCAGTCGGCACGCATCATCAAGCAGTGTGTGGCCTGGCTGCGCGAGAATCCCGGCCCGGTGATGATCGACGACCACAAGGTGGCCCCGCCGAATCGCGAGGAGATGAAGCAGAGCATGGAAGCGCTGATCCACCACTTCAAGCTGTTCACCGAAGGCTATTGCCCGCCGGAGGGCGAGGTGTACGCGGCCGTGGAGGCACCCAAGGGCGAGTTCGGCTGCTACATCATCTCGGATGGCGCCAACAAACCCTACCGGCTCAAGGTCCGCGCTCCGGGCTTTGCCCATCTTGCAGCCATGGACGAGATGGCGCGCGGGCACATGCTGGCTGACGTGGTGGCCATCATCGGCACCATGGATATCGTATTCGGGGAGATCGACCGATGAGCATGCGCGCAGAACCCATGCAACGTACCCGGCGCTGTGAGGACAAGGAGGCGCTGTTCACGCCCGAGATCCGCGCCGAGATCGACCAGTGGGTCGCCAAGTATCCCGAGGAGTGGAAGCAATCGGCCTGCATGGCCGCGCTGCGCATCGTGCAGGACGCCAATGGCGGGCACCTGACCACCGAGCTGATGGACCAGGTGGCCGACTACCTCGACATGCCGCCGATCGCGGTCTACGAGGTGGCCACCTTCTATTCCATGTACGAGCACAAGCCGGTCGGTCGGCACAAGATCTGCCTGTGCACCAACATCTCGTGCATGCTCAACGGCTCGGACAGCATCTATGAGCACCTGCGCTCGCGCCTGGGCATCGGTTTCGGGGAGGTGACCGAGGACGGTCGCTTCAGCCTCAAGGAGGTCGAGTGCCTCGGCGCCTGCGGCGGCGCGCCCATGATGCAGATCGGCAATACCTATTACGAGAACCTGACCCCCGAGCTGGTGGATCAGATCCTCGACGGGCTGGAGTGAGTCATGGCCAACGAAGTCTGCTTCCGTACCCTGCACAAGGACCGGCCGTGGCGCCTCGAGACCTACGTCAGCGAGGGTGGCTACGAGGCGCTGAAGAAGATCCTCTCCGAGAAGATCTCGCAGGACGATATCATCGAGATGGTCAAGCGCTCGGGCCTGCGCGGGCGCGGTGGCGCGGGTTTCCCCACCGGGCTCAAGTGGAGCTTCATCAACCGCACCGCGCCGGGCGACAAGTACATCGTGTGCAACTCCGACGAGGGCGAGCCCGGCACCTTCAAGGATCGTGACATCCTGCGCTACAACCCGCATGCGCTGATCGAAGGCATGATCATCGCCGGTTACGCCATCGGCGCAACCGCCGGCTACAACTACATCCGCGGCGAGTTCTGGGAGCCCTACGAGCGTTTCGAAGCGGCGCTGGCCGAGGCACGCGAGGCCGGCTTCCTCGGCGAGAACATCCTCGGCTCGGGCTTCAGTTACGACATCCACAGCCATCTGGGCGCCGGTGCCTACATCTGTGGCGAGGAGACCGCGTTGCTCGAGTCCATCGAGGGCAAGAAGGGGCAGCCGCGTTTCAAGCCGCCGTTCCCGGCCATGTTCGGTCTCTACGGCCGGCCCACGGTGATCAACAACACCGAGACCCTGGCCTCGATTCCCGACATCATCCGCCAGGGGCCGGACTGGTTCCGCGAGCTGGGGGTGGAGAATTCCGGCGGCTGCAAGCTGTTCTCGGTCTCCGGCAACGTCAATCGTCCCGGCAACTACGAGGTGCCCATGGGCACCCCCTTCGCCGAGCTGCTGGAGATGGCCGGCGGGGTGCGTGAGGGACACAAGCTCAAGGCGGTAATCCCGGGCGGCTCCTCGGCGCCGGTACTGCCGGGCGAGGTGATGATGGATCTCACCATGGATTACGACGCCATCCAGCAGGCCGGCTCCATGCTCGGCTCGGGCGCGGTGATCGTCATCGACGATTCCAACTGCATGGTGAAGCTCCTCGATCGCATCTCGTACTTCTATTACGAGGAATCCTGCGGTCAGTGCACGCCCTGCCGCGAGGGCACCGGCTGGATGCATCGGGTGATCCACCGCATCGAGACCGGACGCGGACGGCCCGAGGATCTGGATCTGCTCGACGACGTGGCCAGCAAGATCATGGGACGGACCATCTGTGCCCTGGGCGACGCCGCGGCCTTGCCGGTGGCGAGCTTCGTCAAGCACTTCCGCGACGAGTTCCAGTATCACATCGATCACAAGCAGTGCATGGTGTAAGCGGCATGAGCGACGAGAAGATCACAATCGAGGTCGATGGTCAGCCGCTCGAGGCGCGCCCCGGGCAGATGCTGATCGAGGTCACCGATGCCGCCGGCATCACGGTGCCGCGTTTCTGCTATCACAAGCACCTGTCGGTGGCGGCCAACTGCCGCATGTGCCTGGTCGAGGTCGAGAAGGCACCCAAGCCACTGCCGGCCTGTGCCACGCCCTGCACCGATGGCATGAAGGTCTACACCCGCTCGCCACTGGCGCGCGCCGCGCAGAAGGGGACCATGGAGTTCCTGCTCATCAACCACCCGCTGGACTGCCCGATCTGCGACCAGGGCGGCGAGTGCGAGCTGCAGGACGTGGCCATGGGCTTCGGTGGTGATGTCTCGCGCTACAGCGAAGGCAAGCGCGTGGTGCGTGACGAGGACATCGGCCCGCTGATCGCCACCGACATGACCCGCTGCATCCACTGCACCCGCTGCGTGCGCTTCGGCGGCGAGATCGCCGGCCTGCGCGAACTGGGGGCCACCGGACGCGGCGAGCACATGCGTATCGGCGTGTTCGTGGAGCACAGTGTGAGTTCGGAGCTGTCGGGCAACATCATCGATCTGTGCCCGGTAGGTGCACTCACCTCCAAGCCCTTCCGCTTCCAGGCCCGCGCCTGGGAGCTGGTTCAGCGCGACGGTGTTGCACCCCACGACGGCGTGGGCAGCAACCTCCACCTGCATCTACGGCGGGGCCAGTTGCTGCGGGTGGTGCCGCGCGAGAACGAGGCGCTCAACCAGACCTGGATCAGCGACCGCGACCGCTTTTCGTACAAGGGGCTGGAGGTCGATCGTCTGACCCGCCCGCTGTTGCGCGAGAACGGTCAGTGGCAGGAGGTCGACTGGGAGCAGGCGCTGCAGGTCGCCGCCCAGGCGCTCAAGCGTACCGAGGCCGGCCGGCTGGGTGCCCTGGTCTCGCCCAGCGCCACCCTCGAGGAGATGGCGCTCACCGCTGCCCTGGTGCGCGGCCTGGGTTCGGACAATATCGACCACCGCCTGCGTCAGTGCGATTTTCGCGGGGATGCGGCCGACCCGGCATTGCCCTGGCTGGGTCGGCGCCTTGCCGATATCGCGTCCAACGAGGCGACCTTGCTGGTCGGTTCCTGGCTGCGCAAGGACCAGCCTCTGCTCAACCACCGGGTGCGCGAGTCCTGGAAGCGCGGCGGGGTGGTGATGACCATCAATCCGGTGGACTACGACTTCAACTACGAGCGTGAGGTGGACGTGGTCTGCAAGCCCTCCGAGCTGGTCAGCGAACTGGCCGGGGTGGCCGCCGCGCTGGGCGCCGACACCGCCGGGGTGGTGGTCGAGCCCGATCAGGCCCACCAGGCCATCGCCGAACAGCTCAAGCAGGCGGGGCAGGGCAGCCTGATCCTCGGCAGCCAGGCCCTGATGCATCCCGACTTCGCCCTGCTGCGTCGCCTGGCGGCGAACATCGCCGAGGCAGCAGGCATCGACTGGGGCACGGTCGGTTTCGGCGCCAACGATACCGGTGCCTGGCTGGCCGGCGCGGTGCCGCACCGGCGTGCGCCTGGCGAGTCGGCGGACGGGGCGAACGTGGCGGCCATGCTCGGTGGCGGCTGCGACACCGTACTGCTGCTGGGCGTCGAGCCCGAACTCGATTTCGCCGATCCGGCGGCCAGCCGCACCGGACTGGAACAGGCCTTCGTGGTCGCCCTGGGCACCCACGACAGCGAGGCGCTGCGCGCGGTGGCCGATGTGATCCTGCCGGTTGGCGTCTTTGCCGAGACCTCCGGCACCTTCGTCAACCTGCAGGGAGAGGTGCAGTCCTTCGCCGGTGCCATGGCGCCGCCGGGTGAAGCGCGGCCGGCCTGGAAAGTGTTGCGCGTGCTGGGCAACCTGGTGGATCTCGACGGCTTCGAGTACACCGACAGCGCCGAGGTGCGCGATGAACTGCTGGAGCGCCTGGGTGACTGGCAGCCCGACAACCGCCTGGCCGATGGCGCCGCCCCGGCGCGGCAGTTTGCAGCGTCCGGCACCGAGCGCATCGGTGGCGTGCCGATGTACTCGGTCGATGCCCTCAGCCGCCACTCGGCGCCCCTGCAGGCCACGCCGGACGCCTGGGATGGCCGGGTGCGTATCGCCCCGGGGCTGGCGGAGCGACTGGGCCTGGAGGACGAGGCCCAGGTGCGCATCACGCAGGGCGAGGCCAGCGTGGAGCTGCCGGCGGTAATCGACGAATGTGTGGCGAACGACTGTATCTGGCTGCCGACCGGGGTGCCCGAGAGCGTGGCGCTGGGGTGTGGTTTCGCCGAAGTCAGCGTGGAGAAGATCTGACCCATGGATTCATTGATCGCAATCTGGGATTCGCTGCCGCTGGTGGTGCAGATCCTGCTCAAGATCGTGTTGATCGTGGCGCCGCTGATGGTGCTGGTGGCCTATTACACCTATGCCGAGCGCAAGGTCATCGGTCACATGCAGGTACGCATGGGGCCGAACCGGGTGGGCTTCTTCGGCTACCGCATGCTCGGTCTGGGGCAGCCGATCGCCGATGCGGTCAAGCTGATGTTCAAGGAGATCATCATCCCCAGCGGCGCCAACAAGCTGCTGTTCGTGATCGCACCCATGCTGGCGATCGCGCCGGCGCTGGCGGCCTGGGCGGTGTTCCCCTTCGATGCCGAGTGGGTGTTGGCCGATGTCAACGCCGGCCTGCTCTACATCCTGGCGCTGACCTCGCTGGGCGTATACGGCGTGATCATCGCCGGCTGGGCCTCGAACTCCAAGTATTCGCTGCTCGGCGCCATGCGCTCGGCGGCGCAGATCGTGGCCTATGAGATCCCCATGGGCTTTGCCCTGGTGGGGGTGCTGGTGGCCGCCGGCAGCCTCAATCTGCGCGAGATCGTGCTGGCCCAGCAGGGCAGCCTGCTGCACTGGTTCTGGCTGCCGCTGCTGCCGCTGTTCGTGATCTACTTCGTCTCCGGCGTGGCCGAGACCAACCGCGCGCCCTTCGACGTGGCCGAGGGCGAGTCCGAGATCGTCGCCGGTTTCCACGTCGAGTACTCCGGCATGACCTTCGCGGTGTTCTTCCTCGCCGAGTACGCCAACATGATCCTGATCTCGGCGCTGACCTCGCTGATGTTTCTCGGTGGTTGGCTCTCGCCCTTCCAGGGGACGGCGCTGGAGGGGGCCTTCGAGTGGGTGCCTGGCATCATCTGGCTGTTGGGCAAGACCTTCCTGTTCATGTTCCTGTTCCTGTGGTTCCGCGCCACCTTCCCGCGTTATCGCTATGACCAGATCATGCGTCTGGGGTGGAAGGTGTTCATGCCCATCACCATCGTGTGGATCGTGGTGGTGGGCGCCATGAAGGTGGGACAGCTGCCCTGGTGGTTCGATTGAGGAGGCCGTACGTGTGAAAAGGGTCATCGACTACATCCGCAGTCTGTTCCTGTTCGAGCTGCTCCGGGGCCTGGGTCTGACCGGGCGCTACATGCTGAGCCGGCCGTTCACCCTAGAGTATCCCGAGGAGAAGGCCCCGGTGTCGCCGCGCTTCCGTGGCCTGCACGCGCTGCGCCGCTACCCCAATGGCGAGGAGCGCTGCATCGCCTGCAAGCTGTGCGAGGCAGTGTGTCCGGCGCTGGCGATCACCATCGAGGCCGAGCCGCGCGAGGACGGCTCACGGCGTACCACGCGCTATGACATCGACCTGTTCAAGTGCATCTACTGCGGCTTCTGCGAGGAGTCCTGTCCGGTGGATTCCATCGTCGAGACCCGGATCTACGAATACCACTTCGAGAACCGCGGCGAGCAGATCATGACCAAGGAAAAGCTGCTGGCCCTCGGCGATCAGTACGAGGAGCAGCTGGCGGCCGACCGGATCAAACGGGCGGCGCTGTACTAGGAGTCCGACGAGCATGAGTTTCGAGAAAATCCTGTTCTATCTGTTTGCCGCCCTGCTGATCGGTGCGGCGCTGATGGTCATCACCCGCCGCAACCCGGTGCACTCGGTGCTGTTCCTGGTACTGGCCTTCATCAACAGTGCCGGGCTGTGGATGCTGGCCGAGGCTGAATTCCTGGCCATCGCCCTGGTGCTGGTCTATGTGGGCGCGGTGATGGTGCTGTTCCTGTTCGTAGTGATGATGCTCGATATCAACCTCGCCGAGCTGCGCGCGGGCTTCGTGCGCAACCTGCCGGTGGCGCTGGTGGTGGCCATCGTGATGGTGGCCGAGCTGGTGATGGTGCTCGGCCCCGAGCGCTTCGGTCTGGCACGTTACGCCAAGCCCGAACACAAGCCGGCCGACTACAACAACACCGCCGAGCTGGGGCTGGCGCTGTTCAACCAGCACGTCTATGCCTTCGAGATCGCGGCGGTGATCCTGCTGGTGGGTATCGTCGCGGCGATCAGCCTGACCCTGCGCCGGCGCCCCGATACCAAGTACCTCGATCCGGGCCGTCAGGTGCGCGTGCGCGCCGCCGACCGGCTGCGCGTGATCAAGATGAAGGCGGAGGAGAAGGCCTGATGATTGCGTTGTCCGATTACCTGATCGTTGCCGCCATCCTGTTCGCCATCAGCGTGGCCGGCATCTTCCTCAACCGCAAGAACGTGCTGTTGCTGCTGATGTGCATCGAACTGATGCTGCTGGCGGTGAACATCAATTTTGTGGCCTTCTCGCATTATCTGGGAGATGTCCACGGACAGATCTTCGTGTTCTTCATCCTCACGGTGGCGGCTGCCGAGGCGGCCATCGGCCTGGCGATCCTGGTGGTGCTGTTCCGCACACGCAACACCATCAATGTTGCCGATCTGGATACCTTGAAGGGCTGATGATGATGGAAACGATCCTGCTTGCCATCGTACTGGCGCCGCTGACCGGCGCGATCATTGCCGGTCTGTTCCGCAACCAGATCGGGCGCGCCGGCGCGCACACGGTCACCATTCTGGGCGTGGCCATTTCCTGCGCGCTGTCGCTGTATGTGTTCTGGGAGTACGCCTTCAACGACGCGCCGGTGTACAACGAGTCGGTCTACACCTGGATGGTGGTCGACGGTCTGCGCATGGAGGTCGGTTTCCTGATCGACCGGCTCACCGCCATGATGATGGCGGTGGTCACCTTCGTGTCGCTGATGGTGCATATCTACACCATCGGCTACATGGCCCACGAGGACGGCTACCAGCGCTTCTTCAGCTACATTTCGCTGTTCACCTTCTCGATGCTGATGCTGGTGATGTCCAACAACTTCCTGCAGCTGTTCTTCGGCTGGGAAGCGGTGGGCCTGGTGTCCTATCTGTTGATCGGTTTCTACTTCAAGCGCGAGTCGGCCATCTTCGCCAACCTGAAGGCCTTCCTGGTCAATCGCGTGGGCGATTTCGGCTTCATCCTGGGCATTGCCGCGGTGGCCATGTATATGAACACCCTGGACTATGCCGAGGCCTTCGCGCGTGCGCCCGAGCACGCGAACACTACCCTCAGTGTCTGGGGTGACGCGCAGTGGTCGCTGATGACGGTGATCTGTGTGCTGCTGTTCGTCGGCGCCATGGGCAAGTCGGCACAGGTCCCGCTGCACGTCTGGCTGCCCGACTCCATGGAAGGCCCGACCCCGATCTCGGCGCTGATCCATGCCGCCACCATGGTCACCGCCGGTATCTTCATGGTCGCGCGCATGTCGCCGCTGTACGAGATGTCGGAGACGGCGCTGAGCTTCGTGATGATCACCGGCGCCACCACCGCGTTCTTCATGGGCCTGATCGGCATCGTGCAGAACGACATCAAGCGGGTGATCGCCTATTCCACGCTGTCGCAGCTCGGTTACATGATCGCCGCGCTCGGTGCCTCGGCCTATGCCGCCGGCCTGTTCCACCTGATGACCCACGCCTTCTTCAAGGCGCTGCTGTTCCTGGGGGCCGGTTCGGTGATCATCGGCATGCATCATGATCAGGACATGCGCAACATGGGTGGCATTCGCAAGTACATGCCCATCACGCACTGGATGATGGTGATCGGTACCCTGGCACTGATCGGCTTCCCTGGCTTCTCGGGCTTCTTCTCCAAGGATGCCATCATCGAGGCCATCCACCATTCGCAGCTGTATGGCAGCGGCTATGCCCATCTGCTGCTGGTGGCCGGGGTCTTCGTCACCGCGCTCTACAGCTTCCGGCTGTATTTCATGGTCTTCCATGGTGAAGGCCCGCGCGATTCCCACGCGAAGGAGCATCTGCACGAGTCGCCCAAGGTGGTGACCGTGCCGCTGATGGCGCTGGCCGTGCCCTCGATCTTCATCGGTTATTTCGCCATCGGACCCATGCTGTTCGGCGATTTCTTCGACGGCGTGATCACCGTCGCCGCGGCGCACGACACCCTGGGCGAGATCGATTTCCACGGCGCCTTCGGCTTCATGCTGCACGGCCTGACCGGTATCCCGGTCTATCTCGCCGCTGCCGGCGCCCTGACCGCCTGGTACATCTACATGCGCCGCCCCGCGCTGGCACTGGAGTTTGCCACGCGCTTCGACTGGGCCTACTGGATCCTCGACCGCAAGTTCGGTTTCGACGATCTGTACCAGTGGCTGTTCGCCGGTGGTTCGCGTCTGCTGGGCAAGACCTTGTGGCAGGTCGGTGACCGGCTGGTCATCGACGGAATGGCGGTCAACGGCTCGGCCTACTCGGTCGGCTGGCTGGCCTCGGTCATGCGCTACCTGCAGACCGGTTATCTGTATCACTATGCCTTCGCGATGATCATCGGCCTGCTGGGGCTGCTGAGCTGGTTCGTGATCCGCTGAACATCGCCCTGAGCTGAGGACGGAATGAAACATGAGTGCTGACTGGCCCATTCTGAGCGTCGTCATCTGGCTGCCCATCGTCGGTGGTCTGCTGGTGCTGGGGAGCGGCGACCGCGCGCCCAACGTCACCCGCTGGCTGGCCCTGCTGGTGTCGATCCTGACCTTTGCGCTCAGCATCCCGCTGTACACCGGCTTCGATGTCTCCACCGCGCAGATGCAGTTCGTCGAGAACCTGCCGTGGATTCCGGCCTTCGACGTCAACTATCACCTGGGGGTGGACGGCATCTCCATGCCGCTGATCCTGCTCACCACCTTCGTCACCATCCTGGTGATCATCGCCGGCTGGGAAGTGATCCAGTACAAGCCGTCGCAGTACATGGCGGCCTTCCTGATCATGGAAGGGGTGATGGTCGGCGTGTTCGCGGCCCTGGACGCCATGCTGTTCTACGTCTTCTGGGAGGCCATGCTGATCCCGATGTTCATCATCATCGGTATCTGGGGCGGGCCGCGCCGGGTATACGCCACCATCAAGTTCTTCCTCTACACCTTCCTCGGTTCGGTGTTCATGCTGGTGGCGTTGATCTACATGTACTTCAAGTCGGGATCGATGGAGATCCTGGCCTTCCACGATCTCAAGCTGAACCTCACCGAACAGGTGCTGATCTTCATCGCCTTCCTGCTGGCCTTCGCGGTCAAGGTGCCGATGTGGCCGGTACACACCTGGTTGCCCGATGCACACGTCGAGGCACCCACCGGTGGCTCGGTGATCCTGGCGGCCATCATGCTCAAGATCGGCGGTTACGGCTTCCTGCGCTTCAGCCTGCCGATCACGCCGGATGCCAGCCAGACGCTGGATTGGCTGATCATCGGCATGTCGCTGGTCGCGGTGGTCTACATCGGCTTCGTGGCCCTGGTCCAGCAGGACATGAAGAAGTTGATCGCCTACTCGTCCATCGCGCACATGGGCTTTGTGACCCTGGGCTTCTTCATCGTGTTCCGCATCGTTGCCAACCCCGAGGTGGACAGCGGGGCGGTGCTGGGCGTGCAGGGGGGCATGGTGCAGATGGTGTCCCATGGCTTCATCTCGGCGGCCATGTTCCTGTGTGTCGGTGTGCTTTATGACCGTCTGCACAGCCGCCAGATCGCCGACTATGGTGGTGTAGTCAACGTCATGCCCTGGTTCGCCTTCTTCATGGTGTTCTTTGCCATGGCCAATGCCGGTCTGCCGGGCACCTCGGGCTTCGTCGGCGAGTTCATGGTGATCCTGGCCAGCTTCCGCGCCGATTTCTGGTTTGCGGTGCTGGCGGCCACCACGCTGATCCTCGGCGCGGCCTATACGCTGTGGATGGTCAAGCGTGTGGTATTCGGCGAGGTGCGCTCCGAGGGCGTGGCCGCGCTCAGCGATATCAACGCCCGCGAGGCGGTGGTGTTGGCCTCGCTGGCGCTGGCGGTACTCGCCCTGGGACTGTGGCCCGCGCCGCTCATCGAGGTGATGGACGCCTCGATCGGCAATCTCGTTCAGCACATCGGTGTCAGCAAGCTCTGATGTCGGATTCAAGCGGATAGCGAAATGCAATACGACCTGACAAGCCTGCAACCGGTCCTGCCGGAACTCTTCCTGCTCGGCGCCGCCTGTGTGGTGCTGCTGGTGGACCTTTTCCTCTCGCCACGTACCCGCATGGTGGGCTATGGCCTCTCGCTGATGGCCCTGCTCGGCACCATCGCCCTGGTCGCCTGGGTCGCTGGCCCCGAGCGCCAGACGCTGTTCGCCGGCAGCTTCGTGCGTGACCCGGTGGCCGACGTGCTCAAGATCGCGCTGCTCTCGATCGGCATCTTCGCACTGGCCTACGGGCGCGGCTATCTGCTGGGGCAGGGGATCTATCGCGGCGAGTATTTCATCCTCGCCCTGTTCGCCCTGCTCGGCATGATGATCATGGCCTCCGCGGGCAACTTCCTCACCCTCTACCTGGGGCTGGAGCTGTTGGCACTGAGCATGTACGCCCTGGTCGCCTTCGATCGCGACTCGCTGAAGGGTGCCGAGGCGGCCATGAAATACTTCGTACTGGGCGCACTGGCCTCAGGCATGCTGCTCTACGGCATCTCCATGCTCTATGGCGCCACCGGTTCGCTGACCTTCACCGAGGTGGCCGAGGCCATCGGCTCGGGTGAGGTGGACGAGACGGTGCTGGTGTTCGGTCTGGTGTTCGTGGTCATCGGTATCGCCTTCAAGTTCGGTGCCGTGCCTTTCCACATGTGGGTGCCGGACGTCTATCACGGTGCGCCTACCGCAGTGACCCTGTTGCTCGGCAGTGCGCCCAAGGTCGCGGCCTTTGCCCTGGCGCTGCGTCTGCTGGTGGATGGCACGGGTGGCCTGTCCGCGCACTGGGCCGACATGCTCACCATCCTGGCGATACTGTCGCTGGCGATCGGCAATATCGTCGCCATCGCGCAGAGCAACCTCAAGCGCATGCTGGCCTATTCGACCATCTCGCACGTGGGCTTCATCTTCCTCGGCTTCATCGCCGCCAATGACAAGGGCTATGCAGCGGCCCTGTTCTATACCGTGGTCTATGCACTGACCGCCGCCGGTGGCTTCGGTCTGCTGACGATGCTCAGCCGCCGCGGCTTCGACGCCGAGAACCTGCACGACCTCAAGGGCCTCAACGAGCGCAGTCCCTGGCTGGCCGGGATGATGCTGCTGATCCTGTTCTCTATGGCCGGGGTGCCGCCGACCGTCGGCTTCTTCGCCAAGCTGTTTGTACTCGAGGCCGTCATCAGCGTGGACAAGGTCTGGCTGGCCGGTGTGGCCGTGTTCTTCTCCATCATCGGCGCCTTCTACTACCTGCGCGCGGTGAAGATGATGTACTTCGACAAGCCCATCGACGCCGCCGCCATCGAGGCCAGCCTCGACAGCCGCATGGCCTTCTCGGTCAATGGGGTGGCCATGCTGTTGTTCGGCCTGTTCCCGGCCGGGCTGTTCGAGGTCTGTCGCGCCGCCTTCGCCGGCTAGGCCGTGGCGGGACGGTGTTTCCGCCCGGATGTTGGCTCGGATCCTGATCCGTACGAAACCGCTCGAAACCGGCTGGCGCTATGGCGCAGTCCTCTGGTCCGGGGCCGGTCTACGCTGGATCTGCTCCGGCGGCAATTGGGGGTTGTCAGCGGATGGCATGGTCCCTATAATACGCGGCACCAGATGCGGGGTGGAGCAGTCTGGCAGCTCGTCGGGCTCATAACCCGAAGGTCGTAGGTTCAAATCCTGCCCCCGCTACCAACGCCATTTCACTAAGGGCTGCCGAGAGGTGGCCCTTTTTGATTTCTGCCTCTAAGTGTCCGTTTTCACTGGGAAAAAGGGTGATCTCGCCATAGGGGTCGCGGAGAGCCCTTTGCGCTTTCTGCATATCCTCTGGCGTTTCGTCCTGGCCAAAGGTCTCGACCAGCTCCTCCCAGCGTCGGCGCAGCTGAGGGATCACCTGGCGAGGCTTCGAGTGCCGCATCGCGGCCAATTCCTTCTCGATCTCGCCTATTCGGGCTTCGGCGGCCTCCAGTGCCTGTTTCGTCGAAGGCGTGATGATCCCCTGCCGGATCGCCGCCATGATGTTTTCCGACTCCTTGCGCACCTTTGTCAGTTCCCGTTCGAGGGGTTTGGGGTTCAGTTTCGATTCGTCGAGCAATCGTTGGACTTCGGCGACCAGCGCCTCAAAGGCCTCGTCGCTCAACAGCTCTTCACGTAGCTGGCGCAGTAGCACCCGCTCCACAGTCTTCCGCTTGACCTTCAATGCATTGTCGCAGGCGGTGTCCCCACGGTCTTTGTGGGTGCCGCAGCCATAGCGGTAATAATCCGTGGGCCGAAAGGGGGGGCAAAATTAAATTATTGGCCATTGACAGCGTGGGGTCGGCTCTGTGTCTGAAACAGTTAGAAAATGATGAAAAATCATAGGGTTGTAGCCATTTGTAGGCGGATGGAGACGCCACATGACAACCAGGAGATGTTAAGCTAAGCTAACATTTCATCATGATCATGTTATCTGGATGTTAATCCGGTAGAACACTTAAGGACGCTCCCTCCCCCGCGCAAGCGGGGGGAGGGATTTATGTTCTTCGTGGCCTTCGTGGTGACATCCATGACCTGGAGTGGCGCGGCTCGCGCCATGAAAGTCAGCGAGGGGAAACAAGGATGGGGATTCGCGAACGTATCGGGGAACGCATCCGCCGACTGCGCGAGCAGGCTGGCCTGAGCCAGACGGCGCTGGCAGAGGTGCTGGGCATCACCCGCCAGACCCTGGCCCGCATGGAGCGGGGCGAGGTGCCCATCGACAGCGAGGCCCTGTTTCGCCTGGCCACCCACCTCGAGTGTCCCGTCAGCCATTTCTACGAGGAGCGCGACGCCGGCGAGATTCGGCTGGCCCTGCGTGCCGACCACCCCGAGCTGCTGGATGCGCGCCTGCGCAACCGCTTGCTCGAACGGCTGGCGGCCATCGCCGATCTGGAGGTGGCGGCGGGGCTGGAGATACAGCATGGCCTGCCGCCCACCGAGCCGCTGGAGCGGGCGGGCGAGCGGGAGTTGGCCATCGTCCAGGAAGTGGCTCAGGAGGAGCGGGGACGGCTCGGCCTGGGTCCGGTGGCGCCGGTCTCCGATCCGGTGGCCTTGCTGGAGAGCCTGGATGTGCGCGTGATCCCGTTCCAGTTGGCGCCGGACGGCGGGCAGGGGCTGCTGTCCGGCTTTTCCGCCTTCAGCGAGTTGCTGGGGGCGGGGATCTTCCTCAACAACCATCCGGCGCTGTCGGTCGAGCACCAGGTCTTCAGTCTGATGCACGAGTATGCGCATCTCATCTTCCACCGCCGATCCTATCAGCCAACCTCGGCCCCCTACTGGACGCGGGGGCGTTCCGCCTCGCCGGCGGAGAAGATCGCCAATCGCTTTGCCGGGCACATGCTGGTCCCGCCGTCGGGTTTGCGTCGATTCGTGGGCAGCCTGGGGGTGGTGACTCTTACCGACATCTTCGAGATCAAGCGGATCTACCGGGTCTCGTTTGGTACGGTGCTTACCCGCCTGCAACAGGACGGCCTGGTGGGCCGGAAGCTGGCCAGCCGGTTCTGGGCCATCTGGAAAAGGAATGGCTGGCAGATGCAAGAGCCCGAGCCCATGTCGGGATCGCTGTGTTTTCATCGCCGGACGGAAAGGCTGGCGCGTCGGGCCTTTGCGCGGGGTGAGGTCACCCAGGATTTTCTGGCCGATATATTGAATCTGGACCGCAGGGAGCTGGCTGCGCGGTTGCGCGCATGGGAAGAGGAAGCCATGGAAGATGCCGTTTAGTCGCAGCCAGGTCAGCCTGGATACCAACATCCTTCGCTACTTTTTCGCAGCGGGCCGTCTCGACCTGATATGGGACCTGTTTCCCGATGGCATCTGGATCGATCCCGCCGTGCTTCACGAGCTACGCCGGGAGTTCGGCAATGCGCTCCAGGCCAGCCTGGAGCGGGACGGCTTCCCGTTCCAGGTCGAGCGCCAGTTCGAGGATCACCACTATGTGCAGATGGCCGAGATCAAGGCATGGCATCGCGCGCTGAAACATCCGGACATCGTGACCGTTGTGGTGGCGGAAAAGCAGGGTGCCACCTGCCTCTCTGCGGATGACGTGGTGCGCAAGGTCTGCGAAGAGCGAGGTGTCCCTTTCGCCCGCCATCTGGGGTGCCTAGATGAGGCCGTTTCAAGGGGGTTGCTGGAGCCGGCGGATGCCGTGGGTCTGATGGAAGAATTTCTGGAAGGTGGTTTGTATCTGCCTGTGGCTATGGTTGCCAGGTACAGGAATAAATGGAGGGGTTGATTTGATGGCGATGGATGAAGTGGATTTCGACTGGCCTGATGTTTGGGGTCTGATGTCGGATGAGGATCGGGAACAGGCCCTCCAGGCTTTCGCCCATGGTCTGTTGCATGGTCCCGAAAAAGTGACGCCCGGTTTTCTTGGGGAGTTGGCAAGGCGGTTGCATTTCAGGAAGCAGACGTTGAAGGCGATGCCGAACGAGCAGTTGGCCCGCATGATCGGAAAGGCGATGCCGGGCATCCTGACGCCCCAGGACTGGGCCTTTCTGTTCGTGCAGTACTATTTCCGGTACAAGACTTCCCTGATGTGCCGCTTCCTCGATTTGTGCGGTATCTCTCACGATGATCAGGGGGCCGTGATCGGTGAGGTGACCGCACCCGCTGATATGGACGTTGTTGCGGAGGCGATGCTCGCGGAATTCGGGGCGATGGCGGTTCTGCAATATTTCATGGTGCTGTTGCTTCATAGTGGGGAAAACTGGGGTTTTGTGAGGCCGCAGATACCTGTGGTTCGCGCCATGCTGGAGGAGGTGTCGGTGGTGATGCCTGAGGCGACAGCCGAGCCAGTTGAGTCGTCACCCATAGATCAGGAACTTGCTGATGAATTTACCCAGCTCGATCGTGTGCTTATTGAGCAGGTGATCAGCACGGTCGCGGGTGAAGAGCGGGCGCTGTTTCCCGAAGAACTCCGGGATCTGGTCATGACGGTTCATGCCCTGGATACTCGGCGCAACCGGACCTATTTCCATCTCGGCTTCATGAACGCCCTGCTGGGGGATGCGGAGGAGGGCATGAAAGGGCCTGAGATGAACGATTCCAGAAGGGAGTGGTATCTGGCGGGCCTGCTGGCGGGATTCGCGCGCCAGCGAGACATGGATCAGATCGATCATTTTCTGCAGCAATGTCAGGGAGATTTTGAGCGGGCCGCTCGAACGCCCGGCGGTGCCGGGGCATCGATGGCGAAAACGATTTTTCCCCGACTGCTGGAAAGCGGACGGCTATCGCCCTCGTTGGTACTGCTCAAGGGCCAGGTGAAGGTGGCAGGCCAGGGAATGCTGATTCAGGCACTCTTTCACGCCAGTGAACTGTTGCGTCGAGGTGAGCCTGCCGAGGCGAAGGCCATATTGACCATTCTGCATGATCAACTGAGTTCGCGTGACGGTCTTCGAGGAGTTGAAGCGGGAGGCGAATTGGAAAGAGCAGTACGTCGGAAATTGGGTCAGGTTTATCAGGCAGTGGGTGAATTGGATCGCGCTCGGCATCTTTTTGATGCCTTGCTGACAAGCGAAAGCTCGGCCACGGCGAAACTGCTTGCGGATATGGGGCTGGTAGAGTCGGGATTTACAGGCCTGCAGGAAGTTCGCATCGAAGGGGATCTCGAGCGGCGCAAGGTGCTGATGGCGGCTCTTGAGCAAGGTCGAGGCAAGTTTGAGGAAGCTGTGACGCGCTTTCCTGATACAGCACACCATGCCCACTATGTGCTGGCGGTCCATGATTATCTGCGTTTTATGGATGGAGACCAGAACATCAAAGAAGACGAGGATCTAGCCAAGAGTGCGCGACAGCATGCCGAAGCGGCACTTTCCGGAATGATCGGATCGGATGAAAGCGAGGCGTTCGATCGGCTCGGGATTGTCGGGCGGTGTCGGTTTATCCTCGCTGTGCTCCGAATGGCGGCGCTCGATCAGACTCAGGCGATGCCCGCGATGCAGGCATGGCGTGCAATTCCCGCGGAAGCAGGACAGTTTCCTACCGACCATCTCAAGCGATTTCTGGAATGGGCGGATGTATCGGATGAAGAAACTGCTATCCAGATCGCTGAATCCATCTGGCAGGCAAGGGGAGCGGAATCGTTGGACTTGCTCAGGCAGCAGAGCTGGGTGGTTCGTTCGGAGAAGTTGCGTGAGGCATTTTGGTCTGCCGCGCACGACGTGAATCGTCGTCGCGGGGAGCGATTCGAATTGTTGTCCTTCCTTGTCCCAGCGCTCCTTCGTGGCTATTTCCAGGAAAAGGCGGTCGAGGGGCTGGATGCCATGGAGTGCCTTGCGGAGGAGGATAGTGCGTTGGCTGGGCGTTTTGCCGACTGGCTCCAGGATGCGTCTCATTATGACCCGGCCTGGTCGGAGGCCGAAGCCTTGCGTGCCCGTTATCGTTGCGACAGTCGGTGTGGAAAGAATGTGGAGGCCGTTGCCACGTTGCGTAATCTGTTTCATGCCGTCAAGAACGAGAATCCGGGTGAGGCGCGTCAGATCCGTGACATGGTGAGGGAGTATGAGGGTGATGATGGAATCGTTGATCTCGTTATGCCGCCAGGCTGCGAGGTGTTGGCAGAAAAAGAGACGCTCGAGACTGGGCGACAGCTCGAGGGGGGCGAGCGCGTCAAGGTGCTGTTCATCGGGGGCAATGAGATACAAGCGCGCTACGATGCTCAGGTCCGGGAATCGATTCAAAAGGAATGGCCGGGTGTCGAGGTGCAGTTTGAACACACTGGCTGGTCGTCAAATTGGGGGGCAATGGTAGAGCGGCTCAAGCGCCTGTCATGCGAGTCGGATGCAGTGGTGCTGATGAGCATGATGCGTACCATGCTGGGTAGAACCATGCGAGCAGCCCTGAATGATCCTCCCCGGCCTTGGGTGGCATGTACCGGAACGGGTAAGCAAGCGGTGGAGAACAGCGTCAGGGAGGCGGCTCGAGTGGGCTTGGAGAGGCGTATGGCAGAAGTGAACAGGTGACAATCTCGTCGGATTCCACCTCGATCGACGGGCAGATCCAGTTATGGCTGACCAGGGGGGCACAGACCTCGCCTCGCCGATCCTGCAATCGGCTCTGGGCTTCGGTCCTCTCGCAGCTGGCCCTCTACCCAGGCAAAGCTCGGGGATCTATTCTGCATTCGCTATGCCCGCTCCGCCGCATACCCATCACCCTCCTGGTTGCGTCGCAGCGCCTGCACGATTTGCCGTTGCGTATGACCCAGCCGCTTTGGTGCCGAGATCTGGTATCGTTCCTCTTGAGTCAGTTGCCTGTAGTGCCTCATGTGCATGCCTGTCTGGGTTTGGGGTCAGAGCCACCCATTCCAGGCGGCAACTGACGCCTTCTTCAGCTCCAGGCGTTGCGGTTATTCTGCGAATTCAGGTCCGGAAAGGCCGCAGCGATGCGGCCTTTTGTGGTGTTGTGGAGGCTGATCCTGCTCCGAGTCAGCCCACAGGCGCGGCGTCCCCGCCGCGAACCGGCAGACCGTTCGACTCCCGACGCATGTCCATTCGGCCCGAGGGCGGGCCTCCTGCATTCTTCCCGAATCGTCCGATCCGCGGTTGCCGGGTATCCGATGATCGAGTCAAGTCACTGATTCCGTTTGGCTGCCGTTGATCCGGAGGCAGAAAAAACCGTTTGACTCTGTTCGGCGTCGAACCTTACAATACGCAGCGCTTCCAGTCCCGACCGGGCTGGTGACTGGGATTTCCTCTGGCGCCAGGCGCGAGTGGAAAGGTAGCTCAAGGCCCCGTTGACGGGGTTTTTTTGTATTCCGAGTGTCGGGGCCGGAAGGTCGGGCACGTTTTCTGGAAATGGGCCTTGGGCCCATTTTTTGTTTTTCGGGCGTAATGAACAAAGTCTCGCAGCAGTTGCAGTCGCTGGCCGAAAGCGTAGTCGAGCCCCTGGGGTACGAACTCTGGGGTGTGGAGCTGCTGGCGCGTCCAGGCGCCGGGCAATTGCTGCGGGTCTATATTGAATCTCCGGATGGCATCGGCGTGGACGATTGCGAGCGGGTCAGTCGGCAGCTCAGCGCACTGCTGGACGTGGAAGACCCGATCGCTGGCGAGTATGTGCTCGAGGTGTCTTCTCCCGGCATGGACAGGCCGCTGTATCGGCCCGATCAGTTCGTGCGCCACCTGGGCGAGGTGATACGGGTCAGGTTGTCGCCCGCGGTCGCCGGGCGCAAGAACTTCCGCGGCGAGCTGTTGGCGGCCGACGAGGAAAAGGTACAACTGCTGGTGGATGGCGAGACGGTCACCCTGGCAATGGACGAGATCGATACGGCACGCGTGGTGCCGCAGTTCCAGGCAAGAAGGTAGCGTGATGAACAAAGAGATTCTGCTCGTAGTAGATGCCGTGTCCAACGAAAAAGGTGTGGACAAGGGGGTCATCTTCGAGGCCATCGAGGCGGCACTGGCTTCGGCCACCCGCAAGAAGCACGGTGGTGACATCGAGGTGCGGGTGCAGATCGACCGCCAGACGGGCGACTACGAGACCTTCCGGCGCTGGCTGGTGGTGGATGATGCCGAGACGCCGGTGCTGGAGAATCCCAAGGCGGAGATCACCCTCTCGGCCGCGCGCGAGAGCAATCCGGACATTCAGCCGGGCGACTATGTCGAGGAGCAGATCGAGTCCATCGGCTTTGGACGCATCGCCGCGCAGACCGCCAAGCAGGTGATCGTGCAGAAGGTGCGCGAGGCGGAACGCGCCAAGGTGATCGATGCCTACAAGGACCAGGTGGGCAGCCTGATCACCGGTATCGTCAAGCGTGCAGACAAGGGTACCATCGTGCTCGACCTCGGCGAGAACGCCGAAGCGCTGATCCCGCGCAGCGAGGTCATCCCGCGCGAGGTGGTGCGGGTAGGGGATCGCCTGCGTGCCTATCTCTACGATGTGCGCACCGAGATGCGCGGCCCGCAGTTGCTGGCCTCGCGCACGGCACCGGAGCTGCTGATCGAACTGTTCAGGCTCGAGGTGCCCGAGATCAACGAGGGGGCCATCGAGATCATGGGGGCGGCGCGTGACCCGGGCCTGCGTGCCAAGATCGCGGTGCGCGCACTGGATCCGCGTGTCGATCCGGTGGGTGCCTGTGTGGGCATGCGGGGCTCTCGCGTGCAGGCAGTGTCCAACGAACTGGGTGGGGAACGCGTGGATATCATCGTCTGGGACGACAATCCGGCGCAGTTCGTCATCAACGCCATGTCGCCGGCCGACGTGGTGTCCATCGTGGTGGACGAGGACAAGCACGCGATGGATATCGCGGTGCGCGAGGAAAACCTCTCGCAGGCCATCGGTCGTGGCGGACAGAACGTGCGCCTGGCCAGCCAGCTCACCGGCTGGGAGCTCAATGTGATGAGCGAGGAGCAGGCGCAGGAGAAGAGTGAGGCCGAGGCCCAGGAATTCATCCAGCGCTTCATGAAAGAATTGGATGTCGATGAGGAGGTCGCCGCCATCCTGGTTCAGGAAGGATTTACCTCGGTCGAGGAGATCGCCTATGTGGACGAGGCGGAGCTGCTGGCCATCGAGGAGTTCGATGAGGGCATCGTCGAGGAACTGCGTAATCGCGCCAACGACGCCCTGCTCACCCGTGCCATCGCGCAGGAAGAGCAGCTGGGTGACACGCCGCCGGCCGAGGACCTGCTGAACATGGAGGGCATGGACGAAGCGCTCGCGCACCAGCTGGCGGCGCGCGGCGTGGTCACCATGGAAGATCTGGCCGAGTGTGCCATCGACGACCTGATGGAGATCGAGGGTATGGACGAGCAGCGTGCAGGCGAGCTGATCATGACCGCGCGGGCCCCCTGGTTCGCCGAAGAAGAGAAGTGACGAGGAGTAGGCATGAGTGAAGTAACCGTCAATCAACTGGCCTCGGATGTGGGTATCCCGGTTGATCGCCTGCTCAAGCAGTTGAACGATGCGGGCGTGGCCAAGCAGTCGGGCGACGATGTGATCACCGAGCAGGAAAAGGTCGCGTTGCTCAACCACCTGCGGCGCAGTCACGGCAAGGCCGACAAGAAGTCCGCGGAGGCGACCAAGAAGGTGACGCTCAAGCGCCGCACCACCACCGAGCTCAAGGTGCCCGCCAGTGGCGGACGTGCCACTCGTGCGACCCGCGCCGCACCCAAGACCGTGGCGGTCGAGGTGCGGCGCAAGCGTGTGGTCCGCAAGGATGCCGCGCAGGTCGAGAGCGAGAGGGAGCGCGCCCTGCGCGAGATGGAAGAGGCCCAGCGCGCGCTGGAGGAACAGCGTCGGCAGCGCGAGGAGCTGGCTGCCCAGGAAGAGGCCCGGCGCAAGGCGCTGGAAGAGAAGCGCCGGCAGGAAGAGGAAGAGCGCCGGCGTGCCGAAGAGGCAAAAAAGGCGGCCGAGGAGGCCGCGCGCAAGCAGCAGGAAGAGGCCACTGCCGCGCCGACAGAACCCAAGCCCGCACCGGCACCGGCCGAAGAGCCGAAGAAACCCAAGCGCATGCGCGCCGCGCCTTCGCGTGAGAGCGAAGATCGGGCCAAGCGAGGTGCCGCTCGGCGGCGCGAGTTGCATGTCTCCGACGACAAGCGTGGCAAGCGCCCCAAGGGCAGCAAGCGTGCGCGCCGTCTGGCCGAGACCGAAGATCAGCAGCACGGCTTCAAGAAGCCGGTGCAGCGCAAGTCGCTCACCATCGAGGTGCCCGAGACCATCACCGTGGGCGACCTGGCCCAGCGCATGGCGGTCAAGGCCTCGGAGGTCATCAAGACACTCATGGGCATGGGCATGATGGTGACCATCAACCAGCCGCTCGACCAGGAAACCGCCATGCTGGTGGTCGAGGAGATGGGCCATACCGCGGTCGAGGAGAAGGTCAAGGACGCCGAGGAAGAGGTGCTGGCCGCGCTCGAAGAAGAGCTGCAACAGGGCGAGCGGGTGCCGCGTGCGCCGGTGGTCACCATCATGGGGCATGTCGACCACGGCAAGACCTCCCTGCTCGACTACATCCGCAAGAGCCGCGTGGCGGCAGGCGAGGCCGGGGGCATTACCCAGCACATCGGCGCCTACCACGTGAATACCGACCAGGGCATGATCACCTTCCTCGACACGCCCGGACACGCCGCCTTCTCGGCGATGCGTGCGCGTGGCGCCAAGGCCACCGACATCATCGTGCTGGTGGTGGCCGCCGACGACGGGGTCATGCCGCAGACCAAGGAGGCCATCCAGCACGCGCGTGCCGCCGGGGTGCCGCTGGTGGTGGCGATCAACAAGATCGACAAGCCCGATGCCAATCCCGACCGCGTGATGCAGGAATTGGTGGCAGAAGAGGTCGTGCCCGAGGATTGGGGTGGTGACACCCAGTTCATCCCGGTCTCGGCACACACCGGCGAGGGCGTCGAGCAGTTGCTCGAGGCCATCCTGCTGCAGGCCGAGCTGCTGGAACTCCAGGTGGTGGCCGATGGCCCGGCCAAGGGCATCATCGTCGAGTCCAGCCTGGACAAGGGCAAGGGGCCGGTGGCTACGGTGCTGGTGCAGTCCGGTACCTTGAAGCAGGGCGATCCCATTGTCTCCGGCACCGAGTACGGCCGGGTCCGCGCCCTGTTCGACGAGAACGGCAACAAGGTCAAGGAGGCCGGGCCCTCCATCCCGGTGCAGGTGCTGGGTCTGTCGGGCGCGCCGCATGCAGGGGACGATCTGGTGGTGGTCTCCGACGAGAAGAAGGCCCGAGAGGTCGCCGAGGTGCGCCGCGAACGCCAGCGCGAGGGGCGGCTGGCCGAGCAGAAGGCCGCCAAGCTCGAGCAGATGTTCACGCGCATGGCCGAGGGTGAGGTCGCCTATGTGAATCTCATCATCAAGGCCGATGTACAGGGTTCGGTCGAGGCGCTCAAGGAGTCGCTGCAGAAGATCCAGGCCGACGAGGCCAAGGTGAAGATCGTCGCTGCGGGCGTCGGCGGCATCAATGAGTCGGATGCCAACCTGGCGCTCACCTCGGGCGCGGCCATCATCGGCTTCAACGTCCGTGCCGATGCCGCGGCCCGCCGGGTGATCGAGGAACACGGGATCGATCTGCGTTACTACAGCATCATCTACGAGGTGATCGACGATGTGAAGAAGGCGGTCGCCGGTCTGCTCAAGCCCGAGATCAAGGAAGAGATCATCGGTCTGGCCGAGGTGCGCGACGTGTTCCGTTCGTCCAAGCTGGGTGCCATTGCCGGCTGTATCGTACTCGAGGGCGTGGTCAAGCGTCACAACCCCATCCGCGTGCTGCGTGACAATGTGGTCATCTACGAGGGCGAGCTCGAATCGCTGCGCCGCTTCAAGGACGATGTCAACGAGGTCAAGGCCGGCATGGAGTGCGGTATCGGTGTGAAGAACTACAACGATGTGAAGGTGGGTGACCAGATCGAGGTCTACGAGCGCTACGAAGTGGCGCGTGAGATCTGAGACGACGATGGCGAGACGGGACTTCGGCCGGGAGGAACGGGTCGGCGCCGAGCTGCATCGTGAGCTGGCCCTGATCCTGCGTGACGAGGTGCGCGACCCGCGCCTCAATCAGGTCACCGTCCAGGAGGTGCGGGTGACGCGCGACCTGGCGCACGCCAAGGTGTACTTCACGGTGCTCGACCGTGATCAGGCGCGCAAGACCGAGCAGGCATTGAACCGGGCGGCCGGCTTTCTGCGCAAGCAGTTGGGTGGGCGGGTCATCCTGCGCACCATTCCCGCCTTGCATTTTCAGTATGACCATTCGCTGGAGCGCGGCATGCGCCTGTCCTCGTTGATCGAACAGGCGGTGGCCTCCAGCAGCGACCGGGACGCGGACGGCCCGGAAGGCAACGAAGAGGACTGAGCCATGGGACGACGCAGGCGTCCGCGCGGCCGTGCGGTAAACGGCATCCTGTTGCTCGACAAGCCGGTGGGCATCTCGTCCAACGATGCCCTGCAGCGGGTCAAGCACCTGTTTCATGCGCAGAAGGCGGGGCATACCGGCAGCCTGGATCCACTGGCCTCGGGCCTGTTACCGCTGTGTTTCGGCATCGCGACCCGTCTCTCGGCCTTTCTGCTGGACGCCGACAAGCACTACGAGGTGCGGGTGCGGCTGGGCGAGACGACGACCACCGGCGATGCCGAGGGCGAGGTGCTGGAGCGGCGCCCGGTGGAGGGCATCGGGCGCGAGCAGATCGAGGCGGTGCTGCCACGCTTCACCGGCGTGATCGCGCAGGTGCCGCCCATGTATTCGGCCGTGAAGCACAAGGGCGAGCGCCTGTACAAGCTGGCGCGCGAAGGCATCGAGGTGGAGCGCGAGCCGCGCGAGATCACCATCCACGCCATGCGTCTGGGCGAGCTCGAGGGCGAGGAATTCGACCTGTACGTGCACTGCTCCAAGGGTACCTATGTGCGCACCCTGGCTGAAGACATCGGTGAGGCCCTGGGCTGTGGCGCGCATGTCGTGGCGTTGCGGCGCAGCGGGGTGGGGCCCTATGCCGGGCACCCCATGGTGAGCATGGCACAGGTCGAACAGGCCGCGGCCGAGGGCAATGCGGCGCTCGATGCCCTGCTGCTGCCGGTGGATACGGCCTTGAGCGACTGGCCGGCGGTGCATCTGAATGCCGACGCCAGCTACTACCTCAAGATGGGCCAGCCGGTGGTGGTACCGCGTGCACCCACCGAGGGTTGGGTACGCCTCTACGAGGAGCCGGACCGCTTCATTGGCGTTGGCCTGGTGCTGGACGACGGGCGTATTGCGCCGAAAAGGCTGCTGGCCGGCAACGGCTGACTTTTCACGGGTTTTGCGGCAAAATGCCGCCCTTTCACGGGAATCCGACAGACGGGTTCCTTCATTTCGTTAAACGGCCGGGGTCGCCTGAAGTCATTGTCGGGGCCCCCTGAAGACTGCGTCTTCCGCAAGGCCATCGATGACAGGAGAGATGTCATGGCAATAACTGCAGAACAGAAGGCCGCGATCATCGCGGAATATGGCAAGGGCCCCAAGGACACGGGTTCCACCGAGGTGCAGGTGGCGCTGCTGACCGCGCGCATCGCGGATCTCACCCCGCACTTCCAGCAGCACAAGAAGGACCACCACTCTCGTCAGGGTCTGGTGCGCCTGGTCAACCAGCGCCGCAAGCTGCTGGACTACCTCAAGTCGAAGGACGTGGAAGCCTACCGCGATCTGATCAAGCGACTGGGACTACGCCGCTGACCCGCGGCATTACAGCAAGGTTGAGGATTTCCACGTGAGTCTTGTCAGAAAAGAGTTCCAATACGGCGACTACAAGGTCGTGCTCGAGACCGGCGAGATCGCCCGTCAGGCCGACGGTGCGGTGATGGTCAACATGGGCGATACCGTGGTGCTGTGCACCGTGGTGTACGAGAAGAACGCCTCGGTCGAGCGCGACTTCTTTCCGCTGACCGTCGACTACCAGGAAAAGACCTACGCCGCCGGCATCATCCCCGGCGGCTTTTTCCGTCGTGAGGGACGTCCTTCCGAGAAGGAGATCCTGACCGCGCGTCTGATCGACCGGCCGATTCGTCCGCTGTTCCCCAAGGGGTTCACCAACGAGGTGCAGGTGATCTGCACCGTGATGTCGCTGAACCCGGCGGTCGATCCGGAGATCCCCTCGCTGATCGGCACCTCGGCGGCGCTGGCCATCTCGGGGCTGCCCTTCGAAGGCCCCATCGGCGCGGCGCGCGTCGGCTACAAGGACGGTCAGTACCTGCTCAACCAGCCCAAGACCGGCCTGTGTGACATCAGTGACCTGGACCTGGTGGTCGCCGGTACGAAAGAGGCGGTGCTGATGGTGGAGTCCGAGGCCCGCGAGTTGTCCGAGGAGGTCATGCTCGGTGCCGTGCTGTTCGGCCACGAGCAGATGCAGGTGGCCATCGAGGCCATCGAGGCACTGGCGCGTGATGCCGGCAAGCCGCGCATGGAAGTCCCCGAGAAGCCCGAGAACACCGCGCTGGTCGAGGCCGTCGAGGCCGCCATCGGCGAACAGCTGCGCGCCGCCTACCAGATCGCCGACAAGATGGAGCGCTATGCCGCCATCGACGCGGCCAAGGCCGAGGCGAAGGAGAAACTCTGTGGCGGCGAGGAGCCGGAGTTCGACGAGGCCGAGGTGAGCGAGGTCATCGAAAAGCTCAAGAAGCAGATCGTGCGGGGCCGCATCCTCGCCGGGGAGCCGCGTATCGATGGTCGCGATACCCGCACGGTGCGGCCGATCAACATCCGTACCCGGGTGTTGCCGCGCACCCATGGCTCGGCGCTGTTCACCCGCGGTGAGACCCAGGCCCTGGTGGTCACCACCCTGGGCACCGAGCGCGATTCGCAGATCATCGACGCGCTCAGTGGTTCCTACAAGGAGCCGTTCATGCTGCATTACAACTTCCCGCCCTTCTGCGTGGGCGAGACCGGCCGCGTCGGCAGCCCCAAGCGCCGCGAGATCGGCCACGGCCGCCTGGCCAAGCGGGGCGTGCTGGCGGTGATGCCGAGCATGGAGGAGTTCCCGTACTCGATCCGCGTGGTCTCCGAGATCACCGAGTCCAACGGCTCCTCGTCGATGGCCTCGGTGTGTGGCACCAGCCTGTCGCTGATGGACGCCGGTGTGCCGCTGAAGGCGCCGGTGGCCGGTGTGGCCATGGGCCTGATCAAGGAAGGCGACCGCTTCGCCGTGCTCACCGACATCCTGGGTGACGAGGATCACCTCGGTGACATGGACTTCAAGGTGGCCGGTACCGAGCGGGGCATCAATGCCCTGCAGATGGACATCAAGATCAACGGCATCACCCGCGAGATCATGCAGATCGCGCTGGAGCAGGCGAAGGAAGGCCGGCTGCACATCCTCGGCGAGATGAACAAGGCCATCTCGGCGCCGCGCGAGGAGATGTCCGAGCACGCACCGCGCATCGTCTCGTTCAAGATCAACCCCGAGAAGATCCGCGACGTGATCGGCAAGGGGGGCGCGACCATCCGCTCCATCACCGAGGAGACCGGCGCCACCGTCGACATCTCCGACGATGGCACGGTCAAGATCTTCTCGGTGGACAAGGCCGCCGGTGACGAGGCGCGCCGCCGCGTCGAGCAGATCACCGCGGATATCGAGGTGGGCAAGGTCTACGAGGGCAAGGTGGTGCGCTTGATGGATTTTGGCGCCTTCGTCAACATCCTGCCCGGCAAGGACGGCCTGGTGCACATCTCGCAGATCTCGGAGGAGCGCGTGGCCAACGTGGCCGATGAACTCTCCGAGGGCCAGGTGGTCAAGGTCAAGGTGCTCGAGGTGGACAAGCAGGGGCGCATCCGCCTGAGCATGAAGGCCGTGCAGGACGGCGAGGGCTGAGAGTCCCGCCGCTCCGCAAGAAGGGGCCTGGCGGCCCCTTTTTGCGTTTCCACAGTCGCTGTTGGACCAGGTAGCCATGCAAGAGAACGATTCGCTTTCGGTGGTGATCCCGCTCTACCAGGAAGAGGACAGCGTCCTGCCACTGGTGGCACGGGTCCATGAGGGATTGGCCGACTATCCCGGCCCCTGGGAACTCATCTGCGTGGACGACGGCAGTGCCGACCGCACGGTCGAGCGCCTGCGCGAGGCGCAGCGGCAATACGGTGATCATGTGCGCATCATCCGCATGCGCCGCAACTTCGGCCAGACCGCGGCCATGCAGGCGGGCATCAATTGCGCGCGCGGGCGCTACATCGCCACCCTCGATGGCGATCTGCAGAACGACCCGGCGGACATCCCGCGCATGCTCGAGGAGTTGCACGAGCGTGATCTCGACCTGTTGCAGGGCTGGCGCCGCGAACGCCACGACGACGAGGTACGCAAGTTCTTCTCGCGCGTGGCCAACCGCCTGATCGCGCGCGTGACCGGGGTCGATCTGCACGACTATGGTTGCAGCCTCAAGGTGTATCGGGCCGAGGTGATCCAGCGGGTCAAGCTGTTCGGCGAGATGCATCGCTTCATCCCGGTGTGGGTGGCGGGCGTGACCTCGCCACGGCGCATCGGCGAGACGGTGGTCACCCACCAGGCGCGGCGCTTCGGCAGTTCCAAGTACGGCCTGTCGCGCACCTTTCGGGTGATCGTGGACCTGCTCACGGTGTTCTTCTTCCTGCGCTTCCGCGCGCGTCCGGGGCATTTCTTCGGTTCCATCGGCCTGGCCTTCGGTGCCCTGGGCGGTGCCGGCATGGCCTGGCTGGGCTTCGTCAAGTTCGTGCTCGGCGAATCCATCGCCGGGCGACCGTTGCTGATCGTCTCGGTACTGCTGCTGATGATGTCCATCCAGATGCTCACCACCGGGGTGATGGCCGAGATGCTCTCGCGCACCTTCTTCGAGAGCGGTGGCGGGCGCGCCTACCACATCCTCGAGATGGACGGTGACGAGGCAGGCTGGCACGCACCGGGTGAGGGTGCAACGGTGGCTGGGGACTGATGGCGCGGATCCTGTCGCGGTTTTCCACCAGCCCGCTGGCGCTGGCCCTGGCGCTGGTGCTGATGGTCTGGGGCTTCTGGTCGGCGCCGCTGTACGACCTGGACGAGGGTGCCTTCACCGAGGCCACGCGCGAGATGCTGGCCTCGGGCAATTACACCTCCATCTACCTCAACGGCGCGCCACGGCACGACAAGCCCATCCTCATCTACTGGTTGCAGGCGGCCTCGGTGCAGCTGTTCGGCCTCAACGAGTTCGCCCTGCGCCTGCCCTCGGTGTTGGCCGCCCTGGCCTGGGTATGGGCGCTGTTCGCCTTCGTGCGCCGGCAGGTCGATCGCGAGACAGCCATCGTGGCAGCCCTGCTGCTGTCACTGTCGTTGTACGTGGGGCTGATTGCGCGCGCGGCGGTGGCCGATGCGCTGCTCAATCTGTTCCTCGCGCTGGCGATGTTCGACATCTACCGCTACTGGAAACAGCCTGCGCGTGGCCTGCACCTGCGCATCTTCCTGTGGCTGGGGCTGGGTTTTCTCACCAAGGGGCCGGTGGCAGTGTTCTTTCCGCTGCTGGTCAGCGGGCTGTTCTATGCCAGTCTGGGGAGCTGGCGCGACTGGTTGCGCGCGGTGTTCCACTGGCCGGGCATCGCGCTGTTCCTGGCGATCGTGCTGCCCTGGCACATCGCCGTCTACCTGGATACCGGCTGGGCCTTCTTCGAGGGCTTCTACCTGCATCACAACCTCGATCGCTACAACGGGGCGATGGAGGGGCACGGCGGCAGCCTGTTGTACTTCGTGGCGGTGGCCCCGTTGGTGGTGATGCCCTTCGCCGGCTGGCTGCTCGCCACGTTGCGACGGTTGCCCGAGGCCCGGCGGGATCCCCTGGATCGTTTCGCCTGGCTGTGGTTCTTCTGCGTACTACTGTTCTTCTCCTTCTCGGCGACCAAGCTGCCGCATTACCTGCTGTACGGCATCATCGGTGTGCTGATTCCCATGGCCCGCTACCGGAACGATCTGCGCCGGGCCTGGCTGCACTTCCTGCCGGTCTTCGTCCTGATGGCGCTGTTTGCCCTGCTGCCGCAGGCCCTGGAATGGGCGGCGGGGCAGGCCGACCGGCTCTACGAGCTGACCCTGTTCCGCGAGGGCGCGGCGCGTTTCTCGGGCATGCCACAATGGCTGTCGAGCGGGGCGTTGATACTGCTGACAGGGGTGGCCCTGTTGCGCCTGCCGGTCTGGCAGCGCCTGGTGCTGGCCGGTTTTGTGCAGGGGGCAGTCGTGGCCTTCATCGTGCTGCCGGGAGTGATGGGGGTGTTGCAGGACGGTCCCCGTGCCGCCGCGCTGTTCGCCCGCGCGCACGGCCAGTCCGTGGTCTTCTACCGTGTTCATCAGCCCAGCGTGAGCGTCTATGCGCAGCAGGTGATCCCGAAGTTACGCGATCCGGCCGCGTTACGCCCGGGACAGTGGGTTTACCTGCGGATCGACAAGCTGGACGACTTCCTCGCCCTGCCGTTGCCGTGGGAGCGGCGCGTGGTGTTCCGCCAAGGCCCGGCGGTGCTGGTCGCCATCGAGGCGCCGGAGGCCGGCGATGGCTGAAGCAGGCACGCGACTGGCATCGGTGATGCAATGGGCGCGCGAGCGCCAGCGGCGCTGTTCGCCGGCAGGGATCGATACCCTGTTGCTGTTGGCCAGTGTTGCGGCCTGGTTGGGTATCCTGCTGGCCCTCGCCGGGGGCTATCACGCCGGTTTCTCCACATTGCATGCTGGGCTCGGTACCCTGTTGCCCGATGCCGTCTGGGCGACGATCACCCGTTTTGGTGACGAGCGGGTGCTGCTGGCGCTCACCCTGTTGTTCGCGCGCCGGCGGCCCGAGCTGTTCTGGGCCATGGTGCTGGCCGCGCTGCTGGGCGCGCTCTACAGCCGCGGTCTCAAGCACCTCGTGGATGCCCTGCGTCCCCCCGCGGTGCTGCCGCCGGAGGCACTGAAGGTGATCGGCCCGGTGCTGCATTCGCACAGCTTTCCCTCGGGCCATACCACTTCGGCCTTCGTGTTCTTTGGTGTGCTCGCGGCTTGTGCACGCAGCGGGCGTGAACGGGCCGCGGCCTTGCTGGCGGCCACTCTGGTGGGTCTGAGTCGGGTGGCGCTGGGCGTGCACTGGCCGCAGGATGTACTGGCCGGCGCCTATGGCGGCATGCTGGCCGCAGCAACGGGCAGCTGGCTCAGCCTGCACTGGCGGGCCGGCCTGCGTCCGCGCGTGCATCTCGCGCTGCTGCTGTTGCCGCTCGGGGCCCTGCCGGTGCTGTTGTTGTCCGATGCGGGCAACCCGTCTGCCGACTGGTTGATCTGGCCGCTGGTATTCGCCATGGCAGCACAGTTCGTGCTGGATTACCTGTCGGATCGTCGATGAGCGGGGCAGGGGACAGGGTGTTCTGGCTGCGCTTGGCCTGGTGGGGGGTCTGGGGGCTGGCCCTGTACCGCCTGGCGGTGCTGCTCTGGGGCGACATTCCGCTGGATGTGGAAGAGGCCTACTATCTGGACTGGGCGCGCCACCTGGAGGCGGGGTATTTTTCCAAGCCGCCCTTGCTGACTTGGGTGCTGGCCGGGGTAACGAGCCTACTGGGCGACGGGCCGGCGGTGATCAAGTCGGTCGCGGTGTTCTTCCACGCTGTCGCAGCCCTGTTCGTGTATGGCATCGGTGCGCGCCTGTTCGATGCACGCACCGGCGCCTGGGCTGCGATCACCTTCCAGTCGCTGCCGCTGGTCGGGGTGCTGTCGGTGTTCGCCAGTACCGATGCACCGCTGATGTGCTTCTGGGCCGCTACCCTCTATGGTTTCGTGCGTGCGGTCGAGCGCGATGCGCTGCGCTGGTGGCTGTTCACCGGGACGATGGCCGGGCTGGGCCTGCTCTCCAAGTACACCATCGGGGCCCTGGCGGTGGGGCTGGTCCTGGCCCTGCTGGCCGATGCGCGCTGGCGCTCGCTGATGCTCTCGCCCCGGCTGTGGGCGGGTCTCGGGGTCGCGGTGCTGGTCTGGTCGCCCAACCTGTGGTGGCTGGCGACCCACGACTGGGTGACCGTGGACCATACCCGCCATATCACCGTGGCGATCCCCCGGGCCGGCGACTGGGGCAACCTGGGCGAATACCTGTTGGGGCAGGTCGGGGCCTTTGGTCCCTTGCTGGCGCTGTCCCTGCCATGGTGGATCGGGCGGCCTGCCTTGTGGCGTGAACCGGCGGCCCGTTTGCTCCTGCTCGCCTCGCTGCCGCTACTCGGATTGGTGAGCTACCAGGCCTGGCGGCACGAGGCCAATCTCAACTGGGCGGCGCCGGCCTATATCGGCCTCAGCCTGGTGGCGGTGCACTGGTTGCTGGCCCACGCGCGGCGCTGGCTGTTCGCTGCCATCGGCCTGAACCTGCTGCTGGTGGCTGGTCTCTATCACTATCACGCCCTGGCAGATGTGCTCGGCGTGCAGCTCACGCGCCAGACCGACCCCTATTTCAAGCGCCTGGGCTGGCGCGAGCTGGGGGCGCAACTGGCGGAGGTGCGCTGGCGTTATCCGCGCGCGGCGTTGTTGTCCGATTCGCGCAAGCTGCTGGCCCTGCTGGGGTATCATGCGCGCCTGGATGGGCGTCCGCCGGTGTTGCGCTCGTGGAACCCGGCGCGCCGTTGGCATCACCAGTACGACCTGCATGACGACATCGCCGATCATGCAGACGACGAATACCTGTTCGTGAGCCGCCGGGCGCTGGATGATGGCGTGCTGTCGCGCTTTGCGCAGGGCGAGCTGGTCGCCATCCTGCGGGTCGGGGTCTATCCGGACCTGGTCCGGCGTCTGTATGTCTATCGTCTCACCGGTTTTCGGGGGTATGCCTCGCCATGAAGTGGCTGTTGCGGTTCTGGCCGATCCCGGCCCTGCTGGCCCTGCAACTGCTGTTCTGGCAGGTGCCGGTCATCGACCTGACGGTCAGCGGCTGGTTCTGGGATGCGCGGGAGGGCTTCTTCCTGCGGGAACTCGCGCCCGTGCAGTGGAGTTACGCGCTGTTTCGTGACTTGCCCTATGTGGCAGTACCGGTGCTGGTGTGGCTGTTTGTCGCCAGCTGGTGGTGGCGGGGCAGGGCAGAGGCCGGCCTGCGGCGCCGCCTGCTGTTCCTGTTCCTGGTGCTGGCGATCGGGCCGGGGTTGCTGGTCAACGAGGTATTCAAGGCCGAATCCGGGCGGGCACGGCCGGCCACGGTGGCGGCGTTCGGTGGCGAGCGTGCGTTCACCCCGGCGTTCGAGCCGGCGGATCAGTGCGCCTCGAACTGCTCCTTCGTCAGTGGACACGCCGCCATGGGGTTCTGGTTCCTGGCTTTTGCCTGGGTGTTCGGCGACCGTCGCTGGCTGTGGTGGGGCGGTGTGATCGGTCTGCTGGTCGGCCTGGGGCGCCTGGTCCAGGGCGCGCACTTCCTCAGCGATGTCCTGTTCGGCTACCCGGTCGTGCTGGCAACCGCCCTGGTGCTGGCACGGCTGCTGCTGGGGGGGTGGTGGCCGCCGGCGGGCGGTACGAGTGCTCAGTCGCGTCGCTGACTGGTGTGTTCGCTGTGGATGGCCTCGTCCACGGCTTCGCGGATCATCAGTGACAGCTCGTTCTCCAGTCGATGCCGCAGGTCACGGGCCAGACGGCGGGCGCTGTCCCTGACCGCATCGCGGATGGCCTCCTTGATGATGGGGTAGAGCTGTTGCTCCAATGACTGGGCCAGTGCCTCGGCACGCGCCGGGTCGAGCAGGACTTCTTCCCCGGCTTCCTCGTTCTCCATCACTTCCCTGCTGTCCCCCAGAACATTCCTGATCATCGGAATATGCTTCTTGTTCAACATATTGCCCTCTCTGCTCCTTAGGCAATCTCGTGCATCTGCAGGGGATAGCCCCTGTCCCGATAGAAACGATACCGCTGGCGGCTCGCCTCGCGCACGGCCTGTTCGTTGTCTACACATTCTGCCAGGCGCTGGAAGCGGCTGAAGAATGTCGGCACCTCCCTGGCCAGGTTGATGAGGACATCGTGTTCCTCGGTGGCTTGCGCTGCATCTCCGATGAGGATCGGATTGCAGGCGGGGTCGGCCTCCCCCAGCAAGCCGTGTGGCACGAAGCTCTGCTCCTGGAAGGTCCAGAGCAGGCGGTCCATGTGCCGCGCCTCCTCGGGCGACGGCGCGTGGATCACCACGCGATGCCCGGCCCGGCGGGCCTTGTCGGCGACCCGGCAAGCCAGCACGTGGCGGTTGCCGCGGCCGCCTTCGGCGAGCACGTAGAAGTCGACTCTGGTCACTTTTCCGTCCCGTGACGTGGTCGCTCGTTTCTATTGGGCGTCCAAAGCATAGATCATCAATCGACGACTTTACAGCGTTTCATGAGGAATTGGGTCAACAGGGGGACAGGACGCCCGGTGGCCCCCTTGTCGTTGCCCGAGACCCAGGCCGTGCCGGCGATATCCAGGTGCGCCCACTTGAAGGACTTCGTGAAGCGCGAGAGGAAGCAGGCGGCGGTGATGGTGCCCGCGGCGCGACCACCGATATTGGCCATGTCGGCGAAGTTGGAGTCGAGCTGTTGCTGGTAGTCGTCCCACAGCGGCAGGCGCCAGACACGGTCGTTGGCGGCCTCGCCGGCGCGGGTGATCTCCTCGGCCAGGCGGTCGTCGTTGGCCATCAATCCGCTGGCGTGGTGGCCCAGGGCGATGATGCAGGCCCCGGTCAGCGTGGCGATGTCGATCACTGCCGCCGGTTCGAAGCGCTCGGTGTAGGTCAGCGCGTCGCACAGGATCAGGCGGCCCTCGGCGTCGGTGTTGAGCACTTCCACGGTCTGTCCGGACAGGGTGGTCACGATGTCGCCCGGCTTGTTGGCGTTGCCGTCGGGCAGGTTCTCCGACGCGGGCACCACGCCGACCACGTTGATCGGCAGATCCAGTTCCAGGCAGGCGGCGAGGGTGCCGAACACGCTGGCGCCGCCGCACATGTCGTATTTCATCTCGTCCATGGCCTGTGCCGGCTTGATGGAGATACCGCCGGCGTCGAAGGTCAGGCCCTTGCCGACCAGGGCCACGGGCTTGCTGCCGGGTTTGCCCCCCCGGTATTCCATGACGATGAGCTTGGCCGGCTGGTGGCTGCCGCGCGATACCGAGAGCAGGGCGCCCATGCCCAGCTTTTCCATGTCCTTCTCTTCGAGCACGGTGACCTTCAGCTTGCGCTGGCCACGTGCCAGCTTGCGTGCCTGCTCGGCCAGGTAGCTGGGGGTGCAGATATTGCCTGGCAGGTTGCCCAGGTCGCGTGCCAGCCGGCTGCCGTTGGCGATGGCCTGGCCATGGCTGCAGGCCTTTTGCAGGCGCTTCAGATGACGCCGGTCGTCGGTGACGAAGGTCGCCTGGCGCAGTGGCTTGGACGGCTTTTCGACGCTGCTCTTGCACTGGTCGAAGCGGTACACCGCGCTGTCGATGCCGGCGATGGCCTCGCGCACCAGTGCATAACCGTCTTCGCCATCCGGCAGGCAGATGGCAAGGGAACCGATGTTCGCCTGGTCCAGCGCGGGGATGGCCTTGCGCAGCGCCTCGCCGAAGACCCGGGCCGAGAAGTCCTTCTGCCGTCCCAGGCCGAGCAGCACGATGCGCGCCGCGGCGATGCCCTCGACCTGATAGAGCAGCAGGGTTTCGCCCGTTTTGCCGTGGAAATCACCCTTGCGCAGGATGTGGCGCAGCAGACCGCCGCTGGCCTGGTCCAGCGTATCGAAGGCCGTGCTGGCGCGGTGGCGTTCATGCACACCGACGATCAGGCAGGGGGTCTTGAGATCGGTGACCGGGACGTGCTTGCTGTTGTACTTCATCGGAATCCTCTTGGTGACGGTGGTCCGGCGCGCCCGCCGAGGCGTGACCGGCGCCGATTTGCTAGCATGCCGCGCAGCGACGCCCGCTGTGGGGCGACAGAGGACTGAGTGTAGCAAAGGCCGGCCCGGAGCGGTCCCGGCGCGATACCCGCCAGGAGGTCCGGTGACCCTCATCGACAGATTGCTGATACGCGAGGTGCTCAAGGCATTGCTGGTCACCTTGCTGATCCTGATGCTGGTATTGCTGGCCAGCCATTTCGTCAAGCTGCTGGGCAAGGCCGCGGCGGGCAATATCAGCCCGCAGGTGCTGTTGACCCTGCTCGGGCTGCAGGCGATCAAGGTGCTGGGCGTGCTGTTGCCGCCGGCCTTCTTCTTTTCCCTGCTGTGGGTACTGGGCGGCATGTACCGTGACGGTGAGATGGTGGCCTTGCAGGCCGCTGGCGTGGGGTCGGCGCGGCTCTATCGGTCGGTCCTGTTGCTGGCCCTGCCATTGGCGCTGCTGACCGCCGTCTTGTCGTTCGCGGGCCTGCCCTGGGCCAATGCCGCCATCGAACGGATCAAGCTCGCGCAACGCGACGTGCTGGATATCGGCGGTATCCGCCCCGGTCGCTTCAACGATTTCGACCAGGGGCAGCTGGTGATCTATACCCGGGGCATGTCGGACGATGGCCGCCGCCTGCAAGGCGTGTTCGTGCAGGACCGCCAGCACGGACGCTCCGGTATCGTGGTCGCCCGGGAGGCCTACCAGGCATTCGACGAGGTCAGTGGCGATCGCTTCGTGATACTGACCGATGGTCGTCGTTACGAAGGGCGACCGGGGCAGGCGGACTATACGGTGGCGAACTTTGGCGAATATGCCCTGCGCCTGCCGCGGCTCGATCTGGGGCAGGGGCGTTTGCGGGTGGGCGCGCGTGCGACCCGGGATCTCTGGAATGACGACAGCCTGCCGGCCCGTGCCGAGATCCAGTATCGCCTGTCGGTGCCGACCGGTGTGCTGGTGTTCGCCCTGCTGGCGGTGCCGCTGGCACGTACCCGGCCGCGTGGCGATGTCTATGGCCGGGTGGGGCTGGCGGTACTGGTGTATTTCATCTTTCTGAACCTGCAGCGCGTGGCCGAGCGCTGGATGGAGCTGGGTGTGCTGCCGGCCTGGCTGGGCATGTGGTGGGTGGCACTGGTGATGGTCGGCATCGGCGGTCTGGTGGTGTTCGCCGATTCCTTCTGGCTGGCCGGTCGGTTACGACGCTGGCGTGAGCGACGGGCGGCATGATGTTCGGTATTCTCGATCGCTATATCGGTTGGGCCATCGCGCGCGCCACCGCCATGACCATCCTGGTGCTGGTGATCCTGCTCTCCTTCGTCAATCTGGTCGAGGAGCTGGATCAGGTCAGCCGCGGTGGCTATACCATGAGCGATGCCCTGCTGGTGGCCCTGCTCACCGCGCCACGCTATCTGTTCGAGGTCTTTCCCGTGTCCGCGCTGCTCGGCAGCCTGCTCGGCCTGGGCGGGCTGGCGGCGCGCAGCGAGCTGGTGGCGATGCGTGCCGCGGGCTTCTCGCTGAGACACATCATGCTGGCCGTGCTCAAGGTGGGCGTGCTGATGATGCTGGTGGCGTTCGTCTTCGGCGAACTGCTGGCGCCACCGGCCGCACAGTATGCTCGGGAACTGCGTGCCGACAAGCTGCTGGGCCAACAGACCCTGGCCAGCCGTTATGGTTTCTGGGCACGGGACGAACAGGCCTTCATCAATATCCGTTCCCTGGGCGATGGCCGGCACTTGCGCGACATCACCATCTACGAGTTCGACGGTGAGGATCGGTTGCGTCTGACCACCCATGCCGCGCGCGCGGACTACGAGGCCGATCACTGGGTACTGCGGGATATCGCGCAGAGTGAACTGGACGAGGGCGGCGTGAAGGTCCGTTCCCTGGCCTCGGCGCGCTGGGACTCGCCCCTGGACCCGGCCCTGCTGAGTGCCGTGGTGATCCGTCCCACCATGCTGCCGCTGTGGGAGCTGGCCGACTACATTGCCTTCATGCGCGAGAACGCCCAGTCGGCCATCGACTACGAAGTGGCCTTCTGGATGAAGGTCGTCAATCCCTTCGCCACCCTGGCGATGCTGTTTCTTGCCGTGCCCTTCGTACTGCGGGCGGGACGCAACGTGGGGGTGGGGCAGCGCATCTTTTTGGGTGCGGTGGTGGGCGCGGTGTTCTTCCTGCTCACCCGGGCCCTGTCGTATGTGGCGGTGGTCTACCAGATAGACCCGGCGTTCACGGCGGTGGTGCCGGCCGGTGTCTTTCTGGTGCTGGCCTTGTGGCTGTTGCGGCAGGTGCGGTGAGGAATCCCTGTATCAACTCGGAGCGATGAGATCAGGTTTCACGACTTGTTCAGTGGTTCCTCGAGTTCAGGTGTCCTTGCGGGTCATCACCAGCCAGGTGTCCGACAGGCGGTCGTGCCAGGTGGCGTGATCCCGGTCGAACAGCGCCCAGAGATAGCCCAGGCCCAGTGCCAGCCAGGAGAGCAGGGCGGCCAGGCAGCGCAGCAGGGCCTGGCGCAGCCCGATGCGGCCGCCGTCGGGGCCGACCACGCGCAACCGCCAGGCGCGCATGCCCAGGGTCTGGCCGCCGTGAGTCCAGAAGCCGCAATAGAAGACGACCGGTGTGGCCAGCAGGTAGAGCTGGAGCAGCCAGTGCGTCCCCTCGCCCGGGTGGCCACCCAGTGCCGCGCGGATGGCGGCATCGACCGCCGCGCCGACCAGCCACAGCGCCAGGATCAGCCAGGCATCATAGAAAATGGCCGCCAGACGCCGCAGCAGTCCGGGGCGACTGGCCTGTTCGAGTGGCACGGACATGGCGGGACTTCTCAGGGTTTTTACCGAAGGGATACGGGGTCATACGAATTTCAATTCGTGCGTATTTTCCCATAATCGGTATTCATCAGCGACTGCCCCGAAGATTCCCGCGCGTTGGCGATCGAACCGGGGCCGTGGCTGTTCATTCTGGCTGCCACCCGTCGTGCCGGTGAACCGGAGAAGCCTCTACAAGAAGAGGCGCATTGCAGCGATTTCAGGAGGAACTCATGGAGAGAAGGAAGCAATCCCGTCATCCGGTCCGCCTGTATGCGGTGGTGAGCTGTCCACGCTTTGGGCTGTTTCGTGGCGCGGTGGAGAATTTGAGTGCCGATGGCCTCTATGTGCGCACCCCCAATGTCAATATGTGCATCGATGTGCCGGTCACGCTTACCCTGCAAGGCGGGAGTGGGGCACGGCAGGCCTGTTGCGAGGTCAGTGGCGTGGTGGTACACCAGGATGCCGAGGGCTTCGGCGTGCGTTTCGCCAAGGTGGAAGACTCCTGCATCCGCCGGTTGCGCGAACTGCTGGCGGACGAGGCCACGTCTGTCGAGGGCAAAGAGGCCTTGCTGGCCGTTTTCTGATACCGAGGCGATCTCCAGCGCTCCCGGAGGGCGCATGTGATAATGCGCCGCATGCCCGTCAAGGAGAGATCGCGCTGGCGCAATTTCTGGCGCCATGTCCCTCTGCCGGCCGCCGCGCTGGTACTGGGCCTGGCCGTGGGTGTCCTGGCCTGGGTGGCGATCGATCGCCAGCAGAGCGCGGCACTCAGCGAGATCTTCGAGGGGGTGCTCGACAATCAGTTGCACCAGCTGGCGCGCGAATCCCTGATCCGTTTCGAGGAACACCGTCGCAGTTACGTCTTCCTGGCCCGTCTGCTGGCCAATCACCGGCGCATGGCGGCCTACCTGGATTCCCCGGTCTGGCCCGATGGACAGGGCGTGCGGCGCGTGTATCACGGGCACCGCCCGCCCTGGCTGCCGCGAGAACGCATCATCTCCGAGGTGGCCCAGCCGAGCCACATGTTGCTGATGGATACCGAGGGGCGGGTGCGCGAGGTCTATTTCGTCACCGAGGAGCCGCTGCCACAGGCGTTCAGTCACGAGCCGGCGAACTACCTGGCGGCCAGCGAACAGCGTGCCCTGCTCACCCTGATCGATGGTGAGCCCTGCCTGGTGGTGTCCGAGCCCATCCGCGATGCCGGACACCAGGTCGACGGTTCGCTGGTGCTGCTGGTGCCGCTGGACAGCGCCTTCCTGGCGGCCTCGCAGCAGTCCGCGGTCTCGGAGCGCGCCATCACCGCGATCATGGATGCCGATGCCCAGGTCATCCTCTCGAGCAGCAACCCGCTGGAGGTCGAGGCCGGTACGCCGGTGGACGCCCTGCGCCCGGACTATGTACTGACCACCCAGTCCTTCTTCGATTACGACGATTCCGATCTCAACATGCTGTTCGGCACCCTGGTGCCGCGCGCCCTGTACCGCGGGACCGGGCAGGCCATTCTCGACCTGGAACGGCGCCAGCGGGCCATCGGGGCGGCGGTCATCGTCGGCCTGTTCGTGCTGCTGTTCGTGTTCCTGTCGAGTCGGATCAACCACTCCCTGCGGAGGCTCCAGGACTTCGCGCAACGCGCGCTGGGCGGACGACTGGCGCCGCTGCATCCCTCGGGTAACCGCTTGATCCAGCTCGAGGACCGCATTCACGACGTGATCGAATTGGTGCTCAAGGCGCGCGAGGAGACCCGCTCGCGGCACGAGCACGAGCTGCGCCAGCTCGAGGCCCTGCGTATCGGCGTCATGGAAGCCTCGGTGGATGCCATCGTCACCGTGGACGCCGAGGGCAAGATCATCGATTTCAACCCCACCGCCCAGCAGGTGTTCGGGCGTACCCTGGAGCAGGCACGTGGGCGCCAGCTGGCCAGCCTGGTGTTCGATGAACCCTCGGGGCAGTATTTCCAGTGCCTCGTCATGCGCCTGCGCGAATCGCCCGAGCAGATCCGTTCTTCCATCCAGGTCGAGCTGACCACGGTCGATGGCGAGGAGGCACGGCGTGCCATGGAGGTGGTCATCAAGCCGATCGAGCTGGACCAGCGTCTGCTGTTCACCGTCTATCTGCGCGACATCTCCGAACGCAAGCAGCGCGAGGCCGAGATCCGTGCCCTGGCGGCCTTCCCCGAGGAGAGCCCCATCCCCATCCTGCGGGTCAACAGCCGCGGGGTCATCACCTATGCCAATGCCCCCAGCGAGGCCTTGCTCGACTATTGGCAGTGTCGTCCCCTGCAGACCCTGCCGGTGTACTGGCGCGAGCAGGTCGAACAGGTGCTGGCGACCGGGCGCACCCAGGAGACCGAGATCGTCACCGAACAGGGCATCTATTCCTTGCTGCTCACCCCCGTGACCGATCTGGGTTATGTCAACATCTACGCTCGCGACATCACCGCCCAGCGCCGTGCCGAGGACGCGCTGCAGCAGCGCCAGGACGAGCTGGTGCACGTGGCGCGCCTGAGCACCATGGGCGAGATGTCCACCGGCATTGCCCACGAGCTGAACCAGCCCCTGTCGGCGATCGCCAATTTTGCCAACGGCTGTGCCCGTCGCTTGCGCCTGGACGTGGGCGGCAAGGAGGAACTGCTCTCGGCGCTGTCACAGATCGCCAGCCAGGCCAATCGCGCCGCCGAGATCATCAAGCGCCTGCGCAGCCTGGTCACCCGCCAGTACCGGGTACGCAGCGAGGTCGATCTCAATCACCTGGTGACCGAAGTCTGCGCCTTGCTGGCGCACGATCTGCGCAAGCAGCAGCTCACCGTGGAGACGCGCCTGCACCCGGGGCCGCTGATGGTGTACGTGGATTCGGTACAGATCGAGCAGGCGCTGATCAATCTGGTACGCAATGCGCTGGATGCCATGAAGTCGGTGTCCCCGCTGGAGCGAAGGCTGGTGATCCGCACCACTCAGGGCCCTTCGGGCACCGCCCGGGTCGCGGTGCGTGACAGGGGCACCGGCATTGCACCGGAGGACATGGAGCACCTGTTCGATGCCTTCTTCACCACCAAGGAGACCGGGATGGGCATGGGGTTGGCCATCACCCAGACGATCATCGAGGATCACCATGGTAAGATCCTTGCCGAGTCCTGCCCGGGCGAGGGCAGCACCTTCACCATCGAACTGCCCCTGTTCGTGGACACGCCGGAGAGTCTCGCATCATGAACAGCACAGTGCGCGCCGAACCCGTGGTCTGGGTCGTGGACGACGACGAGGCCATGCGTTCCTCGCTCAAGTGGCTCATCGAATCGGTGGGCATGCGGGTCGAGAGCTTCGACTCGGCCGATGCCTTTCTGCGCGACCATTACCCCGGGCGCTTCGGTTGCCTGCTGCTGGACGTGCGCATGCCGGGCATGAGCGGGCTGGACCTGCTCGAGTACCTGGAAAGGGAACGCATGATGCCGCCGACCATCATCATCACCGGACATGGCGACGTGCCCATGGCGGTACGCGCCATGAAGGCCGGCGCGGTGGACTTCATCGAGAAGCCCTTCAACGACGAGACCCTGCTGGACGCCATCCGTCACGCCCTGGCAAAGGAAGAGGAACGCCGGGTCACCAGCGCCCAGGTGGCGGAGTACGCCGAGCGGGTGGAGCACCTCACTCCGCGCGAGCTGGAGGTGATGAAGATGGTCACCGACGGGCGCTCCAACAAGGAGATCGCCAACGCCCTGGGCGTGTCGGCCAAGACCATCGAGGCGCATCGTGCGCGGGTGATGGAAAAGATGCACGCCCGCTCGCTGGCCGAGCTGGTGCGCATGGTGATCGCGGTGGAGCAGCGCCGGCCGTTGTGAGCCGAATGTTCGCGGCGGGGATGCCGTTGCCACCTGTAGGAGGCCCGTCCCTGGGCCGAATGTTTGCGGTGGGGATGTTCACCTGTAGGAGGCCCGTCCTCGGGCCGAACCGTCCCCGGGCCGAACATTCCCCCTCGGGATTACAGGGGCTGCAGTTCGGGAACCGGGGTGTCGTTCTTCGCTTCGACCTTATGGTACAGGTCGTACAGCGCGGCCTGCAGGGCTTCTTCCATCACCGGGTGATAGAAGGGCATCTGCAGCATCTCGCCCACGGTCATTTCCTTCTGGATACACCAGGCCAGCAGGTGGCCCAGGTGTTCGCCGCGTACACAGATCATCTCTGCACCCAGCATGCGTCCGCTGGCCTTGTCGGCATACACGCGGATCAGGCCACGGTTGTTGGCCAGGATCAGCGCGCGTCCCACCGGCGGGATGGCCATCTGGCCGATCGCGGTGGTCTCGGGGTCGAGCTCGCTGAAACGCGCCCCCACCTGCACGATGTTGGGGTCGGAGAACACGATGTTCAGCGGCGTCTTGCGGCGGAAGGCGGTGATGCCCTCGTGGGCCGCGTTGTAGCCCGCGATGCGGCCCTCGTCGCCGGCCTCGTGCAGCAGCGGGCGCTCGGCATCGGCATCGCCGGCGATGAAGATCGGCAGGTCGCCAACCTGCATGGTATGTCGGTCGAACACCGGCACCCCGCGCTCGTCCACCGGGATACCGGCGGCTGCCAGGTTCAGGCGATCCACATTGGGCTGGCGACCGAGGCTGGCGAACACCTTGTCCACCACCACGCTGCGTTCGCCCGCGGTGACGCGGATGCGCCCGTCCTCGGCACGTGACAGCTCGGCCGGCGCGCCCAGCCACAGGGGCATCTGCTTGCCGACGATCTCGATGGCCTGTTTCGCCACCTCGGGGTCGCACAGGCCGCCGATGGTCTGCGCCATGTCGATGCCGGTCACCTCCACGCCCAGCCGCTGCATGGCCTGGCCCAGCTCCAGGCCGATCACGCCCAGGCCGATCATTGCGCAGGAAGACGGCAGGGTCTCCTGCTCGAAGAAGTTGTCGGTGGTGATGATGTCGTCGGCGAACTCCGCCCAGGCCTCGGGCACGATGGGGCGCGAGCCGGTGGCGATCACGATGGCCTTGGCGCGGATGCGCTGGCCGTCGTCGGTCTCCAGCAGGTCGGGTTCGACGAAATGCGCGTACTGCTCGATCAGCAGCCCCTCCGGGAAGTTGTCGGAGCTGTTCGACAGCACCCGGTCCACGAAGGTGTCGCGCAGGTCGCGCACGTATTCCATGACCTCGGGCAGGTCGACCCGCAGATGCTCGCCGCCCTCGATGCCGAGGCGCGAATACAGTTCGCGGCGGTGGAAGTCCTCGGCGACCTGGATGATGGCCTTCGAGGGCATGCAGCCGACGCGGGCGCAGGTGGTACCCAGTTCGCCGCCGTCGATGGCCACCACGGACTTGCCGGTGGGGCGGACCTTGCCCAAGGTGTAGAGGCCGGCGCTGCCCAGCCCGATGATGGCGACATCTACCTGACGTTCTTCTGCTGACACGGTGGACTCCTGGTATTCCGGTGAGTGGTCGAGAGGGCAGGATTCTAGCAGACGCCGCCCAGCCGCCCGGGGTTGAGGATGCCGTCCGGATCGAAGCGTTCCTTGAGCCGCCGGTGCAGTGCGACCAGGCCTGGCGAGAGCACCTGGAAGGGGGCGGTCTCGCCCTCGCCGCGGCGGAAGATCTCGGCATGGCCGTCGTGTGCCGCCACCTGATCACGAATGGCTTCGGCCGGCTGGTCGGTGAACACCCAGCGCTGGGCGCCCGCCCAGTCGAGCAGGCTGTCGCGCTCGCAGGCCAGGCGTGGCGTGGCGGGTGCCAGCGACAGGCGCCAGAGGGTCTGCCCCGGGCGCTCGAAGAAATCGAGCCGCTGGTCGCGCAGGCGTTCCCAGAAGGTGTTGCCCGGTGCCAGTACCTCGCCGCCGATGCGCCGCGTCCAGGCGTCCACGCTGGCGTGGGCGCCGGACAGGCGCAGGTACAGGCGGCCGTCGAGATGACAGGCGCCGCTCAGCGGGCAAGGCTGGCGGGCAAGTTCACGCAGGCGTGCCAGTGCGGCCTCGCGTGGCAGCTCCAGCAGCAGGGTGCGCGTCTCAGCCGGTGCGGGCAGCACCTTGAGCGAGATCTCGAGCAGTACGCCCAGGGAGCCCAGGCTGCCGGCCATCAGGCGCGAGACATCGTAGCCGGCGACATTCTTCATCACCTGCCCGCCGAAGCGCAGCACCTGACCGCGGCCGTCGAGCAGGCGCACACCCAGTACCAGGTCGCGTGGCGCGCCGCCCCAGGGGCGACGCGGGCCGGCCAGGCCGCTGGCGACCGCACCGCCGAGGGTGCCTCGCTCATCGAAGTGCGGCGGCTCGAAGGCCAGCACCTGGCCCTGTTCGGCCAGCAGGGCCTCGATCTCGGCCAGCGGGGTGCCGGCACGTGCGGTGAGCACCAGTTCGGTCGGCTCGTAGTCCACGATGCCGCGGTGTGCCGACAGGTCCAGGGGCTGGCCGTCCACGGGGTCGCCGTAGAAGGCCTTGCTGTCGTGGCCGCGGATGCGCAGCGCGGTGCCGGCCTGCCCGGCCTCGCGCACCTGCTCACGCAGCACGTCGGTCAGGTCGTCTGTCATCAGAAGCGCTCCAGGTGCGGAAAGCGCAGGTCGCCGGCCTTGACGTGCATGGCGCCGAACTCCGCGCAGCGGTTGAGGGTGGGGATGGCCTTGCCCGGGTTGAGCAGGCCGTGCGGGTCGAAGGCGGCCTTGATGGCATGGAACAGCTGCAGCTCCTCGGGTGGGAACTGGGCGCACATCTGGTTGATCTTCTCCATCCCCACGCCGTGTTCGCCGGTGATGGTGCCGCCCACCTCCACACACAGTTCGAGGATCTTGCCGCCGAATTCCTCGGCGCGTTCGAGTTCGCCCGGCGCGTTGCCATCGTAGAGGATCAGCGGGTGCAGATTGCCGTCACCGGCGTGGAAGACATTGGCCGCGCGCAGGCCATATTCCTCGGACAGGGCGGCGATCTCGCGCAGCACCCGCGCCAGGTGCTTGCGCGGGATGGTGCCGTCCATGCAGTAGTAGTCGGGCGAGATGCGCCCGGCCGCGGGGAAGGCGGCCTTGCGCCCGGCCCAGAAGCGCGCGCGTTCGGCCTCGTCGCGCGCGGTGCGCACTTCGCTGGCGCCGGATGCCAGCAGGCGCTGGCGCACGCGGGCGATCTCCTCGGAGACCTCGTCGTTGTCGCCATCCACTTCGCACAGCAGGATGGCGGCCGCGTCGGTCGGGTAGCCGGCGTGCACGAAGTCCTCGGCGGCACGCAGCGCGGGCCGGTCCATCATCTCCAGCCCGGCCGGCAGGATGCCCTCGGCGATCAGGTCGGCCACCGCCTGGCCGGCCTGTTCCACGTCGTCGAAGGCGGCCAGCGCCACCTGGGTGCGCTCGGGAATGGGCAGTAACTTCACGGTCACTTCGACCACGATACCGAGCATGCCCTCCGAGCCGGTGAGCAGGGCGAGCAGGTCGTAGCCGGGGCTGTCCAGTCCGCTGCCGCCGATACGCAGGCGTTCGCCCTCGACGGTGACGATCTCCAGCGCCAGCAGGTTGTTCACCGTGAGCCCGTATTTCAGGCAGTGCACGCCGCCGGCATTCTCGGCCACATTGCCACCGATGGTACAGGCGATCTGCGAGGAAGGATCGGGTGCGTAGTAGAGACCGTACGGGCGTGCCGCTTCGCTGATGGCGAGATTGCGCACCCCGGGCTGCACACGGGCACAGAGATTGTCCGGATCGACCTCGAGGATACGATTCAGCCGCGACAGGCCGAGCAGCACGGCATCCTCGCGTGGCAGGGCGCCACCGGACAGTCCGGTGCCGGCGCCGCGCGCGATGACGGGGACCTTCTCCTCGTGGCAGATGCGCATCACCGCCTGCACCTGTTCGATATCGCCCGGCAGCGCCACGAGCAGCGGCAGATGGCGGTAGGCGGGCAGGCCGTCGCACTCGTAGGGACGGCGTTCTTCCTCGCGCACCAGCACGAAGGCCGGGTCCAGATGGTTGCGCAGCCGCGCCGCCAGGCGCTGGCGCAGGGTGTCGAGATTACTGTCTTGCATGGCGTGATTGTCGCAGAATATGCCAAAGGTAAAACCCCTGGAGATCTCACCATGCCCGAGCACAGCACCCTGTTCCTGGTCTCCGACCGTACCGGGATCACCATCGAGAGCCTGGTACGCACCCTGCTGACCCAGTTCGACCAGGCCCCGGTGCAACGCGTGGTGCGGCCTTTCTGCGACGATGCGGACAAGATTGCCCGGGTGGTGGCCGAGATCGACGCGGCCGCCGAGGCCGACGGTCGACGGCCGCTGGTGTATTCCAGCCTGGTGGACCTGGACCTGCGAACGCATCTCAAGCGCTCGCGCGGCCGGGTGTTCGACATCTTCGACCTGTTTCTGCCCGCACTCAGCGAGGCCTTGCACCAGCCGAGCATCGAGCACGTGGGGCTGGCGCACGGCATCGCCGACTACAAGGACTACGATCAGCGCGTAGAGGCAGTGAACTTTGCGCTGGCCTACGACGACGGGGCGCGCCTGCGCGGGCTGGAGGCGGCCGAGCTGATCCTGGTCGGGGTCTCGCGCAGCGGCAAGACGCCGACCTGTCTGTACCTGGCCATGCAGTACAAGGTAAGGGCCGCCAACTTCCCGCTCACCGAGGACGATTTTCTCGAGGGCCGCCTGCCCGAGCCCTTGCGCCCGCACCGCGAGCGCCTGTTCGGGCTGATCATCTCGCCGGAACGCCTGCACCAGATCCGCGAGGAGCGCCGGCCCGGCTCGCGCTACGCCAGCCTGGCCCAGTGCCGGCGCGAGCTGAGCGCCGCCGAGGCGCTCTACCGGGCCGAGCGCATCCCCTTTGTCGACAGCACCAATCTCTCGATCGAGGAGCTGGCGATCGAGATCATGCAGCAGGTGGGGATGGAGCGCACCTGGTGACTTGGCCGGTGAAGCGGTTGCGCAGGGTGCCGATGCCGTCGATGGTGACCTCGATGGTCTGGCCGGGCTGCATCACCACGGCGCCGAGCGAGGTGCCGCAGGCGATCAGGTCGCCCGGGTAGAGGGGGATCTCGCGGGCGATGCGATAGACGATCTCGCGTGGCGAGAAGATCATGTCGGCCACCGGGTAGTCCTGCACGGTCTTGCCATCCAGTACGGCGCGCACGCGCAGCCTGTCGGGCTCGATGCCGGTGGCGACGAAGGGTCCGACCGGGCCGAAGCCGGGAAAGCTCTTGGCGCGGCACCACTGGCCGAAGGCCGGATCCTCGAACAGGGCCGCGGGCGCGGTCAGGTCGTTGACGCAGGTATAGCCGAAGATGATCCGGTCGATCTCTTCGCGGGCCGGCTGGAAGCAACGCTTGCCGATGACGATACCCAGCTCGGCCTCGAAGCGGACGTCGGTGAAGCCCGGCGGGGCGGTGATCGGTTCCTCGTGCGCCGAGAGACAGCCGGGCAGCTTGACGAAATACCGCGGAAAGGACGGTCTCCGAGTGCCCTCGGCGGTCATGCGTTGGTGGAAGTTGTTCCACAGGCCAAGGAACTGGCGGGGCTGGACCGGCGGCAGCCAGGTGACCTCGGAGCGGTCGATCGTGCGACCGAGGTCCTTGGTGGGGCCGAACAGCTCACCACGAAACAGGCGCAGGCGCTCGCCTTCGGGTTGCGCGAGCCAATTGTGGTCGTCGTAACGGATGCGACACCAGAGCGTCATGGGTTCTCCCGGGCTGTGTTTGTGTTGTGGTTGGGAATTTAAATCCTAACCCGGACGCCGGGTGAATGACAGTTCAGCCCGGAGACGGGCCTCCTACAGGTAGGAGCGACGTCCTCGTCGCGAACCTTCGCTCCGAGAACAGGCCTCCAGCAATCCACCACGAAAGCACGGTCTGTGCTGAAATAGGCCCATCGCAACCACCAAGGGAAGTCCCATGAACATCCAGGAGATATCCACTACCCCCTTCGACGATCAGAAACCCGGCACCTCGGGCCTGCGCAAGCGTGTGACGGTGTTTCAGCAGCCGCATTACCTGGAGAACTTCGTGCAATCGGTGTTCGACACCCAGGAGGCGCTGGCCGGCGGCA
>CAYMWJ010000001.1:0-90659 GCA_964394235.1 uncultured Sedimenticola sp. | reverse complement strand
TCTACGAGAAAGTGCCGATGAAAGATTCCGCCATGGGCTATTCCATGGACCACTCTTCCATCATCTATGTCATCGGACGTGACGGAAAGATCCACTCGCTGGTACATCACGCCGATACCGCCGAGGCGCTGGTGCAATACCTGCGCGAGGCGCTGGCCGGCAAACCCTCGAAAGACCCGGCCTGAGTCGGCACTTGCCGCTGCCGCCGAGCACTACGGCCCTGTCCTTCGGCAGCGTGCACTGATCGATCCACCGGCGGGACGGCGACAACCATCCCGCCCCCTTCAGTCTCGCGACGCACTGCGACGATCGAGCGCCTGTGCCAGACGCCACAAGGCCAGGCCGCTGCCGCAGACGATCATGAGCGGGCCTGCCAGCAACAGCAGCGCCCGCCAGCCCTCCGGCCCACCCCGGCCCAGGCCATGCAGCAAGGCCGGCCCCAGCACGGCCGCCATTGCCAGCAACATACCCGCCACACCGAGCAGTGCCAGCAGCGCCGTGCTGGCTCGCCGCCGCACCAGCGCGCGCCCGGCCGACAGCAACAGACGCCCGCTGACCACCAGCGCCACCACCGGCATGGCTGCGGCCATCAGAAGCTCGAACAGGCGAATCAAGGACATCGAGGGAAAGAAGGAAATGGAGCGGGTGAAGGGAATCGAACCCTCGTCGTCTGGTTGGGAACCAGATGCTCTACCATTGAGCTACACCCGCGTGCGACAGATTGTACGACATTCGCGGCTCAACCGGCAGGCCCACCATCGTACAGGGCCTCGATCTCGGCAGCGTAGCGTTCCATCACTCTGGGGCGCTTGACCTTGAGCGTGGGTGTGATCAGGCCGTCTTCGATGGTCCAGGGCTCCAGCGTGAGGAACACGCGGCGGATCTTGGCATAGCCGGGAAAATCCTTGAGCGCCGCCTGTACCCGACGCTGCACGGCCTTGAGCACCCTCTCGTCGCGCAGCGAGCCGGGGTCGAGCGGGTCCAGCCCCAGGTCCTGGGCGAAACCGGGCCAGTGATCGGCCTCGAGCACGATCAGGGCCGCCAGGTAGGGCCTGCCCTCGCCAACCACCATCACCTGCTCGAACAAGGGGTCGAGCTGGATGGCCATCTCCATGTCGCCCGGAGGAATCTTTTCGCCATTGGACAGCACCAGGATGTCCTTGATGCGACCGGTGATGTACAGGTGCCCGGTCTCGCCGATGCGTGCCTGGTCCCCGGTATGCAGCCAGCCGTCCGGGTCGATGACCTGGGCGGTGGCCTTGTGGTTGTTCCAGTAGCCCTGCATCACCCCGGGCCCCTTGACCAGCAGTTCGTCGTGTTCGCCGATGCGCACCTTGACTCCGCGGATCGGCAGACCGACGCTGGCCGGGATGTTGTTCTCCAGCGGGTTCACGCTGACCACCGGCGAGGTCTCGGTCAGACCATAGCCCTGCACGATGGGGATGCCCAGGGCGATGAACACCCGCGCCACTTCCTCGCTGAGCGCCGCTCCCCCGCTGACCGCGGCACGCAGCCGACCACCGAGGCGTGCGCGCACCTTGCTGGCCACCAGGCGATCGAGCAGGGGCCACAGGAGCTGCCCCGGCGTCCAGCCGCCACGTCCCTGCTGACGCAGGAAGCGCTGCCACCCGATGTATGTGGCGGCACGGAACAGCAGCGGCGCCAGGCCGCCGCGCTTCGCCATCTGTTCACCGAGCCGGGCATGTACCCGCTCGAAGATGCGCGGCACCGCAACCAGCACCGTGGGCCGTATCTGTTGCAGGTCCTCGGCCAGTTGCGCCACCGAGCGCGCATAGGCGACTGTGGAGCCCGTCATGACGGGCAGGTAGTACCCCGCTGTGCGCTCCAGGGTGTGCGACAGGGGCAGGAAGGAGAGGAAGCTGTCCTCCTCGTAGACATTGAGCATGGTCACTCCGCCATGCGCCACCGACAGCATGTTGTGATGACTGAGCATCACACCCTTGGGTCGCCCCGTGGTACCCGAGGTATAGACGATGGAGGCCAGTGCGTGCGGATCGGCATCCTTGCGCACCATCGGCTCACCGGCGGATTCGGGCAGCCAGTCGGCGACCACCCGCACCCGCTCGTCCCGTGCAGCGAGCTCGCGCGCGGCCTCGCTGTCATCGAGCAACAGCACGCGCTGCAAGGGGCCGTCCTCGGGGATGACCTTGGCCAGGCGACGCCAGCGCCCGGCATCCTGCACCAGCAACAGGCGCACCCCGGCCTCTTCGAGGATGTAGGCGATATTGTCGGGCCGGTCATCGGTGTACAGCGGCACGGTGACCAGACCATGGCTCATCGCCGCCTGATCGAACAGCACCCACTCGGGACAGTTGCGCAGCTGCAAGGCCACGCGGTCGCCGGCACGCAGGGCCTCGCCGGCAAAGGCCTGCTGCCAGCGCGCCAGCGCCCTTCCCATGTCGCGCCAACTCAGCTCGCGCCACTCACGGGCCACGCGGTCGTGATACACATAGGCCGGGCGTTCCGGGCTGCGCCGGATACGCAGGGCAAACAGGCCATCCAGCGTGCGCGCGTGATCGGGTGAAATCAGGTTCTCGTGAAGTCTGGCCACGTACCCCCCTCGATTACCCCGGCTTCTGGCCGGCCGGGTGACATCTCCCCCTCTCCTTGAGTTCGCGCAGTTTAGTGTAAGATTGCCCTGTATTTCCATTTCGTCATCGAAACCGCCCCCGAGATGCAGATCCTCCTCAACGGCCAGCCCGAACGGCTCGTCGACGACCTCACACTGGCGCAACTGGTCGAACAGCTCGGCCTCGCCGGCAAGCGCATCGCCATCGAGGTCAACGACGAGCTGGTGCCGCGCAGCGAACACGGCACACACCGACTGTGCGACGGCGACCGCGTGGAGATCGTGCAGGCCATCGGCGGCGGCTGAAGCAGGATTCGCCATGAACGACACCCCGCAAGACCCGCTCGTCATCGCCGGGCGGACCTTCCATTCCCGCCTGCTGGTGGGCACCGGCAAGTACAAGGACATGGCCGAGACCCGGGCGGCCATCGACGCCTCCGGCGCCGAGATCGTGACCATCGCGGTGCGCCGCACCAACCTCGGCCAGAACGCCGACGAGCCCAACATTCTCGAGGTGCTGCCGCCGGACGAGTTCACCTACCTGCCCAATACCGCGGGCTGCTATGACGCGAAGACCGCGGTACGCACCTGCAAGCTGGCTCGCGAGCTGCTCGACGGCCACGACCTGGTCAAGCTCGAGGTGCTGGGTGACGAGAAGACCCTGTTCCCCGACGTGATCGCCACCCTGAAGGCGGCCGAGGAGCTGATTGCCGACGGCTTCAAGGTCATGGTCTATACCAACGACGATCCCATCATGGCGCGCGAGTTCGAACAGATGGGCTGCGTGGCGGTGATGCCGCTGGCCGCCCCCATCGGCTCGGGTCTGGGCATTCGCAACCGGCTGAACATCCGTACCATCGTCGAGAATGCCAATGTCCCCGTGCTGGTCGACGCCGGCGTGGGCACCGCCTCGGACGCGGCCATCGCCATGGAGCTGGGCTGCGACGGCGTGCTCATGAACACCGCCATCGCCGCAGCAAACGACCCGGTGCTGATGGCCTCGGCCATGAAGAAGGCCATCCAGGCCGGGCGCGAGGCCTACCTGGCCGGGCGCATGGCACCGCGCCGCTTCGCCTCGGCCTCCTCGCCGACCGACGGCCTGTTCTTCGACTGAATGAGCGAGCAGCCCCGTCCGCACCGCCCGGTGCGCAGCTTCGTGTTGCGCACCGGGCGCATGACCCCGGGACAGCGACGCGCCTTCGAACGGCTCTGGCCACGCTTCGGCCTCGACTACTGCCCCGAGCCACTGGACCTGCCCGCCCTGTTCGGCAGGGAACAGCCAGTGTACCTGGAGATCGGCTTCGGCAACGGTGATGCCCTGGCAGAGATGGCGCGGCGCCACCCCGGGCGCAACTACCTGGGCATCGAGGTCCACACCCCCGGCGTGGGCCGCCTGCTGCGCCGACTGGAGGAACAGGGCAGCGAGAACGTGCGTGTGCTGCGTCACGACGCGGTCGAGGTATTGAGCGACATGATCCCTGACGGCGCACTCGCCGGGGTCTACCTGTTCTTCCCCGACCCCTGGCACAAGAAACGCCATCACAAGCGGCGGATCGTGCAGCCGGCCTTCGCGGCGCTGCTGGCGCGCCGGCTCGCACCAGGTGGCTTCTTCCACGCGGCAACCGACTGGGAGGACTATGCCCTGCACATGCTCGAGGTACTCGAGGCCTGTCCCGCCCTGCACAACACCGCCCCCGACGGCCGCTTCGTACCCCGTCCCGAGGACCGACCGCTGACCCGCTTCGAGCAACGCGGGCTGCGCCTGGGGCACGGGGTATGGGACCTGGTGTACGAGCGCCGCTGATGGCCGAGTTGTGGATCGAACGGCTGGAACGCCCCGGCCTGCACGTCACGGACCTGCGGGTGCCCGGCGGCCACACCCTCTGCCTGCACGGCCCCTCGGGCAGCGGCAAGACCTTGCTGCTGCGCGCCATCGCCGACCTCGACCCCAACGACGGCCGGGTCCACCTGGGCGATCTGCTCCGCGAGCAGCTGCCAGCCCCGCAATGGCGACGCCGGGTGATCTATGTCCCGCCCGAATCGCACTGGTGGGCCGAGACGGTACGTCCGCACGCCGCACACTGGCCCGAGGACCGGCTGGCCGCGCTCGGCTTCGAGCGCGACGTGCTCGACTGGTCGGTGCGCCGCCTGTCCACCGGCGAACGCCAGCGCCTGGCGGTACTGCGCGCGCTGGCGCGCGAACCCGAAGCCTTGCTGCTCGACGAGCCGACGGCCAACCTCGACCCCGGCAATACCGAACAGATGGAGAGGCTGTTGCGCGACTTCGCGCGCGAACGACAGGCCCCCCTGTTGTGGGTCAGCCACGACCCGGCACAACGAGCCCGGGTGGGCGATGCCGAACACCATCTCGCCGGGGGCAGACTGCAATGAACGGCGGGGCAATCCCGCTCGGGGGATTCGAGCTCGGCCTGGCCGCTACCCTGCTGTTGCTCGCCGGCGCCCTGTCATGGCGCCTGCACATGGGGGTGGAACGCCGCCTGCTGGTGGCCGCTGCGCGTGCCGCCGTTCAGCTCTCGCTGCTGGGACTGGTGTTGCAGCAGCTCTTTCAGACCCTCTCGCCCTGGCTGATCGCGGCGGTCACCGGCTTCATGCTGGCGGTCGCCGGCTACGAGGTATGGTCGCGCCAGAGCCGGCGCCTGAAGGGCTGGTGGGGCTATGGCACCGGCACCCTGTCGATGCTGCTCTCCTCGGTGAGTATCGCCCTGATCACCGTGCAGGTGATATTGCAACCGGAGCCCTGGTTTCACCCGCAGTACCTGATCCCGCTGTTGGGCATGCTGCTGGGCAACACCATGACCGGCATCGCTGTGGCCATGGACACCCTGGGGCGCGAGACCTGGAACCGGCAAGGCGAGATCGAGGCCCGGCTGATGCTCGGAGAAGGGGCCGCCGAGGCCATCGATGATATCCGCCGCGCTGCCCTGCGCGCGGGACTGATCCCCATTCTCAACAGCATGGCGGCCGCCGGCGTGATCAGCCTGCCCGGCATGATGACCGGCCAGATACTCGCCGGCGGCGACCCTCTGCAGGCGGCGCGGTACCAGATCCTGATTCTGTTCCTGATCGCCGCGGGCACCGCCCTGGGCGCGGCCAGCGCGGTGCTGATCGCCTCGCACCGGCTGTTCGACGCTCGCGAACGCCTGCGCCTCGACCGCCTGAGTTGACCACCGGCCGAATGTGACACAATGGCGGGATGATCACCGCCCTGCTTCTGATCGTCGCGTTCGGAATCCTCGCCGGCCTCTGGGCCGATGGCGCGCGGGCGCGTGAGCTGGCCACGCGGCTGGCGCAGGCCTTGTGCGAGCGGCGCGGCCTGCAGTTTCTCGACGGCACCGTGGTGCTGCGACGCATGGGCCTGCGCTGGACCCGGGCCGGCCTGCGCTTCCGCCGCATGTTCAGCTTCGACTACAGCCGTGAGGGCAGCGGCCGGCACACCGCCTGGCTGATCCTGCTGGGCACCGAGATCGAGCAGATGGTACTCGACGAACCCGAGGAACCTGAAGACCCCAAGCCAGACAGCCCGACGCCACCGCTTGCCAACGGCAAGGTGGTTCCCTTCCGCCGCCCCGGCAAGAAGGGCCCATAACCGCTCAAGCGGGGGAAGGACGGACTCGGCAAGTTCCTTTGCGTCCTTCGCGCCCTTTGTGGTTATCCCTACTTCACTACCTTCAAGGCGGGACGACCGCTACCAGGCGGCTCGGGCGGGGTGTCGTCCGAGGGGCCTTGCGGGTCTTCGTCGGGAAACAGCATCCCCTGGCCGTTCTCCCGCGAATAGACCCCCAGCACCGCGCTGGGCGGGAAGAGCACATCCATGGCGCGGCCGGAGAAACGCGCGGAGAAGCGGATGTAATCGTTGCCCAGATCGAGATCGCGCACCGCGCCCGGCGCCAGGTTGAGCACAATACGTCCGTCCTCGACGTATTCACGCGGCACGACCACGTCTTCGCGATCGGCATCCACCAGGAAATAGGGCGTCTGGCGGTTGTCCACCAGCCACTCGTAGAGGGCACGGATCAGGTAGGGTCGATTGGAGGTCATCTCAGCTGCCGCGCATCTCGCGCTCGACCGCGCTGAGGCTGCGAGCAAAGCCGGGGCGCTTGAACATGTGCGCGGCATAGGTGTTGACCTGCTTGCCGGCAGCCCCGCCCAGCTCGATCCCCAGTATCGGCAGACGCCACAGCAGGGGCGCCAGGGTGGCATCGACCAGGGTATATTCCTCGCTCATGAAAAAGGGATTGGCCGCCAGCACCGGGGCGGCGGCGATCAGCCCCTCTTTCAGTTCCTTGCGCGCCTTGGTGGCCGCCTTGCCCCCGCCGAGGATGGTATCGACCAGCGGATACCAGTCGTTCTCCACGCGGAACATGTACAAGCGGGTGGTGGCACGAGAGACCGGATCGACCGGCAACAGGGGCGGATGGGGAAAGCGTTCGTCGATGTACTCGCAGACGATGCGCGAGTCGTACAGCGCCAGTTCACGATCGACCAGTGTGGGCAGGGTGCCGTAGGGATTGAGATCCACCACGTCTTCCGGCAGGTCCAACGGATCGACATTCACGATGTCGCAGGTGACGTTCTTCTCCGCGAGCACCAGCCGCACCCGGTGGCTGTAGATGCTGGCCGGGTCGGAAAAGAGGGTCATCGTGGCTCTTCTGCTGGGTACTACGGTCATCCTCGCGTCTCCTTGTCGTCTGGCGGGCGGCCGGCGCGCCTGTGTCGCGGACCACAAAAAAGGCGCACAGTATAGCAAACTGTGCGCCTTACCTGTGGCCGCTCCCGGATACCCCTTCAAGGTACTGGTCCGGGAGCCCTGGCAACGATCAGTGCACGTCCTTCCACCACTCCTTCTTGGTGATGTAGGCAAGCACGGTGAAGACCACCAGGAACAGCAACACCCAGACCCCCAGGCGCTGCCGCTCGAGCTTGATCGGCTCGGCGATGTAGGCCAGGTAGGTGGTCAGGTCACGCACCACCTGGTCGTACTCGCCGGCACTCATCTTGCCCGGACGGACCGCGTTGAAATGGTCCACCACCTTCTCGACGCGGGCCTCTCCGCCCATTTCCCGGGCCTTGGCCTCGGCTTCAGCCTCGGACTCGAACTCGGCGACCACGTGCCCGCCCTCGTGCACCTCGTAGCGATAGACCGGGTCCTTGATACCCTCGAGCTCCCACAGCACGTTGGGCATGCCGACGTTGTGAAACACCACGTTGTTCACGCCGGTCGGGCGCGACGGATCGGTGTAGAAGCTCTTGAGGTAGGTGTAGATCCAGTCGGCGCTGCGACGACGGGCCTCCAGCGTGAGGTCCGGGGCAGGGGCACCGAAGGCATTGGCCGCATAGTCGCCGGCCATGGCGTTGGTCATCAGACCACCGACCTTGCTGCCATTGAAGATCAGATTGTCCTTGATCTGCTGCTCGGTCAGGCCGACCTTGGTGAACAGCTTGTAACGGACGTACTGCGCTGAATGACAGCCCATGCAGTAGTTGACGAAGTACTTGGCACCACGCTGAATGGACGCCTCGTTGCTCAGGTCGATGTTGGCCGACTCCAGCTTCACGCCTTCGCCCGTGTTGGCCATCGAGGCGACCGGCAGGAGTGCCAAGGCAATTACAGCAATCAGTTTTTTCATTGGGTCACCCTCTCCGGCACCGGCTTGGTCTTGTCGATTTTCGAATACCAAGGCATCAACAGGAAGAACGCGAAATAGACGCCCGTGAAGATGCGGGCCAGCAAGGTCTTGGTTGGCGTTGCCGGCTGCAGGCCCAGGTAGGCCAGCACCACGAAGGTGACGGCAAACACGGCCAGCGCGAACTTGAAGAGCGGCCCCTTGTAGCGCACGGACTTGACCGGCGAACGGTCCAGCCAGGGCAGGAAGAACATGATGAGGATGGAGGCAAACATCACCACCACGCCCGGGAACTGCGAGTTGAACATCGGCGGTACCGCCCGCAGCATGGCGTAGAAGGGGGTGAAGTACCACACCGGCGCGATGTGCGGCGGAGTCTTCAACGGGTTGGCCGGCTCGAAGTTGGGCGCCTCGAGGAACAGGCCACCGAAATCGGGCCAGAAGAAGATCACCGCGGTGAAGAAGATCAGGAACACACCCACGCCGAAGATGTCCTTCACCGAGTAGTACGGATGGAAGGGAATGCCGTCGGCCGGCGCGTCCGGGCTCCAGCGGTTGCCCTTGGGGCCCTTCTTGATCTCGATGCCGTCCGGGTTGTTGGAACCCACCTTGTGCAGCGCCACGATATGGATGAACACCAGCGCAGCGAGGATGAACGGCAGCAGGAAGTGCAGCGCGAAGAAGCGGTTCAGGGTCGCATCCGAGATGACGTAGTCACCGCGGATCCACAGCGAGAGATCGTCACCCACGAAGGGCACCGCCGCGAACAGGTTGACGATCACCTGGGCGCCCCAGTAGGACATCTGCCCCCAGGGCAGCAGGTAACCGAAGAAGGCGGTGGCCATCATCACCAGATAGATGATCAGGCCGATGATCCACAGCAGCTCGCGCGGCTTGCGGTAGGAGCCGTACATCAGGCCGCGGAACATGTGCAGATAGACCACGATGAAGAAGGCTGACGCGCCCGTGGAATGCATGTAGCGCAGCAGCCAGCCGTAGTCCATGTCGCGCATGATGTATTCGACCGAACCGAAGGCCAGGTTGGCGTCCGGCTTGTAGGCCATGGCCAGCCAGACACCGGTGGCGATCTGGTTGACCAGCACCAGCATGGCGAGCGAACCGAAGAAATACCATGCGTTGAAGTTCCTGGGCGCGTAGTACTGGGCCAGGTGCTCGTTCCACACCTTGGTCAGCGGAAAGCGCTCATCGATCCAGCTAATCAAGCTCATGCTCCTGCCTCCTGGTCAACGCCGATCAGGATCTTGTCGTCCGACAGATACTTGTGCGGCGGAATGTGCAGATTGGTCGGCGCCGGCGAGCCCTTGAAGACCCGGCCGGCCAGGTCGAACCGCGAACCGTGGCAGGGGCAGAAGAAGCCACCCTTCCACTCCGGACCGAGATCGGCCGGCGCGATTTCTGGGCGATAGGTCGGCGAGCAACCCAGGTGGGTGCAGATACCGATGGCCACCAGGTATTCCGGCTTGATCGAGCGCGTCGGGTTCTTGCAGTACTCGGGCTGATGTGGCACTTCGGAGGTCGGATCGGACAGCATCGGATCGAGCGTCGGCAGATCCTTGATGTTCTCTTCGGTGCGATGCACCACCCAACACACCTTGCCACGCCACTTCACGCGCAACAGGGCGCCCGGCTCCAGGCGGCTGATGTCCGCCTCTTCGGGCGCACCGGCCGCCTTGGCCCGCTCGGACGGATTCCAGTTGGCAATGAAGGGGACTACAGCAAACCCTGCACCAACCGCTCCGACGACTGCCGTGGTGGCAGTGAGGAAGCGGCGTTTCTTGAGGTCTACGCCTTCTGAACTCATGAATCGCTCCCCACGGTCCAAGCCTGAACAGGCAGGCGGGGTGACCCGGACCGAATAGATTAAGAATATTCTGATGTACCCCGATTGGGCAGGGATTCTCGCCCAAGGCGTTAGCCCGGTCAAGACTGCGGGTACTGATCGGTATCAAACGGGGTTGTCCAGCTCCACATAATGATGCTGCAGTCCGAAACGTTCAGCCAGTACCTCACCGAGCTGCCGTACACCGAAGGTTTCGGTGGCATGATGCCCCGCCGCCAGGTAGAGCACGCCCAGTTCCTGTGCCAGGTGATACGTCTGCTCGGAGACCTCGCCACTGATGAAGGCATCGAAACCGGCCTCCGCTGCCTCGACCAGCGCCCCCTGTGCCGCTCCCGTACACCAGGCAATACGGCGTATGGAGCGCTCTGGACCAAGGCGCAACGGCTCACGTCGCAGGGCCACGGTCACCTTTCCGGCGAGGGTGGCGGCGGCTAGCGGCTCCTCCAGGGTCACCCCCCACACCAGGGAACCGTCGCCCAGCGGTGCGCCGTGGAGCCCGAGGGCGCGCCCCAGGCCGACGTTGTTACCGACCTCGGGGTGGGCATCCAGCGGCAGGTGATAGGCCAGCAGGCTGATGCCATGACGCATCAGTGCGCGCACCCGCCTCCCCTTGATGCCGGTCAGCGGCGCTGGCTCGTTCTTCCAGAAGTAACCGTGGTGGACCAGCAGCACATCGGCCTTTCGCTCGATGGCCGCCTCGATGAGCGCCAGGCTGGCGGTCACCCCACTGACAACCACCCGCACCTGCTCGCCGGCCTCGACCTGCAGACCATTGGGGCAATAATCGGAAAACCGCTCGACAGCGAGATAATCGTCGCACCACGACGCCAGTTCGCGGATATTCATGATTTCAGGACACTCCATGATGGCGACAGGCAGTAACCGATTCCGTAATCTATGTCGCCGGAATCCATGGTACAGGGCCACCCCTCACCGATGAAACTTTATCGTCTCGCCGCCTTTCTGTTTACATCCATCGCCACCGGCCTGGCCGCAGCCTTCATCGTGCTGCTGCTGCGGCCCGAACTGCTGAGTCCCCGTGAGCAGAGTGCGCCCTTGCCTGCGTCGACGATCGAGGGGCCGGTCTCCTACGCCGACGCCGTGGCCCGCGCGGCACCCTCGGTGGTCAACGTGTTCGCCACCAAGGTTACCCGCAGCAAGCCCAATCCGCTGTTCGAAGATCCGTTGTTTCGTCGCTTCTTCGGCGACAAGCTGCGCCAGCCCACCTACCGGCGGGAGAACAGCCTCGGCTCGGGCGTCATCGTCGATGAGAACGGCTACATCCTGACCAACAATCACGTGATCCGCGGCGCCAGCGAGATCCAGGTGGTGCTGCGCGATGGACGGCACTTCCCCGCGCGCATCGTCGGCACCGACCCGGAGACCGACCTCGCGGTCCTGCAGGCCGCCGGCAGCGGGCTGCCGGTCGCCACGCTCGGTCAGTCCGAGCAGTTGCGGGTGGGTGACGTGGTGATGGCCATCGGCAATCCCTTCGGAGTCGGCCAGACCGTGACCCTGGGCATCGTCAGCGCCACCGGCCGGGACCAGCTCGGGATCGCGGCGATCGAAAACTTCATCCAGACCGACGCGGCCATCAACCCGGGCAACTCCGGCGGCGCACTCATCAACACCCGCGGCGAGGTGGTAGGCATCAACACCGCCATCTTTTCCGGGAGCGGGGGCTCGCACGGCATCGGCTTCGCCATCCCGGTACGCATCGCACGCGCTGTGCTCGAACAGATCTCCAGGCACGGCCGGGTGATCCGTGGCTGGATCGGGGTCAGCGGCCAGGAAGTCACCCCTGCGCTGGCCGAATCCTTCAATCTCCGTCACCGCAAGGGGCTGCTCATCTCCGGCGTGCTCGAGGGCGGACCGGCGGACCACGCCGGCATCCAGCCGGGGGACCTGCTGGTGAGCATCGACGGTCAGCCCGTGGTCTCCGCCGCCCAGGCCCTGGAGCTCATCGCCGGCCATGCCCCCGGCGAGCGGCTCACCCTGGGCATCGAGCGCAACGGTCGCCTGCTGGAACTCGAAACCACGGTGGCCGAACGCCCGCCACAGGAAGGGTAGGCAGCGAACGGTTCAGCCCGGGGACGGGCCTCCCACGGCAGGCACGGCGTCCTCGCGCCAACTCGATCAGTGCCCAGCCAGGGCCGCCAGCGCCTCGATCACCGCATCGTTCTCCTCGGGACGACCGACGGTGATGCGCAGGCAGTCCTCGAGCAACGGGTGGGCGCCGTGCAGGCTCTTGATGAGGATGCCGCGCGCCTTCAGCCCCTCGAACCAGGCGCTCGCTTGACCACCGGGGGTGCGAATCAGTACGAAATTGGCTTCCGAGCGAAAGACCGTCACGCCCGGCAGCACCGCCAGCGCCTCGGCGAGGTGCGCACGCTCGGTGCGGATGCATGCGGTCTGCTCGTCGAACACCGCCTTGTGACGCAGGGCGAATTCGGCGCTCACCTGGGTGAGCACATTGATGTTGTAGGGCAGGCGCACCTTGTCGATCTCTTCCAACCAGGCCGGCGGACCGACGAGAAAACCCAGGCGCAGTCCGGCCAGGCCCATCTTGGAGACGGTGCGCATCACCAGCAGGTTGTCGTATTCACCCAGCACATCCATGAAGGTCGCATCGGTAAAGGGCGCATAGGCTTCGTCGATCACCACCAGCCCGGGCGCGGCCTCGATGACTTCGCGCACCGCCGCTTCGTCGAACAGATTCCCGGTCGGATTATTGGGACAGGCCAGGTAGACGATCGCCGGCTGCTGCGCTTCCATGGCCTGGCGCAGGGCCGGCAGATCGAGCGCAAAATCGTCGGCGCGCAGGGGCACTCCCACGTACGGCATGCCACAGAAGGTGGCGATCATACGATACATGACAAAGCCGGGATCGACCGAGAGCACGCAGCGCCCCGGCGCGGCCAGCGCCATGCCCAGCATCTGGATGATTTCGTCCGAGCCATTGCCCAGAAGTACTCGCATGCCCTCGGGCACCCCCATGGTCTCGGCCAGGCGCTCGGTGAGCGCGCGCGCCGCCGGGTCGGGATAACGGTTGACGTCGGTCTGCCGCAGCACCGTCACCCATTCCTCGCGCAATGCCTCCGGCCAGGTCCAGGGGTTCTCCATGGCGTCCAGTTTGATCGATCCGTCCGCATCCTGCACATGGTAGGCGGACAGGGCACGGATCTCGGGGCGGATCCAACGGGAGAGCAGCTTGTCGATGGTGTCGCTCATGGGCCGTGCTCGGTGATGAATCGGAGGCGCCAGTTTACCCTGCCCGGACGCCGTAAAGAAAAAAGGCGCGATCGGAGATCGCGCCAGACCGGAAGAGATCGCACCTGGAAGCCTCCGATCACCCCTCCCCACGCGGGGAAGGGGGGAGAGCACTTCTTCGGAAGCTCCCTGCAGATCGATCAGAACTCGTCACCCTCGGTCCTGCGGGTGTCCTTGAAGGTGCGCCAGCCGCTGATCATGGAGCTGATGATCGATTGCCGGGACATGATGTCCTCACGCACCGCGACGTACACGTGAATGATGACGAAGACGATGATGTACCACATGATCAGGTGATGCCAGGTATGCACATCCTGGCTCTGGCCGAACAGGGGAATCACCCAGGCACTGAACAGTTCGTACTGCCAGGACCCCATGCCCGTACCCTCCCCGTACAGCGCGAAGCCGGTCACGATCATGAACACGATGCCCCAGACGAACACCACATACATCACCAGCTGGGCCAGTGGATTGTGACCGATGTATTTCTTCGGCTCCTTTGTCAGGAAAAGGTACCAGCGCACCTCGTGGATCACCCCCTTCCACCACTCCGCATTGAACAGCGGAGGCAGAATGATCTGCCGCGCGTGCTCGTTGCCCATAAACGCCCAGTAGATGCGGAACAGGAAACCGATGGCGACCACGTAGCCCGCCGCGAAGTGGGCGAAGCGGATATAGCCCATCAGGAAGTTGTCGATGGCCTCGCCCGGCATGCTGGGCAACGGGCTACCGATGAAATACCCCGTGACCGCCAGCACCGTGATCGCCAGCGCGTTCACCCAGTGCCACAGGCGCAACGGTGCCTCGTAGACATACACCGCCGGCTCGGCATGTACCCTGGCTGCTTTGCTTGTCATGGACTTGTCCTCCATCGAGCGGCCCCTTGCGGGGCCGCGGTCGGTTGGCCGCTCAGCGGATCTTGACTTCGGTCAGCTCCTCGCCGTCTTCGCTCATCACGTGCGTGGAACAGGCGAGACAGGGATCGAAGCTGTGCAGGCTGCGCAGGATCTCCACCGGCTCGTCCGGACGTTCCATCGGCGTGTTCATCAGGCAAGCCTCGAAGGCGCCGATGTTGCCGGCCGGATCGCGCGGCGAACCGTTCCAGGTGGTAGGCACCACGCACTGGTAGTTCTCGATGCGCCCGTCCTTGATGTGGATCCAGTGCCCCAGTGCGCCACGCGGCGCGGCCACGGTCCCCACACCCTTGGCCTCCTTCGGCCAGGTCGAGGGGTCCCACTTCTCCATGTTGGCGGTGGCCGTGTCGCCGGCCTTGATATTGGCAATCAGCTCGTTCCAGTCGTCCACCATCATGTCGGCGCAGTACTCGGCCTCGAGCGCACGCGCCAGGGTGCGACCGATGGTGGAGTTCAGCGCGGTCTTGACATCCAGGTTGGTGCCCGCCAGACGGTTGAAGAATGCCAGACTGGTATCCACCTGGTTGCGCACGTATTCGACACCGTGCGCATAGGCCAGGGTGTAGCGCGACAGCGGGCCGACCTCGACCGCATGACCACGCCAGCGCGGGGCCTTGATCCAGGAATACTTGGCGCTCTCATCGAGCTCCTGGATATTGGTACGGGTGCCCTTGGTCTTCGGTCCCAGCTCATAGTTCGGTTCGGTGATGCCATCCCAGGGATGCAGCCCGACCGATTCGTCGGGGTAGCTGTACCAGGAATGCGCCACGAACTCCTGCACCTGCTCGGGGTCGCGCGGATCGACCTCGTGGATCTCGTTCCAGTTGCCGTTGAGGATGACGCCTCCGGGCAGCTGGTCGGTGGACTTGTCGTAGTTGACCTTGGGATAGGCCCCGTAGTCCATGACGTTGATGGCACCGTGACCGCCGCCATAGAGCCAGTCCTTGTAGAAACTGGCGATGGCGATGACATCGGGCAGGTAGACGTTCTTGCAGAAGTCCACCATCTCCTGGATGCGCGCGCGCACGAAGTTGAGCCGCTCCATGTTCAGCGGAGCACCGGCCGACAGGTCGCCGTCCATGTTGATCGCGCAGGGCACGCCACCCACCAGGTAGTTGGGGTGCGGGTTCTTGCCGCCGAAGACAGTGTGAACCTTGACGAACTCCTTCTGCAGGTCCAGCGCCTCGAGATAATGGGCCACCGCCATCAGGTCGGCTTCGGGCGGCAGCTTGTAGGCCGGGTTGTCCCAGTAGCCGTTCTTGAAGGGCCCCAGCTGACCCGACTCGATGAACTTGCGGATGCGCGTCTGGATGTCACGGAAGTAACCGGGACTGGAGAGCGGGTGGCGCGGCGAGACGCTCTGCTGCAACACCGAGGTCGCCTTGGGGTCGGCCTTCAGGGCGTTGACCGGGTTCACCCAGTCGAGCGCGTGCAGGTGATAGAAGTGCACCACGTGGTCGTGGACCTGAAGGGTCTTGGCCATCATCTCGCGGATCAGGTGCGCATTCTTGGGGATACGGATGCCCAGTGCATCCTCCACCGCGCGCACCGAGGTGAGTGCGTGACAGCCGGTGCACACGCCACAGATACGCTCCACGAAGGCCCAGGCATCGCGCGGGTCACGCCCCTTGAGGATCACTTCGAGGCCGCGCCACATGGTGCCGGTGGACACCGCGTTGCGGATCACGTTGTTCTCGTCCACGTTGACCTCGCAACGCATGTGACCCTCGATACGGGTCACCGGATCGACGACCACGCGCCGACCGCTGCTGTCCAGGGTATAACCGTTGGGTGTCTTGATGACGCTCATTTAATTACTCCTCTCCCTTGTTGGCGGCGCGCTTGACGGCGCTCACGGCGGCATGGGCGGCAACCGCACCACCCACCACGGCGGCCACGCCTCCGCCCACGGCATCGGCGTTGCTCTCGATGCCGAACTGGTTGATATCGGTCAGGCGGGCATACCAGGAACCCTTGTCCCAGAAGCCATCCTCGGAACAGCCGATGCAGCCGTGACCGGCCTGGATGGGGAACGAGGTGCCCTCGTTCCAGCGGATGGTGGAACAGGCGTTGTAGGTGGTCGGTCCCTTGCAGCCCATCTTGTACAGGCAGTAACCCTTGCGCGCGCCCTCGTCATCCCAGGACTCGACGAACTGGCCGGCGTCGAAATGCGGCCGGCGGTAGCACTTGTCGTGGATACGCTGGCTGTAGAACATCTTGGGCCGCCCCTGGCGGTCCAGTTCGGGCATGCGTTCGAAGGTGAGCATGTAGGTGACCACCGCGGTCATCACCTCGGCGATGGGCGGACAGCCCGGCACCTTGATGATCGGCTTGTCGGTGATGACCTTGTGCACTGGCGTGGCCCGCGTCGGGTTGGGCTTGGCCGCCTGCACGCAGCCATAGGACGCGCACGACCCCCAGGAGATGATGGCCTTGCAGTGCTCGGTCGCGTAACGCAGCTGTTCGACGAAGGGCTTGCCGCCGACGATGCAATACATGCCGTCTTCGTTGAGCGGCGGATTGCCCTCGACCGCCACGATGTAGTTGCCCTTGTACTTCTCGACGATCTCATCGACGATGGCCTCGGCCTGGTGCCCGGACGCCGCCATGATGGTGTCGTCGTAGTCCAGCGAGACCATGGACAGGATCACGTCCTTGGCCAGGGGGTGGGCCGAACGGATGAACGACTCGGAACAGCAGGTGCACTCCAGACCGTGCAGCCACAGGATGGGAATGCGCGGCTTGTTCTCCATCGCATGGGCGATCTTGCCGGCGAACTCCGGCCCCAACCCCAGTGCCGCAGCGGTGAGACTGCAGAACTTGAGGAAACTGCGTCGGGATATCCCTTGCCGCCGCATCACTTCGTAAAAGGTTTCGGTCATCGCTTGGATTCCTCCGGATTCTCGGTTCGGTACCTCCCTTTGGGTCGTTTCGACCTTTCAAGACCCGTGCCAACCGGAAAAGTACTTTGAGAAACCGTGGCTTGCAGATATCCCGCCAAAACACCCGACGACAAATTTGCCAGCCACCCTGTCCACCATCCGCCCGCGATGGAAAGTCCGCTTCCATTGGCGGCCAGTCAATTCAGCACGTAAAGAATTCTTCCACTACGGACAAGGAACTGGAAGGACGGCTTGCTGTCGTAACGCCACGATGAACAGCGATTGCGGCCAAAACGACAGAAAAGCTGCCGCCTGTGCCGCACTCGCCCCCAGTTGGCCCGGCTCTTGCTCACAACCGGGACACCCGCCGTAAAGCAAACGACCACCGACATGAACGAACCGACAGACAAGCAGGTATTGATCCTCGGCATCGGCAATATCCTCTGGGCCGACGAGGGTTTCGGCGTACGCGCGGTCGAGACGCTCAACCAGCGCTACACCTTCGATGACAACGTCACCTTGATGGATGGCGGCACCCAGGGCATCTATCTGGTGCAGCACGTGCAGGCCGCCGATTATCTGGTGGTGTTCGACGCCATCGACTACGGCCTGCCCCCGGGCACCCTGAAATGCATCGAGGATGAGGCGGTGCCGCAATTCATGGGCGCCAAGAAGATGAGCCTGCACCAGACCGGCTTCCAGGAAGTGCTGGCGATGGCGCAACTGCTCGGTGACTATCCCGAGCGCCTGCTGCTGGTCGGGGTGCAGCCCAAAGAACTCGAAGACTACGGCGGCAACCTGCGCCCCGTGGTGCGCACGCAGATCGAACCGGCCATCGAAGCCGCACTGGACTGGCTGGGCGCGCTCGGCATCGTCGCCCGCCCGCGCGCCACCCCGCTGCCCGAGGATGCGCGCCTGACCCCGCCGCAGATCGATCTCGAACCCTACGAGCGCGACCGCCCACCGGAAGAGGCCGCGCCGCGTCTCGGCGATGCGCGCATCCTCGCGCGCGACGACGTGCGCTTCGATCCCAAACCTGTCGATTTCGACGGCCCACGCCTGAGCGTGTGCATAGATCACCGGAGAGACGACTGATGTGTATCGGCATCCCCATGCAGATCCTGCACAGCGAGGGCCTGCAGGCGACCTGCGTCCACCAGGGCGAGGAGCGCCAGATCGATCTCACCTTGGTCGGCGAGCAGCCGCCAGGCACCTGGGTGATGACCTTTCTCGACGCCGCGCGCGAGGTTATCGACGAGACCACAGCGCGCCAGAACCTGGCCGCCATCGAAGCGGTCGAACAGGTGATGCGTGGCCAAACCGCCGGCATCGAGGCCCTGTTCGCCGACCTGATCGACCGCGAACCCGAACTGCCGCCGCATCTCGCCGCGCAAGTGCAACGACAGACCACCGAGGAGAACTCATGAACCCGGCCACCGCCCACGCCGAATCCGCCACACCACCGCTGGTCCAGCGCCTGATCGACGACTACGGCTACCCGGTGCTCGGCGCCGCCGACATCGACGCCTTGCCCGCAGACGACCGAGTGAACGTGCTGTTCTTCACCGAAGACCCGAAAAAATACCCCGAAACCCTGGATGTCGCGGTGGTATTGCCCGAACTGGTCGCCCACTACGGCGAGCGCCTGCACCCGGCCATCGTGGCCCGCGCCGACGAAAGGGCCCTGCAGGAGCGCTACGGTTTCGCCCAGTGGCCGACCCTGGTGTTCCTGCGCGGCCGCGACTACCTGGGCGCGATCAGCCGCATCCAGGACTGGCGCGTCTACCTGGAACGCATCGACGAACTGCTCACCGCCGAGCCGACCCGCCCGCCGGGGGTGGGCGTGCCGGTGGTCGGCGCCTGACGAACGCCCGGAGGAGGAACCCAATGAAACCCATCGACATCCCCGTAGTCGGCATCGGCCCCGGCAGCCAACCCGACGACGGCGACCAATTCGAATTCATGAACATGCCGCGCGGCATGTTCCGACACGACCTGGTCAGCCTGCCCGAGCCCGAAGACATCGCCGACCTGCCGGCGGCGCGCCGCCTGCTGCTCGACCTGAAGGCGGCGATCGGCCACTACCGCTGCGGCGATCCGGCGATCCGCCTCGACATGAACGGCCTGGGGGCACGCGAACGCGACCTGCTCGCCCAGATCCTCGGCGAGGGCGAGGTCAGCATCACCGTCGAGCAGGACGGGCACCGCATCCAGATCCAGGAGTCGGTGCTCACCGGCGTGTGGCGGGTGCAGACCCTCGACGCCGGCGACCGCCTGCTCGACGACACCCTGGAGATCGCCGATATCCCCGCAGCGGTGCGCAGCGCGCGCATGGCGGACGACCGCCACCTCGACACCTCGCTCGAAGGCCTGCCCGAAGGCGTACAGAACGCGCCCGCCCTGCTGGTGGAGATCTCCGACCAGCTCGCCTCGCACCAGCCCGGCGACCCGGCGCATGTCATCAACCTCACCCTGCTGCCGCTCACCAATGAAGACCTGATCCTGCTCGGCGAACGCCTGGGCGTGGGGCCGGTGACCATCCTCTCGCGCGGCTACGGCAACTGCCGCATCGGCAGCACCGCCTTCCCCGGCCTGTGGTGGATCAAGTACTACAACTCGCAGGACGCGCTGATCCTCAACACCATCGAGATCGTGGACATCCCCTCGGTAGCGCTGGCCGCCCCCGAAGACATCGAGGCCTCGGCCGAGCGCGTGAACGAAATCGCGGAGCTCTACGCATGAAGACCTTCGAAGGTTCCTACATGGGCGACAATGCCCGCATCCCCGACGATGCGCGCCTGGAGTGCAAGGTCTGCTGGTACGTCTACGACCCCGCCGAGGGGGACGACTACTGGCAGATCCCGCCCGGCACCCCCTTCAGCCAGCTCCCCGATCACTGGCGTTGCCCGCAATGCGAAGGCGCCCGTGAGCAGTTCATGGTGATCCTGGAGGACCGATGAGCGGCATGGCCGACACCTTGGCAGGCGGACTGGAGCGGGTGTTCACGCAGATCCAGGCGCAACGCATGGACGGGGTGCCGGTGATCAACCCGCGGCTGCGGGTACAGGCCGTCGGCTTCCACCCGCGCGACGGCGCCTTTCTCGGAGTGCTCATCACCCCCTGGTTCATGAACCTGGTGCTGCTGCCCGAAGAGGGCGACGGCTGGCAGGAACTGGCGGTGGGCAGCACCGTGCGCCACCACTTTCCCGCTGGCGAGTACGACTTCATCGTCGGCCACGAGGAAGGGCTGGGGCGCTACCAGAGCTGCTCGCTGTTCTCGCCCATGTTCGAGTTCGCCGACATGGCAGCCGCAGTGGCCACCGCCGAGGCCGCGCTCGAGGCGCTGCTCGCCCCCGCCGAGGAGGCGCCCGAAGCGGCCACGCCCACACCGGTCGAGACGGTGGTCGAACGCCGCCTGGAACGCCCGGTGAGCCGCCGCGACATGCTGCGCGGCCTGTTCGGCGGCGGAGAATGAGCATGGCGCTGCACGACCAACGCCTGCACTGCCAGCTGCACTGGGACGGGCGCCGCGTCACCGGCGTTACCCTCCGCTCCGGGCGCCTGCTGGAGGCTTCCCGCCTGTTCACGGGGCGCACCCCGGAAGAGGTGCTGACCCTGCTGCCGCAGCTCTACACCCTCTGCGGCCAGGCGCACGCCGCGGCAGCCCGGCTCGCGCTGTTCCCCTACAGCCCCCCGGCGACCGAGACACGGCGCCGCGTACAGATCGAGAACCTGCGCGAGCACCTGCTTTACTTGTTCGTGCACTGGCCCGAGGCCGGGGAGCAGACCCCGGCGGCCGGCGAGCTGGCCCCAGCGCTCGGCCTGGCCAGCCGCCAGCTCACTGCACCACACGAAACCGACACCTGGCGCGAACTGGTCACCTGGATCGAGACAAACGCGCTCGGCATGCCGGCCGGCGACTTTCTCGCGCTCGATGACGCCGGACTGCGCGCCTGGGCACTGCAAGGAAGCACCCTGCCCGCCCGCCTGCTGCGCGACACCCATACGCTGCCAGCCATCCCCGAGCCCGCACTCCAGCCGTTGCGCCGCGACGACCTGGAGGCGGTGGCCCGGGCGCTCGCAGCAACCGATGCCGCGCGCTTTGTCGCCTGCCCCGCGCTGGACGACGGCTGCCGCCACACCGGCCCTGCCGCCGCAGAGCCTCCCGCCGGTCCCGAGGCCACGCTGCCGCCGCTGGGACGGCACCTGGCCGCCCGCCTGCGCACGCTGGCGCGGCTGTGCCGCGGCCTGGCGTCCCCCGAGGCTGCGGACGACAGCCTGTTCCGCACCGCGGGACTGGCCTGCGCCGAGACCTCGCGCGGCCTGCTGGTGCATCGCGCAAAGGTGACAGACGGCCGGGTGAGCGACTATCGCATCCTCGCGCCGACCGAGTGGAATTTCCATCCGCGCGGCCTGGCCGCGCGCTGGCTGGCACGCATCGAGACCGACGACCGCACGACCCTGTATCGGCTGGCAGCCCGTATCGTGCGCGCCATCGATCCCTGCGTGGCCTTCGACATCGGCATCGACGAACCCGACAAGCTGCCGGAGGCCGCCCATGCATGAAATGTCACTGTGCGAGGGCATCGTGCAGATCCTAGAGGACCAGGCCGAGGCCCAGCACTATACCCGGGTCAAACAGGTCTGACTGGAGATCGGTGCACTGGCCGGCGTCGAGATCGAGGCCATGCGCTTCAGCTTCGACGTGGTCACCCGCGGCACCCTGGCCGAACACGCGCAATTGCACATCATCGAGACACCGGGACAGGGCTGGTGCCTGCCCTGTGCCAAGACCATCAGCATCTCCCAACGCCACGACCCCTGCCCCGACTGCGGCAGCTACCAGATCCAGGTCACTGGCGGCGACGAGATGCGCATCAAAGAACTGGAGGTGGAATAACCATGTGTACCGTCTGCGGCTGCGGCGACGGCGAAACCCGGATCGAGGGCGAGGAGCATCGCCACGACGAAGGTCACGACCACGCCCATCATCATCCCCATGCCCACGACCACGCTCACGATCACGGGCATGACCACCATCACGGGCACGACCACCATCACTACGGGCAGGGACCGGCGCGCGCGCACGCGCCCGGACTCAGCCAGGCGCGCATGGTGCAGATCGAGCAGGACATCCTGTCCAAGAACGACCGCTACGCCGCGGCCAACCGCGGCTGGCTGGCCAGGCGCGGAGTGCTAGCGCTCAACCTGGTCTCCAGTCCCGGCGCGGGCAAGACCAGCCTGCTCACCCGCACCCTCGAGGATCTGCGCGAAGAGATCCCCATGAGCGTGATCGAGGGCGACCAGGAGACCGCCAACGACGCCGAGCGCATCCGCGCCACCGGTGCGCGCGCCATCCAGATCAACACCGGCAAGGGCTGCCACCTGGATGCCCACCAGGTAGGGCATGCGCTCGAGCACCTCGACCCCGAAGCCGGCTCGGTGCTCTTCATCGAGAACGTCGGCAACCTGGTCTGTCCCGCCGCCTTCGACCTGGGCGAGGCACACAAGGTCGCCATCCTCTCGGTCACCGAGGGCGAGGACAAGCCGATCAAGTACCCCGACATGTTCGCCGCCGCCGGGCTGCTGCTGCTCAACAAGATCGACCTGCTCCCGCATCTCGACTTCGACGTGGCGCGCTGCATCGAGTACGCACGGCGCATCAACCCCGGCATCCAGATCCTCCAGGTCTCGGCGCGCAGCGGCGAAGGCCTGGACGACTGGTATCGCTGGCTGCGCCTGCAACGCGAGGCACGGCAGATCGGCCATGAGCCGACGGGAAGCGCGGCCTGAGATGGAGACCCTGCCCACCATCCTGGTGATCGACGACGAACCGCGCTCGGTCGAGGCGCTCGAGCGCATCCTCGAAGAGGAGTTCGACGTCTTCACCGCCACCACGGTGAGCGAGGCGCGGCAGATCCTCGAGCGCGAATGGGTGCAGGTGGTGCTGTGCGACCAGCGCATGCCGGAGATGAGCGGCGTGGAATTCCTCGCCCAGGTGCGCGAGGAATGGCCCGAGGTGATCCGCATGATCATCTCCGGCTACGCCGACAGCGGCGACATCATCGACTCGATCAACGAGAGCGGGATCTACCAGTACATCACCAAGCCCTGGCACCCCGAGGATCTGCTGCTCAAACTGCGCAATGCGGTGGACATGTTCAACCTGCAACGCCAGAACGAGCAACTGTCCATCGAGCTGCGAGTCAAGCCCAGCACCCTGGCGCGCGCCATCGAGGACAAGCGACGCGTGCTGCAATCCCGCTTCGCCGACGTGCAGGGCATCGTGCGCAGCGCCGACAGCTGCCTCAACGCAGTGTGCGAGACGATCCGCACCGTCGCCCCCTATGACGTCAACGTACTGATCACCGGCGAGTCCGGCACCGGCAAGGAATTGTGCGCACGTGCCCTGCACTACAACAGCCTGCGTCGCGACCACCCCTTCGTGGTGGAGAACTGCGGCGCCATCCCGGACGATCTGCTCGAGTCCGAGTTGTTCGGCCACAAGCGCGGCGCCTTCACCGGCGCAGTGGAAGACCGGGTCGGCCTGCTCGAGCGCGCCAACGGCGGCACCATCTTCCTCGACGAGATCGGCGAGATCAGCCCGGCTTTCCAGGTCAAGCTGCTGCGCGTGTTGCAGGAAGGCGAAATCCGTCCTGTGGGCAGCAACAGCCGGCGCAAGATCGACGTGCGCGTGATCGCCGCGACCAACCGCGACCTCGAGGAAGAAGTCCGCGCCGGCCGCTTCCGCCAGGACCTCTACTACCGCATCGCCACCTTCACCATCGAGATGCCGGCGCTGCGTGAACACCCGCAGGACATTCCGCTGCTCGCCGATCACATCCTCGCCGAGGCCATGGAGCAGCTCGGCAAGCAGGTCAAGGGCTTCACCGACGAGGCCCTGAGCTGCCTCCAGGCCTACCACTGGCCAGGCAATGTGCGCGAGTTGCAGAACGAGATCAAGCGCATGCTGGTGCTGGGACGCGACGACTGGCTGGGCGCCGAACTCATCTCGCCGCACGTGCTGCGCGCCACCCCCGAGGAGGCCGCCTCCGACATGGCGCTGCTGACCAGCATGCAGGGCACACTCAAGGAACGCATCGAGTGCCTGGAAGCCATGATCCTCAAGGAAACCCTGATCCGTCACCGCTGGAACAAGACCCGCGCCGCCCAGGAACTGGGACTGTCCCGGGTAGGCCTGCGCAGCAAGCTCGAGCGCTACGGCCTGCAGAAGGTCGAGCAACTCGACGCCGTTGCCGGACAGACCCCACCCAAGGAAGCAGGTGAGCCCTGATGCACCACAGCGAACCTGTCGATGACCACAGCACCTTCACCGAGCTGGCCGACCAGGCCCTGTCCTCTGGCGGTCTGGGCGAGGAGGCTTGGGTCGAGGTCATCCGCCGCATGGACAGGATCTACGCCGACCTGGTGCACTACCAGATCGAGCTCGAACACAAGAACGAGGAACTCGAGGAGGCCCAGCACTTCATCGACTCGGTACTCTCCGCCATGTCCGACGTGCTGGTGGTGGCCGACATCAACGGCCGCATCCAGCGCCTCAATCAGGCCATGCTGGACATGACCGGCAAGCACGCCGAGGCGCTGCTCGGACGAGACATCGCCATCCTGTTCACCGGCGACTCGGTGAACATGGCGCGCGAGTTTCCGCAGAGGGTACGCGACCATGCCATCACCGACTGCGAAGCCGAGATGCTCGGTGCCGATGGCGAGCCAGTGCCCATCGCCATCAACTGCAGCCCACGCTACGACAGCAACGGCGTGCTCTCCGGCATGGTCATCACCGGTCGCCAGCTTGGCGAGCTGCGCCGCGCCTACCGCGAGCTGCAGGATGCCCACCAGCGCCTCAAGGATGCCCAGCGTCAACTGGTGCAGTCCGAGAAGATGGCCTCGCTCGGCCGCCTGGTGGCCGGGGTCGCGCACGAGCTGAACAACCCCATCAGTTTCGTCTTCGGCAACATGCACGCACTCAAGCGCTACGAAAACCGCCTGCGACGCTATCTCGATACCGTGCACAGGGGCCGGCCCACCGCCGAGATCGAGGCCCTGCGCCGGCAGCTCAAGATCGACCGTCTGCTCAAGGACATCGGCCCGCTGATCGACGGCTCGCTCGAAGGCGCCGAGCGGGTCAGCACCATCGTGCAGAACCTGCGCCGTTTCGCCACGCCCAACCACCAGGGCTTCAGCTGGTTCGACCTGAGCCGGCTGGTCGAGAACGCCGTCACCTGGGTAGCCAAGACCACACGTACCACACCCGAACTGCACTTCGACATGCCCGAAGAACTACCGATACACGGCAGCGAAGGCCATGTACACCAGATCCTCATCAACCTGGTGCAGAACGCCATCGACGCCATGGAGGAATTGGCACAGCCACGGCTCGACATCCGCGTGGCCCGACAATCGAACAGCGTCGAGGTCCACATCCGCGACCACGGTCCCGGCATCCCCGAAGAGCACCTGTTGCACATCTTCGATCCCTTCTTCACCACCAAGGAGGTCGGCAAGGGCACCGGACTGGGGCTGTACATCAGCTACGGCCTGGCCACCGAGCAATGCGGCGGTGACCTGAGCGCCACCAACCATCCCGAGGGCGGCGCCGAGTTCGTGCTATCGCTGCCGCTGGAACACGGAGGTACAAGCGCATGAGCGAGCGCCTCACCCTGCTCTGGCTCCAGTCCGGCGGTTGCGGTGGCTGCAGCATGTCGCTGCTCGATGCCGAGCACCCCGATCTCTACAGTGCACTCGAACTTTCAGGCATCGAACTGCTCTGGCACCCCTCCTTGAGCGAGGCCAGTGCCGAGGAATTTCTCGACCTGCTCGAACGCATCTCGCGCGGCGAACAACGCCTCGACATCCTCTGCCTCGAGGGCTCGGTGATGCAAGGCCCGGACGGCACCGGCCGCTTCCACCTGCTCGCCGGCAGCGGCCGCCCCATGCGCGACTGGCTGCGTGAACTGGCCGGGCTGGCGCGCCACGTGGTCGCTATCGGCAGCTGCGCGGCCTTCGGCGGCATCACCTCCGCCGGAGACAACCCCGGCGAGGCCTGTGGCCTGCAATACACGGGCGAACAGCCCGGCGGCCTGCTGGGCGAGGACTGGCAGGCGCCCGGCGGCCTGCCGGTGATCAACATCGCCGGCTGCCCCATCCACCCCGGCTGGGTGCTCGACAGCCTGGCGCAGTTGGCGCTGGGCGAACTGGACGAGGACGCACTCGACGAGTACCACCGCCCGCGCAGCTACACCGATCACCTGGTACACCACGGCTGTCCGCGCAACGAGTACTATGAATTCAAGGCCAGCGCCGAGAAGCCTGGCGACCAGGGCTGCATGATGGAGCACATGGGCTGCCTGGGCACCCAGGCGCGCGCCGATTGCAATATCCGCCCCTGGAACGGCAGCGGCTCCTGCCTCAAGGGCGGCCATGCCTGCATCAACTGCACCGCGCCGGCCTTCGAGACCCCCGATCACCCCTTCCAGGAGACACCCAAGCTGGCGGGCATTCCCGTCGGCCTGCCCAGCGACATGCCCAAGGCCTGGTTCGTGGCCCTGGCCTCGCTGGCCAAGGCCGCCACCCCCGAACGCCTGCGCCGCAACGCGGTGTCCGAACATATCGAGGTGCCGCCCGCTGGCGGCCGACGGAGGCGACCATGAGCCGGCGACTGTACGGTCCCTTCAACCGTGTCGAGGGCGATCTCGAGGTGCAGGTCGAGATCGAAGACGGCCGCATCAGTGCGGCCTGGGTCAACTCCCCCCTGTTCCGCGGCTTCGAGCAGATCCTGCACGGCCGCGACCCACGCGACGCCCTGGTCTACACCCCACGCATCTGCGGCATCTGCTCGGTCTCGCAGTCGGTGGCCGCGGCCTCCGCGCTGCGCGAGGCAATGGGCCTGGAGATGCCCGACAACGGCCGTCTGGCGACCAACCTGGTGCTCGCCTGCGAGAATCTGGCCGATCACCTGACCCATTTCTACCTGTTCTTCATGCCCGATTTCGCGCGCGAGGCCTACGCCGATCAGCCCTGGCACGCGGCCATCGCAGAACGCTTCCGCGCGCAGACCGGTCGCTGCGCGCGCGAGGTGTTGCCAGCGCGCGCAGCCTTTCTGCACCTGACCGGCATCCTCGCCGGCAAGTGGCCGCACAGCCTGAGCCTCCAGCCCGGCGGATCGACCCGCCCGGTCGAGGCCCAGGAGCGCATCCGCCTGCGCCAGATCGTCGGCCAGTTCCGGCAGTTTCTCGAGACCACCCTGTTCGGCGACGCGCTCGAAGCGGTCGCGGCACTGGATTCCCCCGAGGCGCTGGACGACTGGGCCGAACGCCACGCCGACAGCGACTTCGGGCGTTTCCTGCAGGTGGCCGGAGCGCTGGATCTCGCCGCCATCGGCCGCGGCCCCGACCGCTTCCTGAGTTACGGCGCCTACGCGCAGGCCGATGGCCACCTGTTCGCGCGCGGCACCTGGGCAGATGGCGAACGCGACGTGCTTGATCCCGCCGCCATCCGCGAGGACGTGAGCTACAGCTGGATGCAGTCGCAGAACGGCCCGCGCCATCCACGCGAGGGCGCCACCCTGCCGGCTGCCGACAAGCCCGGGGCCTACAGTTGGTGCAAGGCGCCGCGCCTGGATGGCCAGGTGATGGAGACCGGCGCGCTCGCCCGCCAGCTGATCGACGACCACCCGCTGATCCGCGCCCTGGTCGCACAGAGCGGTGGCAATGTACGCAACCGCGTGGTCGCACGCCTGCTGGAGCTGGCACGCCTGGTGCCGGTGATGGAAGACTGGGTGCTGGCGCTGCGCCCGCGCGACCCCTTCTGCCTCGACGCCCCGGTGCCCGACGAGGCCGAGGGTGCCGGGCTGGTGGAGGCCGCGCGCGGCAGCCTGGGCCACTGGCTGCGCGTGCGCAATGGACGCATCCTCAACTACCAGATCATCGCACCGACCACCTGGAACTTCTCGCCGCGCGACGCCGAAGGCACCCCCGGCGCGCTGGAGCAGGCGCTCGTCGGGCTGGCCGTCGGGCCAAACGGGCGCGACGCGGTGGCCATCCAGCACGTAGTGCGCTCCTTCGACCCCTGCATGGTCTGCACGGTGCACTGAGATGAACACCCTGAACCGCCCCGCCACCGACCGACCGGCCACCTGGCGCATCCGCGTGCGCGGCATCGTGCAGGGCGTGGGCTTCCGCCCGGCGGTGTGGCGGCTGGCGCGCAGCCTGGGCCTGTCCGGCGAGGTCCGCAACGATGGCGACGGCGTGGCGATCCGGCTGTACGGTGTGCCCGCCGAGATCGACGATTTCATAACCCGACTGCGCCGCGATCCGCCCCCGCTGGCTCGCATCGACACCCTCGAGATCGAGGGCACCGAACCGGGCGAACTGCCGTCCGGCTTCCACATCGTGCCCAGCGAGGGCGGCACCATCCGCACCCTGGTCTCGCCCGACGTGGCCACCTGCCCCGACTGCCTGGCCGAGGTGCTCTCCGATAGCGACCGCCGCGCCGGCCACCCCTTCGCCAACTGCACCCACTGCGGGCCACGCCTGTCCATCCTGCGCGAGCTGCCCTACGACCGCGCACACACCAGCATGGCCGAGTTCCCGATGTGTCCGCAGTGCGCCGCCGAATACGCCGACCCGGCCGACCGACGCTTCCACGCCCAGCCCATCGCCTGCCCCGAGTGCGGCCCACGCCTGTGGCTGAGCGACCGTACCGGGCAGGCACAATCCTGCGACAACCCCATCGCCGAGGCGGCACGTCGGCTGCGCGAAGGACAGATCCTGGCGATCAAGGGCGTCGGCGGCTTTCACCTGGTCGCCGACGCCACCCGCGGCGACACCCTCGAGACCCTGCGCCGGCGCAAGCAGCGGCCGCGCAAGCCACTGGCGCTGATGGCGCGCAACCTCGAGGTGATCGCGCGTTACCGCACCCTCTCGACCGCCGAGCAGCGCACGCTGGAAGACCGTGCCGCGCCCATCGTGCTGCTCGAGCAGCCCGGCCCTGAGCGGCTGCCCGAGGCCGTCGCGCCCGGTAGCGGCGCACTGGGCTTCATGCTGCCCCATTCGCCGCTGCATCACCTGCTGGCACGGCATTTCGATACCCCGCTGGTGTTCACCTCGGGTAACGCCTCGGGCCGACCCCAGTGCACCGACAACGACGAAGCACTCGCCAGACTGGGCGAGATCGCCGACGCCTTCTTGCTGCATGACCGCGCCATCGTCAACCGCGTGGACGACTCGGTGCTGCGCCTGATCGATGGCGCCCCCGCCCCCCTGCGCCGTGCACGCGGCTTCGCGCCCACCCCCCTGCCCCTGCCGCCGGGGCTGGAGGAGGCCCCACCGCTGCTCGCTCTCGGCGGTGAGCTGAAGAACACCTTCTGCCTGCTGCGCGAGGGGCAGGCCATCCTCTCGCAGCACATCGGAGACCTGGAGCAGGCCGACACCTGGCGCGACTGGCAGGAACAGATCGAACGCTTCGCCACGCTGTTCGCACACCGTCCCGAAGCCATCGCCATCGACAGCCATCCCGGCTACCGCAGCAGTGCCTGGGGCCGCGACCGGGCCACGCGCGAAGGCCTGCCGCTGATCACCGTGCAACACCATCACGCCCACCTGGCCGCCTGCCTGGCCGAGCACGGCGTGCCGGCGGATGCCGGTCCCTCGCTGGGTATCGTGCTCGACGGCATCGGCCACGGCGAGGACGGCAGCGGCTGGGGCGGTGAACTGCTGCTTGGCGACTACCGGGACTTCCACCGGATCGCGCGGCTGCGTCCGGCGGCCCTGCCCGGCGGCGCGCAGGCCATGCGCGAACCCTGGCGCAACTTGGCCGCGCGCCTGCTGTCCGAAGCTCCAGGGATGCTCGAACGCACCGAGGTGCTGGCCGACCGCCCGCTCGAGACCCTGCGGCGCATGATCGAACGCGGCGTCAACAGTCCACCGGCGAGCTCTGCCGGACGCCTGTTCGACGCCGTGGCCGCACTGCTCGGACTGGCCCCGACGCAGCAGTCCTTCGAGGGCGAGGCGGCCATGGCGCTGGAACAGGCCGCGCACGCCGCCGAATGCGGCCACCCCTGCCGCCTGGAAGTGCGCGAGTGCGACGGTCTGGTCGAGCTGGACCCCGCGCCACTGTGGCCAGCACTGATCGAGGGTATCGAGCAGGGCGTGCCGGCCGGCCCGCTGGCGCGCGGCTTTCACGAGGCCCTGGCCGAAGCCTTCGCCCAGGCCGCCATCGCCGCGGCGCAGAAGCGGCGGATCGCGCGCGTGGCGCTCAGTGGCGGCGTGCTGCAGAACCGGCTACTGGCCGAGCAGCTCTGCGAGCGCCTGCGTGCGGCAGATCTGCAAGTACTCATTCACCGGCAGGTACCTGCCAACGATGGGGGGCTGGCGCTCGGCCAGGCCTGTATCGCGGCGGCACGCCTGCGCGAGCAACGGAGGTAGGAATCATGTGTCTGGGCATTCCGGGACAGATCGTGGAGATCGTCGATCACGAAAACCTGCTGGCGCGGGTGGACGTGGCCGGCGTACGCCGCGAGATCAACATCGCCTGCATCATCGACGACGCGCACCCGCCCGAGGCCTGCGTCGGCGACTGGGTACTGGTGCATGTCGGCTTCGCCATGAGCCGCATCGACGAGGCCGAGGCGCGCAAGACGCTCGCGCTGCTCGACCAGCTCGGCGAGGTGGAGGCCGAACTCGAGACCATGCGCGCCAGCGAGGCACCGGCATGAACGAGACCCTCGACGCCCTCTACCCCTTTCTCGCCGGCGGCGCCAAGGACCCGCAGGCCGAGCAGGAGGCGCTGTGCGAGTCGGTGCGCCGCAAGGCCACGCACAGCGTGGAGGTCAAGCAGGACTTCTTCGCGCGCAACACCGAGGCACTGATCGCCTGTGCCCGCGACCTGGCCGCACGCTACCGTGAAGGCGGGCGCCTGTTCACCATGGGCAACGGCGGCTCGAGCTGCGATGCGGCCCACCTGGCGGTGGAGTTCCAGCACCCGGTGACCACCGGGCGGCCCGCGCTGCCGGCGATGAACCTGGTCATGGACGCCGCCATGTGCTCGGCGGTGGCCAATGACGTGGGCGTGGAGCATGTCTTCGTGCGTCAGCTCGAGGCCCATGCCCGCGCCGGCGACGCCCTGGCCGGCTTCTCCACCAGCGGCAATTCCGCCAACCTGATGCGCGCCTTCGCCCGCGCCCGCGAGCTGGGCCTGTTGACCATCGGCTTCGCCGGGGGCGACGGCGGCGAGATGCGCGCCTCGGGTCTGTTGGACCACTGCCTGGTGGTCGAGACCGACTCCATCCACCGTGTGCAGGAAGTGCACCTGGCCTGTTACCACATCCTCTGGGATCTGACACACACACTGCTCGCCGACAGCCGCGGGCATGCGGGAGGGAAGACATCATGAAATTCGTCGACGAGTTCCGCGACCCGGACAAGGCACGCGCCCTGATCCGCGAAATCGAGACCCTGCTGCCGCGCATTCCGCGCGCAGACGAGCGGCCGCTGCAGATCATGGAGTTCTGCGGCGGGCACACCCACACCATCTTCCGCTACGGCCTGGAGCAGATGCTGCCCGGGGCCATCGAGCTGGTGCACGGCCCCGGCTGTCCGGTGTGCGTGCTGCCGATGGGGCGGGTGGACGACTGCGTGGCGCTGGCCGAGCGTCCCGAGGTGATCTTCACCACCTTCGGCGATGCCATGCGCGTGCCCGGCTCGAAGAAGAGCCTGTTGCAGGCCAAGGCCGAGGGCGCAGACGTGCGCATGGTCTATTCGCCGCTGGACGCGCTGGCGCTGGCGCGCGCCAACCCCGATCGCGAGGTGATCTTCTTCGCACTCGGCTTCGAGACCACCATGCCCAGCACCGCGCTCACCGTGCTGGCGGCCGAGCGCGAGGGCATCGACAACTTCTCGCTGTTCTGCAACCACATCACCACGGTGCCGACCATCAAGGCCATCCTCGACTCGCCGGACATGCAGATCGACGCCTTCCTCGCACCGGGACACGTGAGCATGGTGGTCGGCGAGGCGCCCTTCCGCTTCGTCGCCGAAGACTACGGCAAGCCCATCGTCATCACCGGCTTCGAGCCGCTCGACATCCTGCAATCGCTGTGGATGGTGATCCGCCAGCTCGCCGAGGGCCGCTGCGAGGTGGAGAACCAGTACCGGCGCATCGTGCCGCCCGAGGGCAACAGCGCCGGCCTGGAGGCGGTGGCCAAGGTGTTCGAGCTGCGCGAGTTCTTCGAGTGGCGCGGCCTGGGCTCGATCGACCATTCGGGTGTGCGCATGCGTGAGGAATACGCGCACTTCGACGCCGAACGCAAGTTCCCGGTGCCCAGCCTGAAGATCGCCGACCCGCGCTCCTGCCAGTGCGGCGAGGTGCTCAAGGGCGTGATCCGCCCCTGGGAATGCAAGGTCTACGGCCGTCAGTGCACCCCGCAGACACCGATGGGCGCGCTCATGGTCTCCTCCGAGGGGGCCTGCGCCGCCTACTACCAGTACGGCCGCCTGGCCGTCGAGGCACAGCGAGGAAAAGCAGGATGAACGGTACCATCACCCTGGCGCACGGCGCCGGCGGGCGGGCGATGCGCGAGCTGATCGACACGCTGTTCGTCGGCGGCTATGGCAACGACCTGCTGGCCGCGCTCGAGGACCAGGCACGCCTGGAACTCGATGCCCTGGTCGCACGCGGCGACCGCCTGGCCTTCACCACCGACAGCTACGTCGTCGATCCGCTGTTCTTTCCCGGTGGCGACATCGGCAAGCTGGCGATCACCGGCACGGTCAACGACCTGGCCGTCGGCGGCGCCCGCCCGCTGTACCTCTCCTGCGGGATGATCCTCGAGGAGGGCCTGCCGCTGGACACCCTGCGCCGGGTGGTCGCCTCCATGAAGGCCACCGCCGAGGAGGCCGGGGTACAGATCGTCACCGGCGACACCAAGGTGGTGCACCGGGGCGCGGCCGACAAGCTGTTCATCAACACCGCCGGTATCGGGGTCATCCCCGCCGGGGTGGACATCCGCGCGGCGCGTGCCCGGCCGGGCGACCGTATCCTGGTCAACGGCTGGATCGGCGATCACGGCGCGGCCATCGTCGATGCCCGGGGCGAGCTGGCGCTGGACAATCCGGTGGAGACCGACTGCCAGCCGCTCGGCGGCCTGGTGGAAGCCATGCTCGCCGCCTGCCCCGACATCCACTGCCTGCGCGACGCCACCCGCGGAGGACTCGCCGGGGTACTCAACGAGTTCGCCACCGCCAGCGGCAGTGCGCTGCACATCGACGAGACGGCCGTGCCGATCCGCGACACGGTGCGCGGGGTCTGCGAGATCCTCGGCCTGGATCCGCTGTATCTGGCCAACGAGGGCAAGCTGGTGGCCATCGTCGCGCCCGAGGACGCCGAGCCCGTACTCGAGGCCATGCGCACCCACCCGGCCGGGCGCGATGCCGCCATCATCGGCGAGGTGACCGAATCGCCCGCCGGCAGCGTGATCCTGCACACCGGCTTCGGTGGCGAACGCATCGTCGATCTGCTGGTTGGCGAACAACTCCCGAGAATCTGCTGAGGACTTCCCATGACCATCCTGAGCGTCCTGTTGATGAGCCTGCTGATCGGCATGCGCCACGCCCTGGAGAGCGATCACCTCGCCGCCGTGGCCTCGCTGGCCACCCGTTCTCCTTCACTGCGCCAGACCGTGCGCCTGGGCGCCACCTGGGGCCTGGGCCACACCCTCGCCCTGTTCCTCTTCGGCTCGGTGGTGCTGTGGATGGATACAGTGATGCCGGAACACCTGGCGCATTGGCTAGAGTTCGCCGTCGGCCTGATGCTGGTGGGGCTCGGCATCGACGTGCTGCGGCGGCTATGGAAGGAACGGGTGCACTACCATGTCCACCGGCACAACGACGGCACCGTGCACTTCCATGCCCATTCCCACCAGGGACAGCGCGCTCACGACCCGGACGCGCACCGGCACGAGCACCCGCAGGGCTTCCCGCTGCGCGCCCTGCTGGTCGGCCTGGTGCACGGCATGGCCGGCTCGGCGGCGCTGATCCTGCTCACCCTGCAGACCCTGCACGACCCCTGGCTGGGCATGCTCTACATGCTGGTGTTCGGTATCGGCTCCATCCTCGGCATGGCCGCCGTCTCGGTGGTCATCGCCTGGCCGCTGAAGGCCACCGGCCGGCGCCTGACCTGGGCCCACAACGGCCTGCAGGCCACCATCGGCCTGTTCACCCTGGGCAGCGGGCTGTGGATCGCGCTGGAGAGTGCGCCGGTGTAACTTTCGAGAAAATGAAGAATCCGTATGCCGATCACTCACTCTCCTCGAATTCCGCGCTGCCAAACTTCAGCACGTCGCAGTTCTCCTTGACGGCGCGTTGCAGGTCCGCATCAAAACCCTCCTTGCTATGCGCCTGTATCTCGACGGAGATTTTCACATCCACACCGAGCCTGGAGGTGAACTGCTGAACGACCTCATCCATGATGGTGGCAAAATCCATCTTGGCCTTGATCGGATCGAGCGTGACGGTGCCGTAGAACTGCCTCTTGGTGGAAGTTGCTGGAAAACCAGGTGATCCACCACCTGCAGGAATTGGGGGCCTTGTCTCACCCTCACCCGAGATCCCGCCAGCATCTGTGGGGGAAGTGCCTGAAACGTCACCATCTTCCCGCTGACGCCTTTCGTTCTCCATGCGTTCGCGCCAGGCCAGAGCAGCTTCCCGGTCGATGAGCAGGGAGGACTCGTCCAGTACGATCATCGTGGGCTGCCCGAAGACAAAACCCAGATAGCGGTCGCCGTCCTTGCCCGCGGCAAAACCAAAATAGTCTTCTGTCTCGACACCCTTGGCGATCGCATCCCGGAATACCTGATCATTGACCAGACGGGGCAGATAAAGGTAATGGCAGGTGTCCTGCCAGACCTTGAGCGCGCTCACTTCCGCCTCATTGTCCTTCAGATACCACTGCTTGAGCAGATTGCGCAGGTGAATGGGCGACCACTCGTAGATCAGCCATTCCTCTTCACGCAATCTGTCTTCGATTATCTGGACCAGGTTTGGGGCGGTGGGTGAGATCTGAACAGCCTCCCATTCCAGTTGCGGCTTGCCTTTCACGAAGTCCTCGACCGGTGCGATCAGCCATTTCCAGGTCTCCCGTATCAACTGGCTCAGGGACTGCTCGGCATGATCCCGACTGCGCTTTGCCTGGTTGAGATGGGAAATGTCCTGGTTGAGGGTGCCGTTCTCGATATCCGTGACGATGGAGTCCCAGGCCAGGTAGATGCGTCCCTGTTCCTTAAGGCGGCCGACCACATCGAAATCCGGTGCCAGGAAGATCAGGCGATTCTGTTTCTGCCTGGGTTGATCACCCCGTTTGCGCAATATCTCTTCAGCTTGCGAATAGGCCGGGTTGGACTCGCCCCGGTTGTAGGCAGCTTGGGCTGGTAGAACTACCAGGCGGGGTCCCGTACCGTAGTCATCGGGAATATCCGCGGAAGGCGTGAAGACATGGATGCCACCAAAGTGGTGGTTGCGGCCAAATACCCGAGTGACACGTGACTTGATTAGAGGCAGGAGCTCGTCCCTTTCACTGATATTCTGCTTCCGGCTCTCCATCTCCCGGCGCAGGTTCGGCCGCGTATCGAACCAGTACCGGTCCTGCTCGGAATAGAGGTAATGGAGCCGGTCACGCAGACGTTTCAGCACATCCTCGAACACCCCGACGGTCTGTCCGGGCTGAACGGCACCCAGCAGGATGCGCTCGGTCTGGATGCCCCGAACAGCTTGGTTTGCCGCAGCAGGTGCGCTGCCAAGAAAGATAGTGCGGGCGGTCCGACGCGCGGCCTGAACACCGCCGAATCGGGTGTCGTGGCCGTCAATCTCGAACGGCACGGAATGCGTGCCGTCGATCTCACGCTCGATCACCGGCTCCCAACCCTGGGGCAGATAATGGATGCTCTTGGTGCGCACGTGGCTAGAGTCCAGGGGTAGCGTCCCTGGCATGATGAGCGCATCGCGGTTGTCCGTGTTCCACAGCCGGTGGATCACGATGGCCATGTACTGGAGCACGCCGCGGGTGCGCTGGAATTTCTCCAGCGTGGACCAGTCTTCGTACAGGCGATCGAAGATCTCCGGGTGAATGGGGTAGGAGCGACACAGGCGCTCGAAATATTCGTTGGACTGGGTTTCCACGGGGAACTTCTCGGCATGTTGCCGGTAGAAGTCAGAGAACTGGCGGCTGATCCCTTCCACCTCGGCCCGGTCGCCGGGGTTTTCGAACAGGCGCCGGCGGACGATCTCGAAGGCCTCTTCGGTCGCAACCGGCTTCCAGACCGACTCCACCCGAGCGAAATATTTCTCCAGCGCTTCCAGAGCCCGCTGGCCCATGGTTCCTCCTGCCTCCAGCTCCGACTCGGGAAGAGAGGCGAGCAGGATGGCGTTAGGCACCGCCTTCATGGCCTCGGTGAGCGCCTGGATGAAACTGATATTGCTGTCGAAGGTGCCTGCCTTGTACTGCTTGCCCACCTCAAGCTGGCGAATGAAGGCCACCAGCTCGTCCATCAGGATCACGCAGGGGGAGGCCTGGCGAATCAGATCCGTCAGGATCTCCTTGCCGGGCGAGGTGCCGTCTCGGTCACTGTCGGCAACCTGCTCAAAGCCTGCCTCACCCAGCAGTTGCCAAGCCAGTTCGCCCCACAGGGTGTTGATGGTGTGCTTGCCATATTGCCGGGGCTGACTGGGGGAGAGCTTGATGCCATCGATCACAGCCACACGGGCCTCGGGCAGATCCGTGATGCCCGCCTCGTCAAGCAGCGGCGGAATCCCGCTGAGGCGGGACGTGGGCACCGAGCGCGAAGCCAGGTGATAGACCGCCAGCAGCGTGTGGGTCTTGCCACCACCGAAGGCGGTCTGCAATTGGATGACCGGGTCGCCACCCTGGCCCGCCAGGCGCTGCGCCACAGAAATCAGCAACAGGCGCATGCCTTCGGTGATGTAGGTGCGAGCAAAGAACTGCTCGGCGTCCTGGTATTCCGCCGGCGCCGTGCCGTTGGCTACCTGGGTGATGTCCGCAGCGAACTCCGACTGCTTGAAGGTGCCGGCAAGCACGTCTTTATGGGGTGTGGCGATCTCGCGCCAGGGTTTCAGGCTCATGTTTATGGTCTCTCACTAGTCAGGCGATTCTGCGCAGTGCATTTACAGTTCGTTGAAGACTGGGAGAGCACTGCTGCGCCTTATCTATACTCCAGTGGTTTTCAACAAAATCACACAAAACCCTATTGTACTCTGGGCCGATATGAGCATTTCCCTTTGGAAGCATGTCCCTGTGAAACCGTTTTCGTCCTTTTGACCTGATAACATCCAGCAAATGACGCTTTGGATAGTCTAAATTTTCTGGCTCAGCACTAAAATTCGTCTTGGCAATGCCGAGGAAATCAGCAAGATTATCCCGGTCTGCCAAAAGCCAAGCCTCCACCTCACGCACTGCAACACAAAAAATAAGACTATCAGGCAACGGAGGATTTATTGAAAACCAGCATCGTATCAGACTGGGCGCGCATTCATCCCGATCAAGATCAGTCATCACAAACGCAAACAAACCCGCCTTCCCGCACATTTGCACAAGCTTTGGAGCCATCTTCTTCAGTTGACCGAAGCCCGCTTTGTTCTGAGGGAAGCCCGGAGAAAACACAAGACGCCTACCGCCCGTATTCGACGTGTTGCGATAACTGAAAAGCCGACGCATCACCGCGCACGAGAGTTCATCCTCGGCATAGCCATAAAAACGAATTTCTTCCATGACTAAACATTTCCAACAGACACCGATGTTTTGGGGAGTAATATATCCGCCGCACTCATCCCCGCTTTCATTGCCGAAATATCATCTTCTGTGGGAACCTCAATTCTGGTGGATTCTCCATGCTCACTCGGATTCAGGATCAGGAATGTTCCCGAAATGCTGGTATCCGACAACAACGTTGGACTATGTGTGCTGATAAACACTTGTCCGCCTGCCTTCTTGCGCGAGCGGCGCGCGTCCTCGAGCATCCTGGGAATTTGCTCCACGATCTTTTCATGCAACGACAGTTCGGGCTCTTCCAGAAGAATCAGATTGTCCGAAGCCATCAGTGTCCAAAGCAACGCAATCAACCGCAGCGTGCCATCCGAGAATTGATCCTCACGTTGCCACCCAGCTTTCGGACGCCAATGCACATAGCGCATCTCCAAGTGGGGCTTTCCCGAGTCTTCATCTTTTACAAAACGCAACTTCTCGAAATGAGGGATGACTTTTTTAAGGATTTTTTCGATGCGGTTGAGCCTTGACTCCCTGGCTCTTGTATGCGTCTTCGCGATTTGTTCGAGAAACCCCTGCCCAAAAGGATCGGACTCCATTTGTTTGACGACGAACATTTCGCCATGTTTCAACAATTGCGGGACAAGGTGAAGATACAAGGTCTTCAGGAAAAACTCTGCGACCTCACGAAACTCCTTATTTGAGTTGGTCAATTCTAGATATGTCTCTGTCAGACGTTCGGGATCACCCCTGTCTTCATTGTTCGGTCGATCCAGGATCAACTCGCCTCTTCGCCACACTTTTTCATGTTTCACGATCGGCCGCTGGCGACCTTTTCCTTCACTGGCGATACCTAGTTCATATCGCCATGCAGTGATCTCGTCTTCAGGGGAGTTTTTAAGCTCGAATGACAGCTCGATTCCTTGTCCTTTTCGTCCAGCAAGACAGCGCAGCTTTTTCATGCCGCCTCGGGATGAAACGGATTGCTGGAGGCCGCCACCTTTGGGATTCACGATGTCCCGCATAAACCGGATGATGTCGAGAAAGTTTGATTTTCCCGAGGCATTGGGTCCTATCAAGAATACAGTGTCTGTCAACTCGACATCTACGCTGCGGAAATTCCGCCAGTTCTTCACATCCATTCTTGAAATGAACATTTTTTCTCCTGCTCCTAAATATCTAGCCCTTGTTGCTCACCCTTGTGGCCGACCTCGTGGGAGGCGGCGACGATGGCGTGCCAGGACTGGATGAGTTCGTTGTAGGCGCGGGCGTCTTCGGCCCATTTCTTCCGCTCGCAGAGGGTGTAGAGGTGGTAGGCGAGCTGGCGCAGGGGTTCGCCTTTTTCCGGCATGCGGGCCAACAGCGCGCCGGCGGCCGATTCGCCTGCTTCGTTCAGGCGGCGGATCATGTGGTGCAGGGCCTCCCACACGGGCGTGCGGTCATCCAGGGCGGGGGCCTTGGTCGGCGGGATATTCTTTCCATCTGAGAAGGCGCACCGTGCCAGTCGCCGCTCCATTTTATCGTTGGCATTGCTTTTCGCGGCGGCGAGCCCCGCCAAGGTATCTCGCACCTTGATCGCCACCTCGTCTGCCAGGTCTCCGGGCTTGGTTCGACGATGCCGTCTGTAGTCTTTTACCTTGATGAGCCAGGTCCGGTCTGCCTCCACATAGACAAAGTCGACCGCCTTGTTGCCGTTGCAGCTGCCCTTGAACCGGTTCTGATAGAAGCGCCATTCATCGTATTTACCCACATCGGCGCCGTGGAATCCGAAGCGCAACCGTCCTTCGTCAAATTGCCTCATGCTGGACTCTCCATATCCATGTAGCGGTCGGACTGGTGAAGCTCTTCGTCCAGCAATACGATGGTCTCAAGGTCTTCAACGGCGCTGCCCTGTTCCACATCGACGCCGTTGTCTCCCGCCACAAGGGCAAAATAACGTGATTGCAGCCGGGAAAAATTCCTTTCCATCGACAGGATTTCGAACTCCCTCAACAAAAAGAGCGAGTGCGTGGCCACGAATACCTGGATTCCGTGTTGACACAACTCCATGATGGCCCGTGCGATCAGGCGGATCAGTCGGGGGTTCAGGTTCGATTCCGGCTCATCCCAGAACAGGTAGCCCTTGTCCAGCAACGAGCCCGTACTGACGAGACGGATCACCATGGCCAGCTTGCGCAGACCCTCTGCCACAAGAGGCATTTCCATACGGCCTTGCCCAGGAATCTGCAAATAAAAGCGGCCATTCTTGTCCAGCACCACCTTCCCGCCGATGGCCTCCTCCATGGGGGACAACAATTTGGCCGCCTTTTTCTCCCTGGCGCCTTTCAAGGTCGGCTCGCCCAGCAGCAGGCAAGTATCCCGATAGGTTTCTTCAAATTCCAGATACCGGCTCTCGTACAGCGAGACAAAGCCGGGATAGAGCGTCATCAGCTCCCGGGTGGGCAAGAATACCGGTGACTTTCTGTGCCAGTCCGAAGGCACCTTTTCCACCTGCACCTCGGTCTTGCTGCCGGTAGAAAACGCCATGGTGCAATCCAGCTCGCGGTCATCGAATTCGAAAACCAGCTCGCAGCGTTCCTTCCCCTGCTTGCGGCGTGCCAGGCGACCGAGACTTTCCGGTCGCAACACATGAATGAACTTGTCTGCAAAAGCCTTCTGCAACACCGTCTTGGTTGGCGCTTCGCCCTTGTACCTGCGTCCCTGTTCCGCACTGACCGCGATGACGGAATAGATCGTCTTCAGCAAGTGGGACTTTCCGGTTCCGTTCTCTCCGATGATGACATTCAGGTTGGGCGAGAATCGAAGATCAGCCGCCTGGAAGGCCGTCAAATTCTTTATCTTGTAACGCTTGAGCATGAGTCTTCCTACAGATCCAGTTCCAGCGACTCACCCTTGTGCCCCACCTCATGAGAGGCGGTGACGATGGCGTGCCAGGCGCCGATGAGTTCGTTGTAGGCGCGGGCGTCTTCGGCCCAGCCGGCGCGTTCGCAGAGGGTGTAGAGGTGGTAGGCGAGCTGGCGCAGGGGTTCGCCTTTTTCCGGCATGCGGGCCAACAGCGCGCCGGCGGCCGATTCGCCTGCTTCGTTCAGGCGGCGGATCATGTGGTGCAGGGCCTCCCAGACGGGTGTGCGGTCGTCCAGAGCCGGGTCCCAATCGGCCGGGTACTCCTTCCACTTGAGCAAACGGACACGGCCAGCCCCGGATTCCAGTGCACCGGCCTCGACCACGCCATCCACGCTGGTGCCCTTGGCGCGGGCCAGGACATCGGCCTCGCCGAACGGCCCCTTGTTCCAGCCGTACTGCTCAAACCAGGCCGAGCAGAACTGGGTATCGTTGTCGAAACTGCCGGACTCGGGGCTCAGGTATTCGCTGATGGCGCGGTTAATGAGGATCAAAGCATCGTGCACCGTCATGCGTGAACCGTCCTGGTTCAACACCGCCTCGTACTGGGAATAGATCGCCATGCCGGGGCCGATGGCGGCCTGTGCCAGATCCACCGGCGCGATGGGTGAGGCGCCTTCGGAGCCGCCGATCATTGCCTCCAGCGCCTCGGGCATCTCGCGGCGGAGCTGGCGTTGGAAGTCCTTGCGGGAGGTGGTCCCGGCATCGGCTGGGCGCTTGCGGCAGACGAGGACGACGGAGGAGGCCAAGGCGTTGGTACCCATGCTGATTTGCCGAGTTCGCATTTCAGTACGCATGGGCCAAGTGCCGTCGATGGAGAAACCGGCCTGAATCACCGCCTCCAGAAAAGTCTCCCAACCGGTGCTGGTGGTGCTGCCTTCCCTAGTTTCCGACTGCTTGAAGGCATAGTAGATGGTCACCGGAAAGGCCGGGTGGGCCTGCTCAGCCAAGTTATGCAGGGCCTTTTTCATGCCTTCCAGAAAGAACAGCTCCGCTTTTTCCTTATTGCCGTGGCGGTATGGGGTGGCCACCAATTCTTCTGCCTTGGGAACGGCCAATGTGGCGAACAGGCCGGGATAGATAGGTTTCAGGCTACGGCGTAGCCAGACATAGAAGAAATCGGAGAGATCAGCGTAACCAATGTTGTCGTAATAGGGCGGGTCTGTTGAGACAACCTTCGAAAAACTAGTCGATTGGGCAGTTGCATCTGATTGAAGCACATGACCCCACTGGTCCGTTTGCAACCATGGAATAGGATTGACCGCCATCTCAATAGCAGCCTTGATACTGCCAGTGGCACTTCCCAAAAAGTTTGGTTCAGCATAATCCCATAACATTGGCAAGGCTTGTCTGCCAAAGCAATGCTGAGCTTTTTGTCCAACTCCGTTCCAGCGAACTAGGCTATTACCAGACATGGCAAGACGATCAACCGCAAACGCCAAATACACCGTCACCGCATCACCATAGGCGGTGGCGGAGGTAGAGCCGGCGTCGAGGCCTTGGCCGTCATCGTCCCAGCCGGATTTGCGGGCGTCTTCGATGACCTTGGCGCGAGCTTCTTGGACCAAATCGGAGAAAGTGGTCAGTGCCACTAGTTGGCGGGGGGTGAAGAGGTCGCCATAAGTGGTTAACCCATAATCAACCGTCCAGAAATTTCTCGGGTCGTCAGGCAACGGCGTTTCGGGTTTCCATTCAGGTTGTTCTCGTTTGGCAATGGCTTCCATATCCTCTGTAGGTGGGAGATAAACCCGTTGGCGATTTCCCTCCGCGACAATGGCCATCAACCTAGCCCCCATACGGCCTGCCTTGCCTTCCGCCTTGATGTACTTCGGTTCTATCGGGCTTCCCGAAAGCAGGCAGCGGAAATTGGCACCGCGGCCCAGCTTGGTGCCATTCTTCGCCTCCGCCGGCGGCTTGCCCACCCGCACTTCGAACCGGTAGCTGTCGCCTTCCACAACCGGCTCCACCCAGGCCTCCTTGCCCTTCTTGCTGGAGAGCACGAAGCTGGAGGCCAGCGGCACATCCACATGGGAAAAGGCTGGGTTGGGGCTCTTGACCGTGCGCGCCCAGAGCCAAGCGATGACAGTGAGTTCCTGCCCCTCATAAGGTTTGAGATCGGGCCGCTCGGCGACCATCTCCGGCGTGATCTTCACCTTGGGATAGAGGTGGCCGATGCGCTTCTCGGCCTGCTCGCGCATCCAGTGGCCGTAACGGCGCACATCCTCGGCCAGGCCGGTGGCGCCTGGCCAGTCGTTTTCATTAAGCCGGCGGGACGCCGGCGCTCCCAGGGGGGGACCGATGGGGGCGCGGCCGGCGAACCGGGGCGGGATCTCGATCATCGCCTTGTTGATCATCACCGCCACCGGATTGAGGTCGGAGGCCCAGGCTTCCAGCCCCAGCCGCTGCGCCTCCAGCGGGATGCTGCCGCCGCCGGCGAAGGGATCATGGAAGGCGGGCAGCTTGTCCGGGTCGAACAGCTCGGCGGCCCGCGGGTGGTCCTGGTTCAGCTCGCAGACCTCGCGCCAGCTCTTGCGGATCTCTCTGCGCGCACGCTCCAGCACGGCTTCGTTGTTGGTGTTCTCCCACTTGACCAGTTCGCGGATGATGTCGAACAGCTCCTCGCGCCGCCTGGCGGCCTCTTCCTTGTTGACGCCGTATCTGAACCCGCCACCCTGCTGAAACCCGGGATCGTTGACCATCTGCGCAAACAGCACCGCCCGCGCCGCCGCCAGCGGCCGCCGCGCCCACCACAGATGCAGCGTACTGGGGTGCCCGTGGCGGATGGACTTCTCCCGCGCCGCCTCGTGGTTGATGTCGTCCAGCGGCAGGGCGACTTCGATGAGTTTTTTGGGGGATTTGATGGAGGTCATTCGGTGATTCCTATTTCCAATGGTCCGGGCGTTGCAGCGTGAAGCCATCGGGCTTGGTAATCGAGGAGGCCAACTGGCTGCGGCGGAATGCCGTTTCGTTGATAATGAAATACCCGTTGGCAGCTCTGGTCAGCTCATAGGAGCGACGTTTGGGTGGTAGCGCAATGATGATCCGCTTATGAGGGAAGCATGCCCGAACCTGTCGCGCAGGCGTGGTGAGGTCGCTATCCGCCGAGACGATCAACGCCGTATCGAATCGGTCTTCGTAGGCATCGCATAGAAGTTGTGTTGCGATATTCACATCCGTCATTTTTTCTTCGTAGTCGCTCCATGTCGCGCCACAGCTTCGGCATTGCTTCCGCTTTTCGAGGTAGTGGCCATAGTGAATGCTCAGGCCAGGCAGCGTTTCCAGCGCCTCCAGGTAGGCGCTCTGGCGGCGCATATCAGCCGCATTGTGACCGTTAGTGCGGATACGCGCAGTAAAATAGTGGCAATGTACAAGCCGCTGATTTTGACGCAGCAAGGCAGTGGACAGCGCCACAAGATCAAGCCAGTAGTATTTTCGCCAGTTTTGGGCGCGCAGGCCGAAGTAGAGGTTGAAGCCGTCGATATAGCTGATGACCCGTGTCATGCCATCCTCCATGAGACGAGTGGTTTTCGGCTCGAATCCCTTGACATCCGGGCCGATGATCCCAATACTAGGGGCACTAACCCCGCCGGGGATAGTATCCCCGGTCCAACGCCTCCCTTGTGGGGGCGTTTCTCTTTAACCCTGCCGGAGAGAGGGTCTTCGGCCCGACGCCACTCCCGGCGATAAACTGGCGGTGGCGTTTCCGTTTTCGATCCAAGAAAACCTCTCAAGCGGAAAAATCCCTTTTCCATCGCAAGGTCTCCTCCGGGGCGATTGCTTTGGAGAGCAGATCGTCCAGGCTGTAGTTGATACTGGCCACCCCAAAATCCGGCTCCTTGGTGAAGGGGTTGCGGAGGTAGTACGGCCCCTCGTAGTCGTCGCCATCGACGATGACAATGACCAGGATGAACTTGTCCGCCTGATTGAGGGCATAGAGAATCTCGTTGCGGCTGACGGTGATAGTGGTCTGGCCGCGGGCTCTGCCCTTGACCTCGATGTGGCGGTCAGGCTTGATGGAGCCATCGGGGTTGGCCGGTGGGCGAGCAGTGATGTCCCAGCCACATTTCTCGGCGGAGACATCCCAGACCTCATGCCCGAAGCTGCGCTCCACCTCCATGACCGCCTGCATGGCGATTTGCTCGATGCGGGAGCGGGCTTCAGCGTCGGCGGTGAAGGTCGCCTCGCCCTTGCGGCTTGCCAGCAGTCCCTGCGGGATCACCAGTGCGCCGCCGATGACCACGGGGGTGCTGGAGACGATGTTCTTCATGGCCTCCAGTTCCCGCTTGCGTTGGGCTAGGCGCTCGGTGAGTTCATCCACCCGGCGGCGGGCCATTTCACGAGCGCCCTCCCTGGCGCTCGCCCTTCGGGCAGCCTCCGGCTGTGCAATTTCGCTCCCGGCGAAATTGTCCGGCTGCATGCGGGGCTGCTTGCCGGCAGCGACATCTTCGCTGAGCTTGATGTAGCGATCGGACCAGTAGTTGATCTCCTTGACCAGGCGGTCGTTGACCGCCGCCAGGATCTTGTCGGCCTGGCGTTCGCGGCGGGACTTCACCTCCTGGTAGTGTTCCGGCACCAGTTTCTGGCTTGCATAGTGCAGGGCCAGGCCTTCCAGGTTCTGCTTGACCCACGGTGAGTCCAGAACATCGTCGATCAGAGCCTTGTCGGACTCGTCGATCGGCTGCAAATCGAGATGGGGCGCCCAGCCGGCGAATGTCGTGTTGCCATGCTGATCGATAGCCACGAACTGGAGGCGGCGTGACGCGGTGCGAGGGTTGTCTGCACTGCCCTCCCGCACCTCATGGTCGATCATGAACAGGATGCGCGGCTCGGTGCCGTCGTCGTTGGGGTCGACCAGAATGGCGCCCTGTTTCAGCTTGGCGCGGTGGGCCGAAAGGATCAGGTCGGTGGTGGCATTCATCAGCGGATGGGCTGGGTGGACCAGGTCGGCCATGGGGCGGCCGTGGATGTGGACCTTGTCCTTCTCGAAACAGATGCGCTCGTACTTCTTCAGCACGGGAGTGCGGGTCTCGCCGATGACCCGGTCGCGCTCCCGGATGGCGGCGGGCACGTGCCGGATCTCGAAACGGCCCGGCTCGCGGGGGCGCATCTCGCCCCCCAGCGACTGGAAGGCCTCGGTGAAGAAGGCGCGGATGAAATAGGGTTGCAGTTTGCGCGCCTCGGCCTTCTCCATCTCCTCCTTGACCGCGTAGAGGTCTTCCAGCGTCATGTGCTGGTCCACCAGAGCGTTGCGGCGGATGATCTCTTTCAGGTGTTCGGTATCCAGAGCGCCCTCGATCTTCTGCTCCAACCGGGCCTTTACCTCCTGCGACTCACCATAGCGGATGGCCTCGATGAGCAGGTCCTTGAGCGATACCCCCTCGAAGGCCTCCCCCAGGATGTCGAACACCTTGCCGCCCAGCGCCTGCTTCTCCACCTCCAGCTTCTCGAAGAGCTTCTGGAAGACCTCACCCTCGCGGGTACCTTTGGCCACCAGGTTCCAGAGGTGACAGACCTCCCTTTGACCGATGCGGTGTATGCGTCCAAAACGCTGCTCCAGGCGATTGGGGTTCCAAGGCAGGTCGTAGTTGACCATCAGGTTGGCGTTTTGCAGGTTGACGCCTTCGCCGGCGGCGTCGGTAGCCACCAGCACCAGGACATCCGGATCGTTGCGGAACTCCTCTTGCGCCTTGCGGCGATCGTCGCGATTGGTGCCGCCGTGAATGGTGATGACCGCATCGGGATTGCCGAGCATGCCGGCGATACGGCCCTTGAGGTAGTGAAGGGTGTCCTTGTGCTCGGTGAAGATGATGAGCTTGCGGCGGCTGCCCGAGGCGGTGTACATCTCCGGGCGATCCTGCAGGAGGTGGGAGAGTTCCTCCCACTTCTTGTCCTGGCCGGACTGAACCACGTTGAGGGCCTGTTGCTCCAGGTCCTTGAGGATCTCGATTTCCGCCTGGAGTTCGGGGATGGTCTCGGCCGCCGTGGCCTGGTCGAGAACTTGGTCGGCGTACTGTTCGTACTCCTCCGGGGTCAGTTCGTCTTCCAGCTCATCGAAATTCTCGGGCAGATCGATGGTTTTCTTGACAACATATTCGCCCAGGGTTTCAGCTACCCCGTCTTGCCGAAGCTTTTCACCCCGGGCGACCAGCTTCATCTCTTCCAGCCGCGACTCCAGGCGCTTGCGGCGCCGCTTGAGCGACTGGTAGATGGCCTCCGGGCTGGAGGCGAGGCGGCGCTGGAGCTGGGTGAGCGCGAAGCCGACGGTGTTCTTCTTCTTGCCCGAGAGCTTGTCGGCCCGGTTCATCTCGTTACGGACGTAGTCGGTCACCGCTGCATAGAGGACCGCCTCGAGGTCAGAGAGTTCGTAGTTGGCGGTATAGGCCCGGCGTTCCGGGAACAGCGGCGTGCCGTCGAACTTGAGCAGCTCTTCCTTCACCATGCGCCGCATCATGTCGGAGACATCGACCTTGTGGGCGCCTTCGCGGAACTTGCCGTAGAAGCGGTCGCCGTCGAGCAGGGAGAGCCAGATCTGGAAATCCTCCTCCTTGCCGTTGTGCGGCGTGGCGGTCATCAGCAGGAAGTGGCGGGTGATGGACCCCAGCAGCTCGCCGAGCTGGAAGCGCTTGGTCTTGTTGACCTTGTTGCCGAAGTAGTTGGCGGAGAGCTTGTGGGCCTCGTCAACGACGATCAGATCCCACTCGGTGGCCTTGAGCTTTTCCTGGTACTCCTCGTTGCGCGAGAGCTGGTCCAGCCGGGCGATGATCAGGTCCTGCTCGTCGAACCAGTTGCCAGAGGCGCATTGTTCTTGGCTTTGGCGGCTGAAGATCTCGAACTGGATGCCGAACTTCTCCAGCATCTCATCCTGCCACTGTTCTGTAAGGCTGCCTGGTGCCACGATCAGGATGCGGCGGGCAGAGGCGCGCATCAGCAGTTCACGGATCAGGAGACCGGCCATGATGGTCTTGCCGGCTCCGGGATCGTCCGCCAGTACGAAGCGCAACGGCTGGCGGGGCAGCATGGCCTCGTACACGGCCGAGATCTGATGGGGGAGTGGCTCCACGTTGGCGGTATGGACCGCCATCATCGGGTCGAACAGGTGGGCCAGGCGGATGCGCAGGGCCTCCAGGCCCAGCTTGAAGTCGGCGCCCGGCGCGTCGAAGGCCCAGGGCCGGCCTTTCTCAGCCAGCTCCAGGCGGGCTTCGTCCGAGCGGAAGAGCATCTGTTCCCCCAGACGCCCCTGGTTGTCCTTGTAATAGACAGTGACAGCGTTGTCGCCCACGGGCTCGGTTTGCACGACCCGCACGATCTCATCAGGCAGGATGCCGCGGATCTGGGCGTCTTTCTTGATGTCTTCGAGTTTGAGCATTTGCGTCCCTGCCTACTCGTCTTCGTCCTTGCGATAACCCGGTACCTGGCCGAACTCCCGTTCGATGTCGTTTTCCTTGGTCACACCCTGCCCCCTGTACCGCGTGATATCTCCCCCCGCTATCCATCTTCATCAGCCACACCAACGACATTTTTGCGAGGCCTGTCCCCGCGGAACCTCATCAAATCACGCGCTGTTCACCCTGGGCAGCGGGCTGTGGATCGCGCTGGAGAGTGCGCCGGTATAAGTCCTCGATGGGCACGCTGCGCTTTGCCCATCAGGGCCGACCACGATCCTTCAGACGATACTCCGCCGAGCGCGCATGCGCCTCCAGGCCCTCGCCGCGCGCCAGGGTGGAGGCGGTGCGTCCCAGGGTGTCGGCGCCCTCGGGCGAGACGAGGATGAGGCTGGAGCGTTTCTGGAAGTCGTAGACGCCCAGCGGCGAGCTGAAGCGCGCGGTGCGCGAGGTGGGCAGCACGTGGTTGGGGCCGGCGCAGTAGTCGCCCAGCGGCTCGGAGGTGTGGCGGCCCATGAAGATGGCGCCGGCATGGCGAATCTTCTCTGCGTATTCGCGCGGGTTCTCCACTGACAGTTCCAGGTGCTCGGGCGCGATGTGGTTGGCCACCTCGGCGGCCTCGTCGAGGTCGCGCACGCGGATCAGGGCGCCGCGGGTGCGCAACGCCGTTTCGATGATCTCGCGCCGCTGCATGCCGGGCAGCAGGCGGTCGATGGCGGCCTCGACCTGGTCCAGGAATTCGCCGTCGGGACAGAGCAGGATGGATTGGGCGTCCTCATCGTGCTCGGCCTGCGAGAACAGGTCCATGGCGATCCAGTCCGGATCGGTCTTGCCATCGCAGATCACCAGGATCTCGGAAGGGCCGGCGACCATGTCGATGCCGACCTGGCCGAACACGGTGCGCTTGGCGGTGGCCACATAGATGTTGCCGGGGCCGACGATCTTGTCCACCGCGGGCACCGACTCGGTGCCGTAGGCCAGCGCGGCCACGGCCTGGGCGCCGCCGACGCGGAACACCCGGTCCACCCCGCACTCGAAGGCCGCGGCCAGCACCAGCTCGTTGAACTCGCCGCCCGGGGTGGGCACCACCATGATCAGTTCACCTACGCCGGCGACCTTGGCCGGCAGGGCGTTCATCAGCACCGAGGAGGGATAGGCCGCCTTGCCACCGGGCACGTACAGGCCGACCCGGTCGAGCGGGGTGACCTTCTGCCCCAACAGGGTACCGTCGGCCTCGGTGTATTCCCAGCCGGCCAGCTTCTGGTGCTCGGCATAGGCGCGCACGCGGTCGGCGGCATGCTTGAGCGCCTGCTGCTGCTCGGCGGGGATGGCGTTCCACGCCTGTTCGAGGCGCGCCAGCGGCACCTCGAGATCGGCAGCGCTGCTCGCCTGCCAGCCATCGAAGCGGTTGGTGTAGTCGATCAGCGCCGCATCGCCGCGGGCGCGAATCTCGGCGATGACTTCCTGCACCACCTGGTTCACCCCCGCGTCCGAGACCGAATCCCAGGCCAGCAGGGCGTCGAGGCGCTGCATGAAGTCCGCGTCGGAGGTGTCGAGTTTGTGTATCTCGGCCATTGGCTCAGTGCCTCAGTTCAGTAAGTTCCACCACGAAGAACACAAAGAACACAAAGTTTCCAACAGGCTGTTGAGGCGAACAAGGTGCCACCATCCACGGCGCGATCAGGGCCGCGACCATGTGCTTCCAAACACATAAACCTTCGTGTCCTTTGTGCTCTTTGTGGTCGGTCAAAAATCAGTCCGCCGCTTCCACCGCCTCGCGCAGGCACTGGACCAGGGCGTGGCAGTCGGCGTGCTTCATCTTCCACGAGGCCTTGTTGACCACCAGCCGCGAGCTGATGTCGTGCATGTATTCCAGCGGCACCAGGCCGTTGGCCTTGAGGGTATTGCCGGACTCGACCAGGTCCACGATCAGGTCGGCGAGGCCGACGATGGGCGCCAGTTCCATCGAGCCGTAGAGCTTGATGGTCTCGACCTGCTGGCCGCGCGCACCGAAGAAATCGCGCGCCGCGCGCACATACTTGGTGGCCACGCGCAGCCGGCGCGCGCGCACGTCGGCGCCGGGGAAGCCGGCGACCCACATCTGGCAACGGGCGATGCCCAGGTCCAGTGGTTCATACAGGCCCTCGCCGCCATGTTCCATGAGCACATCCTTGCCGGTCACGCCGAAATCGGCCGCACCCCATTGCACATAGGTAGGCACATCGGTGGCGCGGATCAGTACCAACTTTACGTTCGGGTGGTTGGTATCGAGGATCAGCTTGCGGGTCTTGTCCGCGTCCTCGGCCGGCTCGATACCGGCACGCGCCAGCAGCGGCAGGGTGTCGCGGAAGATGCGGCCCTTGGACAGGGCGATGGTGACAGGGGCGTCGAAGTTCATGGTCAGCGTCCCGGTACGCGGCGGATGTCGGCACCCAGGCCACGCAGTTTCTCTTCGATGTTCTGGTAGCCACGATCGACATGGTAGATGCGATCGACCACGGTCTCGCCCTCGGCCACCACGCCGGCGAGTACCAGGCTGGCCGAGGCACGCAGGTCGGTGGCCATCACCGGCGCGCCGGTCAGGCGAGCGACTCCGGTGCAGATGGCGGTGTTGCCCTCGAGCTTGATGTTGGCGCCCATGCGCTGCAGCTCCAGCACGTGCATGAAGCGGTTCTCGAACACCGTCTCGGTGATGGTACCCACACCTTCGGCCACCGCGTTGAGAGCGGTGAACTGGGCCTGCATATCGGTGGGAAAGGCCGGGTAGGGGGCGGTGTGGATGTCCACCGCACGCGGCCGCTCACCCTTCATGTCGAGCTCGATCCAGTCCTCGCCGGTGGTGATCTCGGCGCCGGCCTCGCGCAGCTTGGCAAGTACCGCGTCGAGCAGGGAGGGGTTGGTATCACGGGTACGCACCCGGCCACGACTCATGGCGCCGGCCACCAGGAAGGTACCGGTCTCGATGCGGTCGGGCAGCACCCGGTATTCCACGCCATGCAGCCGGTCCACGCCCTCGATCTCGATGGTCGAGCTGCCCGCGCCGCGGATCCGCGCCCCCATGGCGTTCAGGCAATTGGCCAGGTCCACCACCTCGGGTTCGCGCGCGGCATTCTCGATCACGGTCACCCCGTCGGCCAGAGTGGCAGCCATCATCAGGTTTTCAGTGCCGGTCACGGTGACGATGTCCATCACCAGGCGCACCCCGCGCAGGCGTTCGGCGCGGGCACGGATGTAGCCGTTCTCGACGCGGATCTCGGCGCCCATGGCCTCGAGCCCGCGGATGTGCAGGTCCACTGGTCGCGAGCCAATGGCACAGCCGCCAGGCAGAGAGACATCGGCGCGACCACAGCGCGCCAGCAAAGGGCCGAGCACCAACACCGAGGCGCGCATGGTCTTGACCAGATCATAGGGTGCCACCGGGTTGACGATCTCGCTGGCATCGGCCTCGATGCGCATCTTCTCGTCCACCAGCAGACGCACCCCCATCTGCCCAAGCAACTCCATGGTGGTGGTGATGTCGTGCAGGTGCGGGATGTTGCCCACGGTAATCGGCGTCTCCGCCAGCAGGGTGGCGGCGAGTATGGGCAGGGCGGCGTTCTTGGCCCCGGAGATGCGCACATCGCCGGAGAGAGTGCTGCCACCGTTGATGATCAGTTTATCCACGCATTGGGCCCCTGGGTCAGGTCAAACGGTGTGCGTACCGCGAAAAGGGGCAATGATAATGAAAAACCGCCGAAAAAGTCGCGCCCTGACTTCAATCCAGACCCAGCAAGTCGCGCACACCCGAGAGCTCGGCCAGTTCGCGCAGGTTGTCGGGGACCGACTCCAGACGCAATTCACGTCCGCAGGCCTGGGCCTGTTCGCGCGCCTCCAGCAGCAACACCAGGGCGGCGCTGTTGGCCTGTTCGACACCGGCGAGCGACAACACCAACGCCTCTCCCGAACCCAGCCGGGCACGCAACGCCGGCCACAGCCGCGGCACGGAATCGAAGTCCAGCACCCCGTTCAGTTCGAGCCGCCCTTCCCCCGTGTCGCGTACCGCCGCTTCACTCATCCCGCGGCCTGTCCTGTCTTCTTCTGGCCCGAGGCATCGTTCTTGGCCGAGAGGGCGGCAATCAGGTGATCGATGCCCGCCTGCATGCGTTGCGCCGGATTCTTCGCCTGGCGCGCGCCCTCGCGGATCAGCCGCGCAAAGCTGCTGCGGTAGTTGGTCACCAGGCTGATGCCATCGATGACCACATCGTAGACCAGCCACTCACCACCTTTCTCATCCCATCTCACTCGGTAATCAATGGGAACAGGCGGCCCCCCCGCCGAACTCATACGCGTGGAAACCGTCACTTTCTTTGCGCCCTTCGAATACTGGCCCGGCAGGAACTCTATCGCCAGATCCATATGATCCAGCAAGGCCGTTGCGTAGGTACGCACCAGCATCTCCTGGAACTCTGCCACCAGGCGCCGCTTCTGCTGTTCGGTGGCACGACGCCAGAACCGCCCCATGGCCGAGCGGGTCATGGTGGTGAAATCGAAATGCGGCAAAACGGTATCCCTGATCAGGCCGTAAAGCAAAGAGGGATCTTCTTCTATCTCGGCCTTGTGAGCAGCCAGCTCCGACAACGCCTTTTCAGCCGCTTGACGCACCGCCCCCTGAGGATCAACCCAGGTATCGGCAGCAGCTGCCATGGTCACTACCAGCAACAGCCCAGCCAACACCCCATGCCACAGCCGCTTCATCATTTCGTTCCTGCTCCTTCCTGTGCCTTGCTGAAAATGAACTGCCCGATGACCTCCTCGAGAACCAGGGCCGACTGGGTGATGCCGATCTCGCTGCCCTCCTGGAGTGTGTCCTCGCTGCCACCGGGGTCGATGCCAATATACTGCTCACCCAGCAGTCCCGCCGTGAGGATCTTGGCAAAACTGTCGTCCGGGATCTTGCCCCGATACTGGTCCTGGATGCCCAGCACCACCACCGCGCGGAAATCATCCGGGTCGTAGCGGATCTCCTGCACCCGCCCGACCTCGACGCCCGCGATGGTGACCGGTGCCTTCACCTTGAGACCGCCGATGTTGTCGAAGCGTGCCGTCACATGGAACAGTTCGCCCGAGTAGGCCGTACCCAGGTTGCTGATCTTCATGGCGAGCAGAAACAGCGCCGCGAAGCCGATCGCCATGAACACCCCGACCCATATTTCGATTTGTCTCTTGCGGTTCACGTCAATTCCTCTCAGGTCAACCGAACATCAGGGCGGTGAGCACGAAATCCAGGCCCAGCACGGCGAGCGAGGCATGCACCACGGTGCGCGTGGTGGCCCGGCTCACCCCCTCGGAAGTGGGCACGCAGTCATAGCCCTGGAAGATGGCGATCCAGGTGCACACGAAGCCGAACACCAGCGACTTGATCACGCCGTTGATGATGTCGTCAGTGAAATCGATACCGCCCTGCATGCCGTTCCAGAACGCCGCCTGATCCACGCCCAGCAGGCCCCCGCCGATCATCCAGCCACCGAGCACCCCCAGGCAGCTGAACAGGGCCGCGAGCAACGGCACCGCGATCAGACCGGCGAAGAAACGCGGTGCCAGCACCCGGTGCTCCGGATTGACCGCCATCATCTCCAGCCCCGAGAGCTGCTCGGTGGCCTTCATCAGGCCGATCTCGGCGGTCAGCGCCGAACCCGCGCGCCCGGCGAACAGCAGGGCGGTGAGCACCGGCCCCAGCTCGCGCACCAGCGAGGCGGCGACCATGAAACCCAGTGCCGTCTCGCCACCGAAGCGTGACAACACATTGTACCCCTGCAGGGCCAGCACCATGCCCACGAACAGCCCGGCCACACCGATGATGAGCAGGGTCAGCACCCCGACCGAGTACAACTGGTCAACCAACAGCCTGGGCCGACGCAGGATCTCGAGCAGGCCGCGCAGCACGGCCAGCAACAACAGGTGCGCGCGCCCCAGCCGGGTCAGCACCTGCAGGCCCCAGGCACCCAGATTTCCCAACAGGTTCAGCATGCCGCCCCCTGCCCCAGATCGTCCGCCAGCGGCGGTGCCGGGTAATGAAAGGGCACTGGCCCATCAGGCAGCCCCTGGATGAACTGCCGGGTCCATTCGCCGCCGCTCTCGGCCAACTCGGCCGGGGTGCCCGACTCGATCACTCGCCCACCGGAAATGACATACACCCTGTCCGCGATCTGCAGGGTCTCGGCCACGTCATGCGAGACCAGGATGCTGGTCAGATGCGCGGCATCGTTGAGCTGACGGATCAACTGCACCAGCACCCCCATGGAGATGGGGTCCTGACCGGTAAAGGGCTCGTCGTACATGATCATCATGGGGTCGAGCGCGATGGCCCGCGCCAGCGCCACGCGGCGCGCCATACCACCCGAAAGCTCGGCGGGCATCAGGTCGCGCGCACCGCGCAGACCGACCGCCTCGAGCTTGAGCAGCACCAGCTTGCGGATCATGGACTCGGACAGGCGCGTGTGTTCGCGCAACGGAAAGGCGACGTTGTCGAACACGCTCAGATCGGTGAGCAAGGCCCCGCTCTGGAACAGCATGCCCATGCGCATGCGCAGCCGGTAGAGTTCGGCGGTAGACAGGGCATGCACGTTCTGCCCATCCACCTCGATGCTGCCCTCGTCGGGCACCAGCTGGCCGCCGATCAGCTTCAGCAGGGTGGTCTTGCCGGTGCCGGAAGGCCCCATGATGGCGGTGACCGCACCGCGCGGGATGTCGATATCCAGGCCATCGAAGATCCAGCGCTCGCCCCGGCGAAAACGCAGCCCGCGGATGCGTACCAGCGGCTCTTCCCGATTGTCTGCCGGAGACTGTTCCACGGAACCCTTCCCTTCAGTACGTTGCGACGGCCCCCTGAGTGACAGTCCGCCGGATTGGCGAATGTTATATCAGGGGTTCCTGAACCAATGCTGAACGCGCATTCTGTTGAACCCTCCCGGCCGGGTCAAGCAATGCCGAGCAGTTCCACGAGGGTGCGCAACTCGCCGAGCCGGGCCGGCGACAGGTCCTCGAGCACCAGTGCCCGGGTATGTGCCGGCAAGGCCTGCAGGCGCCGACGCAAGCTGCGCAGGTCCTCGTCGGCGATGCGCCAGCGCACCAGATGCTGCCCGCCCGGGCCTCGCCACACCCCCTCGGCCACTGCTCGCCACACCGGCAGCCCTGCCGGGGGCACACTGCCGCCCTCTGCCAGCACCCCGCCGAGATGGCCCCCAAAGGCGACCAGCCGCGCATCGGCCGGGTCGGCACTGGCCGACCACTCCAGCCAGAAGCGGAAGAAGGTCGGGGCATCCTCGCACCACTCGGCGATCGTCTCGGCCTCCAGCGCCTGCCAGTCGCCCGCCGGCAACAACAGGCAACCCGCCTCGTTGGCATAATAGGCAAAGCGCCAGTCTTCGGGCAGGTCCTCGGGAAACCAGGCATCCACCCACTCCGGGTGCGGCCAGCCTGCCATGCCCAGCAACAGACGGGCGTCATCGGTATCATCGGTTTCCAGGTTCATAATCCACACCGGCAGTTCGAGATGGCCGATATCCTAACCTTCAAACGCCCCAAGGCCAGCGCGCGTCACAAGGGCAAGAGCCTGTGCCGCCATGGCCATCACAAGTGGGTGGTAGACAAGGACACCCAGTTCGACAGCCAGCAGGGACGGCTGGTGACCCGCTATCGCTGCGCGCGCTGCGGCAAGATCCGCATCAAGGCTCACTAGAGCCTTGGACAGGTCCCGACGCTTCGGCCAAAATGCGCCCCCGTATCACCCGTAGAGAGACCCCATGCTGCTAGCCTCCGGCGCCATCCTTGTTGGCTTCGTCGTGCTCATCTGGGGCGCGGACCGTTTCGTCATCGGCGCGGCCGCGCTGGCACGTAATCTGGGCGTTTCGCCACTGCTGATCGGCCTGACCGTGGTCGGCCTGGGCACCTCGGCCCCGGAGATCCTGGTCTCCGTCATGGCCGCCTTGCAGGGCAACCCCGAGCTGGCGGTGGGCAATGCGGTCGGTTCGAATATCGCCAACATCGGCCTGATCCTGGGGGTGAGTGCCCTGGTCGCGCCGCTCAAGGTGAAATCGCACGTGCTGTGGCGGGAATACCCCCTGCTCGCCGGCGTCTCGCTGGTGGTCTACCTGATGCTCGCCGACGGCCAGCTGGGACAGCTCGACGGCCTGCTGATGCTGGTCGGCCTGGTCGGCGCCATGGGCTGGATCGTGCACCTGGGCCGGCAACGCGCCGCCGTGGAACCGCTGGAAGACGAGTTCGCCGAGGAGATCCCCACCGACATGGGCACCGGCGCGGCCCTGGCCTGGACCTTTCTCGGCCTGCTGTTGCTGATCGCCAGCTCGCGCCTGCTGGTGTGGGGGGCGGTCGAGATCGCCACCGCGCTGGGGGTGAGCGACCTGGTGATCGGCCTGACCATCGTCGCCATCGGCACCAGCCTGCCGGAACTGGCCGCCAGTGTGACCGCCACCCTCAAGGGCGAGGACGACCTGGCGGTAGGCAATGTGATCGGCTCCAATCTGTTCAACATGCTCGCGGTGCTCAGTGTCCCCGGCCTGATCGCACCGGCGGCGGTGAGTGCCTCGGTGATCAGCCGCGACATGCCGCTGATGCTGGGGCTGACCGCGGCCCTCTTCTTCATGGGCCGGGGCGACAGCGGCCACGGCACCATCAATCGCCTGGAGGGCGGCCTGCTGCTGGCGGTTTTCCTCGCCTACCAGACCTGGCTGTATCTCTCCAGCCAGCCGACCCTCCCCGGAGCCTGAGCCATGGTCAACGACAGCGAACGCATGATCGAACTCGGTCGCGAAGTGGTGGACATCGAGTGCCATGCAGTGGCCGCCCTGCGTCACCGCATCGGCGAGGCCTTCGCCCGCGCCTGTCGTCTGATGATGCACTGCGAGGGCCGGGTGGTGGTGACCGGCATGGGCAAGTCCGGGCACATCGGCAGCAAGATCGCGGCCACCCTGGCCAGCACCGGCACCCCCGCCTTCTTCGTGCACCCCGGCGAGGCCAGCCACGGCGACCTGGGCATGATCACTCCCGGCGATGTGGTGCTCGCGCTGTCCAACTCGGGCGAGACCGGCGAGGTACTGACCATCCTGCCCCTGCTCAAGCGCATGGGGGTGCCGCTGATCGCGCTCACCGGCAACCCCGGCTCCACCCTGGCACGCGAGGCCGAGGTGCACCTGGACGTGGGCGTGGAGAAGGAGGCCTGCCCGCTGGACCTGGCCCCCACCGCCAGCACCACCGCCGCGCTGGTGATGGGCGACGCCCTGGCCATCGCCCTGCTGCAGGCGCGCGGCTTCACCCACGAGGACTTCGCCCTGTCGCACCCCGGCGGCAGCCTGGGCAAGCGCCTGCTGCTGCGGGTCTCCGACCTGATGCACGCGGGCGAGCACCTGCCGGTGGTACGCGAATCCGACCCGCTGCGCGAGGCCTTGCTGGAGATGACCGCCAAGGGCCTGGGCATGACGGCCATCCTCGACGCGGACGACAGCCTGGTCGGCATCTTCACCGACGGCGACCTGCGACGCTGTTTCGACGCCCGCCACGACCTGCACGACGCGCGCGTGGGCGACGTCATGACCCGTGGCGGAGTGCGTATCCAGGCCGAGCGGCTGGCCGCCGAGGCACTGAAACTCATGCAGGACCGCCAGATCAACGCCCTGCTGGTGGTCGACAGCGAAGACCGCCTGGTCGGCGCGCTCAACATGCACGACCTGCTGCGCGCGGGCGTGGTCTGAGACGAGGGAGGAAGCGAGATGCAGGACTTACAGGAACGAGCCCGCCAGATCGAGCTGGTGATCTTCGACGTGGACGGGGTACTCACCGACGGCAGTCTGTTCCTGGGCGATGACGGCCAGGAATACAAGGCCTTCAACTCCAAGGACGGCCACGGCATGAAGATGCTGCAACAGTCCGGCGTGAAGATCGCCATCATCACCGGCCGCACCTCCGAGGTGGTGCGCATTCGCATGCAGAGCCTGGGGATAGAGCACGTCTTCCAGGGCATCGAGAACAAGCTCGAGGCCTACGAGGAACTGAAACGGCGCCTGGGGCTGGACGACGCACAGATCGCCTATGTCGGCGACGACGTGGTGGACCTGCCGGTGATGACCCGGGTCGGCCTGGCGGTGTGCGTGGCCGACGGTCACGCCCTGGTGCGCCGGCATGCCCACTGGACCACCAGCCATGCCGGCGGGCGTGGCGCCGCACGCGAGGTCTGCGAGCTGCTGATGGACGCCCAGGGCAAGCTCACCGCCGCCCTCGACGCCTACCTGGCCTGAGCCGATGCGCCACCCCCTGCTCGTGTGGACCCTGGTGGCGCTGCTCGCCGGCCTGAGCTGGTGGCTGGCCGAGCGCCCCGAGGCCCCGCGCGAGCAGACCATGCTGCACGCCAATGTACGCCGCGTGGACTATTATCTGCGCCAACTGGACGTCACCACCATGGGCAGGGACGGTCTCCCGGCACGCACCCTGCGCGCCGCCGAGCTGCGCCACTACAGCGACGACGACACCACCGGGCTGCGTGCCCCCCACCTCATCCTCCATGCGCGCGATACCCCGCCCTGGGAGATCCGCTCGGAGACCGGCTGGGTCTCGGCGTCAGGCGACCTCGTCCTGCTCGACGGCGAGGTGCACATCACCCGCGAAGGGGCGGAAGGCGTGCGTCCGATACGCATCGACACCCGCAACCTGCGCATCCAGCCCGAACAGGGCTATGCGGAGACCGACGAACGGGTTAGGGTACGTTCACGGCGGGACCGACTGGATGCCATCGGCATGCAGGCCTGGTTCCACCATCCGGCACGCATCAAGTTTCTAGCCGACGTGAAGGGATACTATGCGCCACCTTGAACACCTCCTGCTCGCCCTGCTGCTGACCTGGAGCGGCCTGACCACGGCACTGGAAAGCGACCGCCGCCAGCCCGTGGAACTGGTCGCCGACAGCGTGGACATCGACGAGGGCCGCAACATTTCCATCTACAAGGGCAATGTCGAACTGCAGCAGGGCAGCATGCGCCTGCGCGCCGACCGTGTCACCATCCATCACCGCCAGCGCCAGCCCGACCGCATCGTCGCCGAGGGGCGGCCGGTACGCTTCGAGCAGGACACCGGCCACGGTCGCATCAAGGCGCGTGCCCGCAAGGCCGAGTACATGGTGAACAGCGAGATCCTCTACCTGATCGGCGACGCGGTGCTGATACAGAATGGCGACACCATGAAGAACGACCGCATCGTCTATGACCGGGTGCAACACAAGGTGCGGGCCGGTGCCGCCGCCAAGGGCAAGCAACGGGTACGCATCACCATCCAGCCCAGACAGTAACCGTGTCGCGTCTCGCCGCCCAGGGCCTGATCAAGCGCTACCGCGGCCGCGACGTGGTCGCCGGCGCCTCGCTGCACCTCGATGCCGGTGAGGTGGTGGGCCTGCTCGGCCCCAATGGCGCGGGCAAGACCACCTGTTTCTACATGCTGGTGGGACTGATCCCCCCAGACGCCGGGCGGGTGCTGCTCGGCGAACAGGAGGTCACCGACGCGCCCATGCACGCGCGCGCACGCCTGGGGCTGGGCTACCTGGCCCAGGAACCTTCGGTGTTCCGCGGCCTGAGCGTGGCCGAGAACGTGCTCGCCATCCTCGAGTTGCGGCGCCAACTGGGCCGTGCACAGCGCCGCGAGGAATGCGACCGCCTGCTGCACGAGTTCGGACTGCGCCACCTGGCGGACAATCCGGCCGCCGGCCTGTCGGGGGGCGAGCGCCGACGCCTGGAGATCGCCCGCGCACTGGCCGCCGAGCCCCGCTTCCTGCTGCTCGACGAGCCCTTCGCTGGCGTGGACCCCATCTCGGTGGTCGATATCCAGCGCATCATCGGCCAGCTCAGCGAGGCCGGCATCGGCATCCTCATCACCGACCACAACGTGCGCGAGACCCTGGGCATCTGTCAGCGCGCCTACATCATGAACCGTGGGGCCATCCTCGCTCAGGGCGCCCCCGACGAGATCCTCGCCGACCCCGAGGTGCGCTCGGTGTACCTGGGCGAGCACTTCCGGCTCTGAGAATCCCCCCAAAACCGCCGGCGCCTGCTACGCTTGAGAGTCCAGGAACGGTGGAGACAGGCCCATGGTCGCGAATATCGGTGTCATCGGACTCGGCGTGATGGGCAGCAACATCGCGCTGAACATCGCCGATCACGGCTATCGGGTGGCGGTGTACAACCACCACGTGGAACGGGTACACCACTTCATCGCACAGGCCGAGTTCAGTGAACGATTCATCGGCTGCGAAAACTACGCCGAACTGTGCGCCGCACTGCACACACCGCGCCTGATCCTGATGATGGTCACCGCCGGCCCGGTGGTGGACCAGGTGATCGAACAACTGCTGCCGCACCTGCAACCCGGTGACGTGCTCATCGACGGCGGCAATTCCTTCTACCGCGATACCGAGCGACGCCTGGCCGAGCTGGCCGCACACGATATCCATTACGTCGGCATGGGCATCTCCGGCGGCGAGGAAGGCGCGCGTCACGGTCCGGCCATCATGCCCGGCGGTGATGCCGAGGCCTGGCCGCTGATCCGCGACATCTTCCGTGCCATCGCCGCGCACGCCGAGGACGGCGAGCCCTGCTGCCGCTGGGTCGGCAGCGGTGGCGCCGGACACTACGTGAAGATGGTGCACAACGGCATCGAATACGGCGACATGCAACTGATCGCCGAGGCCTGGGACCTGCTGCACCGCGGCCTCGGGCTGGAGACCGACCGCCTGGCCGCATTGTTCGCCGAGTGGAACCAGGGACGCCTGTCCTCCTACCTGGTCGAGATCACCGCCGAGATCCTGCGCGTGCGCGACGACGACGGCACCCCGCGGGTACTGCGCATCCTCGACGCCGCCGGGCAGAAAGGCACCGGGCGCTGGACCGTGATCGAGGCCCTGCAACTGGGTGTGCCGCTCACCCTGATCGGCGAGGCAGTGTTCGCGCGCGCCCTCTCTGCACGCAAGGCCGAGCGCGAACGCGCCGCCGCGCTGCACGGCGCCACTCCGGCCGATTTCGAGGGCGACACCGAAGCCGCCATCACGGCCATCGGCGACGCCCTGTATGCCGCCAAGATCGTCTCCTATGCCCAGGGTTTCATGCAGCTGCGCGACGCCTCCACACACCACGGCTGGAACCTGGCCTTCGCGGACATCGCCCTGCTGTGGCGCGCCGGGTGCATCATCCGCAGCCGCTTCCTGAACGATATTGCCGCCGCCTTCGCACGCGATCCCGAGCTGCCCAACCTGCTGTTCGACGAGGTCTTCGGGGGCGCGGTGCGGGAAACCGCCCCGGGATGGCGCGAAACCGTACGCCTGGGCGTGCAGCTCGGTATCCCGCTGCCCGCACTGTCCGCCGCGCTCGCCTTCTACGACGGCTGGCGCAGCGCCGAGCTGCCGGCCAATCTGTTGCAGGCCCAGCGCGACTACTTCGGTGCGCACAGCTACCGGCGTCTCGACCGCACCGGCGTCTTCCATACGCACTGGAGTGCGGATGCCCGCGAGGAATGCCTCGATGAATGAGGATTGCAGCCTGATCATCTTCGGCGCCACCGGCAACCTGGCGCAGCGCAAGCTGTTCCCGGCGCTCTACCGCCTGGACACCGCGGACCTGCTGCCGGCCAGCCTGAAGATCCTGGGCAACGGACGCAGCGAACACAACCGCGAGAGCTGGCAGCAGAGCGTGCACCACACCCTCGAGGCACACGCGCAGGCGCCCCTGGACCCTGAGACCTGGCAACGTTTCGCCGCACGACTGCACTACCTGCGCGGCGACCTCTCCGCATCCGACACCTACCGCCAGCTGGGGCGGATACTGGACGGCCGCGACTGGCCGGACAACCGGGTGTTCTACGTGGCCCTGCCTCCGGCGCGCTACGGCAGCACCGTCGAATCGCTGGGCCAGGCCGGCCTGCTCGACGAGAGCGGCGGACACTGGCGCCGGGTGGTGATCGAAAAGCCCTTCGGGGCCGACCTGGAGAGCGCACGCAACCTGCAACGCAAGCTCTCGCGCTACCTGAGCGAGCACCAGACCTACCGCATCGACCATTACATGGGCAAGGCGATGGTGCAGAACATCCTGGTCTCGCGTTTCGCCAACCTGCTGTTCGAGCCCCTGTGGAACCGCACCCACATCGAGCAGGTGCAGATCACCCGCACCGAGAGCCTGGGCGTGGGTTCACGCGCCAGTTTCTACGAGAACACCGGGGCGCTGCGCGACATGCTGCAGAGCCATCTGATGCAACTGATGTCGTTGATCGCCATGGAGCCGCCGGTGTCCATGCACAGCGACGACCTGCGCGACGAAAAGGTGAAGGTGCTGAAATCCATCCGCCCCATCCATCCCTCAGCGGTCAACGCCTGTGCCTTCCGCGCCCAGTACAGCGCCGGTCGTGTCGACGGCGAGAGCGTGCCCGGCTACCTCGAAGAGCCCGGTGTCGACCCGCACAGCGTCACCGAGACCTACGCCGCGCTCAAGCTCTACGTGGACAACTGGCGCTGGCGCGACGTGCCCTTCTACCTGCGCACCGGCAAGCGCATGGCCGAGGCACTGTCCACCATCGCCATCAGCTTCCGCCAGCCGCCCAAGCATTTCTTTCGCAGCGCGCACATCGAGCACCCGCCGCCCAACTGGCTGATCATGAGCATGTCACCCGAGGAATCGCTGCGCATCGAGATCACGGTCAAGCAACCGGGCATGACCATGGCCACCCGGCAAATCAGCCTGGATGCCCCCTTCCGCTGTGAACACCATGCGCAGACCGGGGCCTACGAGGGTCTGCTGCTCGACGTGCTCGAGGGCGACAACTCGCTGTTCCTGCGCTACGACGAGGTGGAATGGGCCTGGCGGGTGGTCGATCCGGTGCTGCACGCCTGGGCCACCGAACGTGACTACATCGCCAGCTACCCCGCGGGCAGCCGGGAACCGGCCGAGGTCGGACGCATCTTCGACCGACCGCATCACCACTGGCGCAACCATCTGGATCCTGAATCATGACCACCTGGATCGGCTGCGAAGACGCAGATGCCCTGGCCATCGAGGCGGCACGCCTGATCCGTGCCGCGGCCATCGAAGCCATCGCCCGCCACGGCCACTTCCGGCTGGTATTGGCCGGTGGCACCACCCCGCTGGCCACCTATCGCCTGCTCGCCGAGCAGCCCGAAGGGCTGGCCGACTGGCACCTGTACTACGGTGACGAACGCTGCCTGCCGGGGGACGATGCGCAGCGCAACGCCAGCCTGGTCGCCGCGACCGGCCTGCCGGCGCTCGCCGGTCGCCATCATCCCATCCCCGCCGAGGGCTGCCCCGAGGGGGCGGCCGTGCGTTACGCCGCCACCATCACCCCCGCCCTGCCCTTCGACCTGGTGTTGCTGGGCATGGGCGAGGACGGCCACACCGCCAGCCTGTTCCCCGATCATCCCTGGCCCGACCAGCCGGTGATCCCGGTCGAGAACGCCCCCAAGCCACCGCCGCAACGGGTCAGCCTGAGCCCCGCCAGCCTGCGCGCCTGCCGGCAGATGCTGGTGCTGGTCAGCGGCGAGGGCAAGGAGGCGGCGGTACGCGCCTGGCGCGCCGGCGAAGCGCTGCCGGTGGCACACGTCACCGACCTGCCGCAGGCGCGGGTGCTGGTCGAACGCCGCCTGCTGGAGGCCGCACCATGAGCCGGCTGGCGGCCGATGTCGGGGGCACCTGGACCCGCCTGGCGCTGCTCGATGGCGGGAAGCCCCGTACCCGACGCTATCGCAACGCCGGTTTTACCGACCTTTATCAGGTCATCGAACGCTTCCTGCGCGACGCACAGGTGGCGGCGACCACCATCGAGCACATGGTACTGGCCCTGCCGGGGCCGGTGGGCGAGGCACCGGTACACCTCACCAACCTCGGCTGGGTGGTGGCGCACGAGCACCTGCGCGCCTGCTGCCCACGGGCGCGGATCCGCCTGCTCAACGACTTCCAGGGGGCCGCGGTGGGCGCACTGCACGCCAGCGAGGGACGCTGGCTCAACCCGCATGCCGCGGCACCGGCCGATCACGGCCCGGCGGTGGTCACCGGCCCCGGCACCGGTCTGGGCCTGGCCTGGTGCGCGGACATCGCCGAGGCCGCACTGCCCCGGGCCAGCGAAGGCGGGCATACCGATTTCGCCCCGGCCGATGCACAGCAACACGCCTTGCACGCCTGGCTGGCACGACGCCACGGCCATGTCTCCTGGGAACGGGTGCTGTCCGGACCGGGACTGGGCGAGCTGCATGCCTTTCTCGCGGCAACAGAAACGCCCTGGCCGGCAGAACAGGTCCAGCGACAGGCCGAGAACGGCGATGTGACCAGCCGCGAGGCGATTGCGCTGTTCCTGCGCATCCTCGGCAACTGGGTCGGCAACCTGGCCCTGCTGTTCCGCCCGGCCGCCGGGATCTGGCTGTGCGGCGGCGTGGCCCAGCACCTGGTACGCTGGTTCGCGGGCGATGCCTTCCTCGAAGGCTTCCTGGCCCGTGGGCGCATGCAGGCCGTGGCCCGCGAGACCCCGGTACGCCTGGTCGAGCAGGCCGATGTCGGTCTCGCAGGGGTCATTCACCTGGCAAGAGAGCTGACGCCATGAACGATGAGAACCAACAACAGAAACTCTATCGCTACTATATCGACCCACACATGGTCAACGATCTCACGCGCAACACCCTGGTGCTGGTGCTCGCCGGCGGCGTGGGTTCGCGCCTGAAGAACCTCACCAAGTGGCGCGCCAAGCCGGCGGTGCCCTTCGGTGCCAAGTACCGCATCATCGACTTCCCGCTGTCGAACTGTGTCAACTCGGGCCTGCGGCGCATCGGTGTGCTCACCCAGTACAAATCGCACTCGCTGATCCGCCACCTGCAACGCGCCTGGAGCTTCATGCGCCCGGAGATCGGCGAGTTCGTGGAGATCATCCCCGCCCAGCAGCGCCTGCGCCAGGAGTGGTACCAGGGCACGGCCGACGCCATCTACCAGAACCTGGACATCATCTACCGGCACAATCCGGAACACGTGCTGGTACTCGGCGGCGATCACATCTACACCATGGACTACAGCCGCATGCTCCAGCATCACGTGAAACACCACGCGGACCTCACCGTGGGCTGTATCGAGGTGCCGCTGAGCGAGGCCAGCGCCTTCGGCGTGATGTCGGTGGACAAAAACCTCGAGATCACCCGTTTCACCGAAAAACCGGCACACCCCGAGCCCATGCCGCAAAAACCCGGCAAGGCACTGGCCTCGATGGGGATCTATGTCTTCTCCATGGGCTTCCTCGCCGACATCCTGATCCGTGACGCCACGGAACCGGCATCCGAACACGACTTCGGCAAGGACATCATCCCCAAGGCGATCTGCGAAGCACGCGCCGTGGCCTACCCCTTCGTGGACGAGCAGGGGCGGCCCGCCTACTGGCGCGACGTGGGCAACCTGTATTCCTACTGGCAGGCCAACATCGAGCTGTGCGATATCGAGCCGGAACTCAATCTGTACCAGCGCGACTGGCCGATCTGGACCTACCAGACACAGAGTCCGCCCGCCAAGTTTGCCTTCGACGACGAGCATCGGCGCGGCATGGCGGTGGACTCGCTGGTGGCCGGCGGCTGCATCATCTCGGGCGCCCTGGTGCGGCACTCGGTGATCTCCTTCAACACCACGGTCGAGACCGGCAGCCTGATCGAGGACAGCGTGATCCTGCCCAAGGTGAGTATCGGCAGGAACTGCACCATCAAGCGCGCCATCATCGACAAGGGTACCCGGATCCCGGATGGCTTCGAGGTCGGCGTGGATCTGGAGAAGGACCGCCAGCGCTTCCTGGTCACCGACGAGGGCATCGTATTGGTCACCCCCGGGCAGCTGGGCCAGCGCCTGCACTTCGAGCGAGAATGACATGAGCACACCCCGCCTGCGCTTCGTACTCTGCTGGCACATGCACCAGCCCTGGTACCGCGAGACCCTCGACGGCGATTACGCCCTGCCCTGGGTCTATCTGCATGCACTCAAGGACTACAGCGACATGGCGGCGCATCTCGAGGCCCACCCGGCGATGCGCGCGGTGGTCAACTTCACCCCGGTGCTGCTCGAACAGCTCGCACACTATGCCGAACGGCTGCGGGCCTGGCTGAACCACGGCAGCAGCATCCCCGACCCGCTGCTCGAACTGCTCGCCGGGCTACGCCCGGTGCCCACAGACCCGGAGCGACGCCAGGAGCTGCTGCGCTGCTGCCTGCGCGCCCATGCCCCGCGCATGATCGACCCCCACCCGGCGTTCCGCGCACTGCTCGTCCCCCTGGGCTATCCCGAGATCCCCGGGGACGATCTGCCCCTCCTGGACTACCTCGACGACCAGTATTTCATCGACCTGCTGGTGTGGTATCACCTGGCCTGGCTGGGCCATTCCCTGCGCGCGCACCCCACCGTGCAAGGCCTGATGCACAAGGCCCGCCATTTCGATCTCACCGATCGGCGCGCCCTGCTGTCGCTGTTCGCCGAGATCATCGAGGGCCTGCCCGGTCGCTACCGGGTGCTGGCCGAGAGCGGGCAGATCGAACTGTCGGCCACCCCCTGGAGCCACCCCATCGTGCCGCTGCTGCTCGACTTCGCCAGTGCGCACTGTGCCCTGCCAGGCTGCCCGCTGCCCGCCCATCCCGGCTACCCCGGAGGCGAGGCGCGCGCGGAATGGCAGCTCGAACACGGCCTGGCGGTGTTCGAACGCTTCTTCGGTCGCCGCCCGCAGGGGGTCTGGCTCTCCGAGGGCAGTCTCAGCGAGCAGGCCGTGGCACTGCTCGCCCGCTCGGGCATCGCCTGGACCGCCTCGGGTGAAGGGGTATGGCACAACAGCCGGCGCCTCTCGGGACTGCCCCAGGACACCCCCGAGGCGCGTCATGCCCTGTTCGCACCGCACCGCTTGCCCCAGGGGACGACCCGTCTGTTCTTCCGCGACGACGGACTGTCCGACCGCATCGGCTTCGAGTACCAGCACTGGAACAGCACAGACGCGGTCGCCGACTTCCTCCACCACCTGCACAATATCCGCAACTACCTGGGCGAGCGCGCCGGCGAACGGGTGGTGAGCGTGATCCTCGACGGCGAGAACGCCTGGGAGTACTACCCCGACAATGCCTGGCACTTCCTCGGCGAGCTGTACCAGCGCCTGGCCGCCGACCCGCTGATCGAGCTCACCACCTTCGGCGAGGCACAAAGCCAAGTACCGGAGATGGAACTGCCCCGGCTGTGCGCCGGCAGCTGGGTGCACGGCTCCTTCTCCACCTGGATCGGTGAACCCGCCAAGAACCGTGCCTGGGACCTGCTGGTGGAGGCCAAGCGTGCCTACGACGAAGTGCTCGCCAGCGGTCGGCTCGATACCCATCGCCAGCTCGAGGCCGGCCTGCAACTGGCAGTCTGCGAGGGCTCGGACTGGTTCTGGTGGTTCAGCGACGACAACCCATCCGACAGCGTGCGTGCCTTCGACCGCCTCTATCGCCAGCAATTGACGCACCTCTACGAACTGCTCGGCAAGCCGCCCCCCGAGACACTGACCCAGCCGCTCGCCCATGGCGGCGGCCAGGCGGCCAATGCCGGTACCATGCGCCGCGGCCATGAATGAGTACGCAGGCCAACACCAGGCCGGGATCCTGCTGCACCCCACCTCGCTGCCTTCCGGGCGGCTGGACGGTGACGTGGAGCGCTGGCTGGACTGCCTGTGCCGTGCGGGCACCCGGGTCTGGCAGATGCTCCCGCTGGGCATCCCCGATGCCACCGGCTCGCCCTACCAGAGCTGTTCGGCCTTCGCCGTCGATCCGGCACTGCTGGCGCCCGACCCTGCCCTGCCGCAGGCCGAGCTGACCCGCGAAGACTTCATGGCACGCGAGGGCGACTGGCTGCTCGACTTCGCACGCTTTCGCGTGCTCAAGCAGCGCTACGCGCAGCGCCCCTGGCAGGACTGGCCGGCCCCGCTGCGCGACCGTGAGCCAGCGGCGCTGGCCCGCCTCGACCAGGAGGCACAGACCGAGATCGACCGCGAGATCGACCACCAGTACCTGCTGCAACGGCGCTGGCTGGCGATCCGCGCCGAATGCACGCGCCGCGGCCTGCACCTGTTCGGCGACCTGCCACTGTTCGTGGCCCTGGACAGCGCCGAAGTCTGGGCGGCGCGTGAACAATTCCTGCTCGACGAGCACGGCCAGCCACTCTATGTGGCCGGCGTGCCGCCGGACTATTTTTCCGAGACCGGGCAACGCTGGGGCAACCCGCACTACGACTGGCAGGCCATGCAGGCCGACGGCTTCCTCTGGTGGCGGCGACGCCTGCGCCGCGTCCTGGACTGGTTCGACCTGGTGCGTCTGGATCATTTTCGCGGCCTGGTGGCGAGCTGGATGATCCCGGCCGACAGCACCACCGCCGCCGAGGGTTTCTGGCAACCGGTGCCCGGCGCCGCCCTGCTCGATGCCCTGCACGGCGAATTCCCCGAGCTGCCGCTGGTCGCCGAGGACCTGGGCATCATCACCCCCGAGGTCAACACCTTGCGCCAGCGCTTCGAGCTGCCGGGCATGGCGGTGTTGCAGTTCGCCTTCGACGGCCACGAGGACAATCCACACAAGCCGGCCAACATCGGGCCGGACACCGTGGTCTATACCGGCACCCACGACAACGATACGGTACACGGCTGGTTCGCGCAACAGAGCCCGGACACCCGGGAATTCGTATATCGCCTGCTCGGCGGGCAACACGACGAGGACGTGGCAGACCGGCTGATCCAGGCCGCGCTGGCAAGCCGCGCCCGGCTGGCGGTGCTGCCACTGCAGGACCTGCTGCGCCTGGGCAGCGAGGCGCGCATGAACACCCCCGGTACCACCGAGGGCAACTGGCGCTGGCGCGTCACCTGGGAGCAGATCGATCCGGCACGCCTGGACTGGCTGCACGAACGCCTGCGCGAGACGGGACGCAACCATGAGTGTTGAAGCCCTGCTCGAACGCCTGCATCTGGGTCACCTGCACGACCCCTTCCTGGTGCTCGGTCGCCACCGGGACGGCCAGGGCGAGGTGGTCCGCGCCTTCCTGCCGACGGCACGCCGGGCCTGGCTGGACGCACTGGGGGAGATGACACGCGTCAGCGAGGACGGCCTGTTCGAATACCGCCTCAAACCCGCCGAGGCCGCGCGCCTGCCGACCCACTACCGCATCGCCTGGACCGAGCACGGCGACGGCCGACGGCACAGTGTGATCAGCCCCTGGAGCTTCGCCCCACAGCTCGTTGACAGCGATCTGCACCTGTTCGGCGAGGGCCATCATCACCATGCCTATCGTTTTCTCGGTGCGCGATGCCAGCGCATCGACGGCATCGACGGCGTACTGTTCGCGGTCTGGGCGCCCGGAGCGCGGCGAGTCAGCGTGGTCGGCGACTTCAACGCCTGGCACGGCCTGCGCCACCCCATGCGTCTGCGCGGCCCCGGTGGGGTCTGGGAACTGTTCGTGCCCGGTCTGCATCCTGGCGATACCTACAAGTACGAGATCCTGGGTCCGGCCGGCCAGCTGGTGCTCAAGGCCGACCCCTACGCACGCCGCACCGAGCTGCGCCCCGAGACCGCCAGCCGGGTAGCCGACGACACCCCCTTCGCCTGGTCCGACCACGACTGGCTGAACGCGCGCCTGCGCTGGGACTGGCAACACCAGCCACTGTCCATCTACGAGCTGCACCTGGGTTCCTGGCGGCGGCACGCGGACGGCGGTTTCCTGAACTACCGCGAGATCGCCGAGCGCCTGGTGTCCTATGCGCGTGACCTGGGCTTCACCCATGTGGAACTGCTGCCGGTGATGGAGCACCCGCTGGACGAGTCCTGGGGCTACCAGGTCACCGGCTTCTATGCGCCCACCGCCCGCTACGGCGAACCGGACGATCTGCGCTGGCTGATCGACCACTGCCACCGCCACGGCATCGGCGTCATCCTCGACTGGGTACCGGGGCATTTCCCGCGCGATGAGTTCGCCCTGGCGCGCTTCCTCGGCGAACCGCTGTACGAACACCCCGATCCGCGGCGCGGCGAACACCGCGACTGGGGCACCCTGATCTTCGACTACGGGCGCAACGAGGTGCGCAACTTCCTGCTCGCCAACGCGGTGTACTGGATGGAGGAATTCCATGTCGACGGCCTGCGCGTGGACGCCGTCGCCTCCATGCTCTATCTCGACTATTCACGCGCCCCCGGCGACTGGCTGCCCAACATCCACGGCGGACGCGAGAATCTCGATGCCATCGCCTTTCTGCGCGAACTCAACGAGGTCCTGCACGGGCGCTTCCCCGGCACCCTGGTCATCGCCGAGGAATCCACCGCCTGGCCCATGGTCTCGCGGCCCACCTGGATGGGGGGCCTGGGCTTCAGCATGAAATGGAACATGGGCTGGATGAACGACACCCTGGACTATTTCCGCGAAGACCCGCTGCACCGCAAGCACCACCACGGCCGGCTCACCTTCGGTCAGTTTTACGCCTACCACGAGAATTTCGTGCTGCCGCTGTCGCACGACGAGGTGGTGCACATGAAGGGCAGCCTGCTCGGCAAGATGCCGGGTGACGAATGGCAGCAGTTCGCCAACCTGCGCCTGCTGCTGTGCTGGCAGTTCGCCCACCCCGGCAAGCAGCTCCTGTTCATGGGCGGCGAATTCGCCCAGCGCGCGGAATGGAGCGAGGCGCGCGAGCTGGACTGGCACCTGCTCGAACAGGACGCCCACCGCGGCATCCAGGCCCTGGTACGCGACCTCAACCGGCTGCATGCGCAGTATCCCGCCCTGCACCGTCACGATTTCGAGGCCGAGGGCTTCACCTGGCTGGACTGCGAGGACGCCGATCATTCCGTGCTGGCCTTCACCCGCGAGGGCGGCGGCCAGGTACTGGTGTGCGTGCTCAATTTCACCCCGGTGCAGCGCGAGGTTTACCGGGTGCCACTGCCCGGCCCCGGGCAGTATCATGAGATCTTCAATTCCGACTCAGCCCACTATGGCGGCACCCACTGCAGCAACGGGCCGGTAGTGGCGGAACCCCTGCCCTGGCGCGGGCAGGACTGGTCCGCGACCTTGACCCTGCCACCACTGGGCATGCTGATCCTCGAACCCGAACCCTGAGGGAGACACACCTTGCCAGGCACCATGACCCGCTCCGACCGCCTCCCCCGGGTGCTGTATGCCGCCAGCGAGGCCTGGCCGCTGATCAAGACCGGCGGCCTGGGCGACGTGGCGCACGCCCTGCCCAGCGCCCTGCACGCCCTGGGGGCCGAGCTGCGCCTGGTACTACCCGCCTACCGCGAGGTGCTGCGCCAGGTCGAAGACCTGCAGATCCTCGGCTGGCTGGCGCTGGGGGACGGCAGCGAGGCACGCATCGTGCAGGCCTGGCACCCGGCCTTCGCCATGCCGCTGTGGCTGGTGGACATCGGTGAGCTGTTCGACCGCGAGGGCAATCCCTATGTCGACCCCGAGGGCCGCGACTGGCCCGACAACCCGCAGCGCTTCACCCGCTTCTCACGCGCCGTGGCACTGCTCGGCATGGACGCCCTGGCCACCGGCTGGCGTCCCGACATCGTGCATGCCAACGACTGGCAGACCGGCCCCGTGGCTGCCCTGCTGCGCGCCATGCCACAGTCACCACGCTGTCTCTACACCATCCACAACCTCGCCTACGACGGCCAGTTCGACCATGCCACCTTCGAGGCCCTGCGCCTGCCCGCCGAGTGGTGGTCCATCGACGGCGCAGAGTTCCATGGCCGCTTCTCGCCCATGAAGGCCGGGCTGGTGTACTCCGACCGCATCAACACGGTCAGCCCCACCTATGCACGCGAGATCCAGACCCCCGAACACGGCTATGGCTATGCCGGCATACTGCGCCACCTGCGGCACAAGCTCAGTGGCATCCTCAACGGCATCGACACCCAGGTCTGGGACCCGGCGCATGACCCGCACATCGCCGCCAACTACGACTGCGACAGCGACCTGGAGGAGGCCCGCCACCGCAACCGCAAGGCGCTGCTCGAGGCCCTGGGTGCAGCCCCCCGGACCGCGGCCGACCATGCACCGGTGATCGGTTTCGTCGGCCGCCTGGTACACCAGAAGGGCATCGACCTGCTGCTCGAGGTGATCCCCGAGCTGGTACGCAACACCCCCGTGCGCTTCGCCATCGTGGGCAGCGGCGAACGGCACTACCATGCCCGCCTGGAGGCGCTCCGCCAGCGCCTCCCGGAACGGGTGTTCTGCCACATTGGCTATTCCGAGCCCCTGGCCCACCAGCTCGAGGCCGGCGCCGACATCTTCGCCATGCCCTCGCGCTACGAACCCTGTGGGCTGAACCAGCTCTACAGCCTGCGCTACGGCACCCCGCCGGTGGTACGCCGCACCGGCGGCCTGGCCGACACCGTGACACACGCCAGCCCCAACGCCCTGGCCGAGGGCCGCGCCACCGGCTTCGTGTTCGACAAACCCTCTGCCCTGGCGCTGGAACAGGCCTTGCGCCAGGCCTTGCACACCCATCAGGACCCGGTCCTCTGGCGCCAGCTGCAATACACTGGCATGCAGCGCCCGCTGGGCTGGGAACAGAGCGCACAACGCTATCTCGAGCTGTACCGGACCATTCTGCGGGACAAGGAGCAACGACCATGAACAATGAACTGGGTGAAGAACTCTGCCTGCTGCAGACCATCGACCCACTGCCAAGCGACGCCGACACCATCGCGCGGGACTTTCGACGCTATCTCGACTACCACCTGGGCCGCTTTCTCGGTTGCGACACGGTGTATCTGTACCACGCCCTGGCCTATGTCACGCGCGATCACCTGATGGCCGACTGGCGCAATACCTGGGTGCGCTACCAGGACCCGCAACTGCGCCGCGCCCACTACCTGTCGATGGAATATCTCATCGGCCGCTCGCTGGGCAACAACCTGCTCAATTGCGAACTGGCCGAACCGATGCGCGAGGCCCTGGAACGCTTTGCCATCCGCCTCGAGGACGTGGCCGCCAAGGAACCCGACGCCGGCCTGGGAAACGGCGGCCTGGGCCGGCTGGCCGCCTGTTTCCTGGACAGTTGCGCCACCCTGGGCCTGCCGGTGATCGGCTACGGCCTGCGCTACGAATACGGCATGTTCCGCCAGCACATCGACAACGGCCACCAGGTCGAGGACCCCGAACACTGGCTGCGCGACGGTCACCCCTGGGAGATCGAGCGCCCCGAGTTCGCGCAAACCGTGCACTTCGGTGGGCGGGTGGAACACTTCACCGACCCGCAGGGCCATGAGCGCGCGCGCTGGGTGGATACCGAGGACGTGGTGGCCGTGCCTTACGACATCCCCATTGCCGGCTATCGCAACCACGTGGTCAACACCCTGCGCCTGTGGAGCGCCTCGGCCACCAGCGAGTTCAACCTGAAGGAATTCAACGCCGGCGACTATGCCGAGGCGGTGGCCCTGAAGAACCAGGCCGAAAACATCACCATGGTGCTCTACCCCAACGACGCCACCGAGAACGGCAAGACGCTGCGCCTGCGCCAGCAGTACTTCCTCACCTCGGCCAGCCTGCAGGATGTGTTGCGCCAATGGGAAGGGCAGCCGATCGAGGACTTCGCCAAGTCCAATGTCTTCCAGCTCAACGACACCCACCCCAGCATCGCGGTGGCCGAGCTGATGCGCCTGCTGGTGGACGAGAAGCACCTGCCCTGGGACCAGGCCTGGGAGATCTGCCGCTCGTGCATGGCCTACACCAACCACACCCTGCTGCCCGAGGCGCTGGAGCGCTGGCCGGTGAGCCTGTTCGAGTCGCTGCTGCCGCGCCTGCTGGAGATCATCTACCGCATCAATGCCGAGTTCCTGGCCGAGGTGCGCGCGCGCTGGCCGGGCGACGTCGAGCGGGTACGCCGCATGTCCCTGATCGAAGAAGGCCCGGTACGCCAGATACGCATGGCCTGGCTGGCCATCGTCGGCAGCTTCTCGATCAACGGCGTGGCCGAACTGCACTCCTCGCTGCTGCGCCAGGGGCTGTTCCGCGACTTCTACGAGATGTGGCCCGAGCGCTTCAACAACAAGACCAATGGCGTCACCCCGCGGCGCTGGCTGGCACACGCCAACCCGCGCCTGGCCAGCCTGCTCACCGAGACCCTGGGCGACGGCTGGCAGGCCGATCTCGCACGCCTGGAAGGCCTGCGCCCCCTGGCCGACGACCCCGGCTTCCACGAACGCTGGCGCGAGATCCGTCACCACAACAAGCAGCGCCTGGCCAAGCTGGTCGAGCACTACACGGGCGTGCACTTCGACCCCTCGGCGCTGTTCGACGTGCAGGTCAAGCGCATCCACGAGTACAAGCGGCAACTGCTCAACATCCTGCACATCATCCACCTGTACAACCGCATCCATGCCGGTGACGAGGAGCGGGTGCCGCGTTGCGTGCTGATCGGCGGCAAGGCCGCTCCCGGCTACGTGCGTGCCAAGGAGATCGTCAAGCTGGCCAACAACGTGGCCGCGGTGATCAACAACGACCCGCGGGTGGGCGAATACCTGAAAGTGGCCTTCATCCCCAACTACAACGTCTCCAAGATGGAGGTGATCTGTACCGGTGCCGACCTGTCGGAGCAGATCTCCACCGCCGGCAAGGAGGCATCGGGCACCGGCAACATGAAATTCATGATGAACGGCGCGGTGACCATCGGCACCTACGACGGGGCCAACATCGAGATCCTGCAAGCGGTGGGCGAAGACAACTTCTTCCTGTTCGGCCTGCACGCCGACGAAGTGGCCGCGCTGCGCCCCCACTACCAGCCCCAGCAGTACATCGACGCCGATCCCGAACTGGCCGCGGTGCTACAACTGCTCGAGAGCGGACACTTCAACGCCATGGAACCCGGCATCTTCGACGACCTGATCGGCTCGCTGAAGAGCCCGCACGACCCCTGGATGACCCTGGCCGACTTCCGCAGCTACGTCGATGCCCAGCAGCGGGTGGAGCAGGCCTGGCGCGACCGCGAACGCTGGACACGCATGAGTATCCTCAACACCGCGGCCAGCGGTATCTTCTCCACCGACCGCACGATCGCCGAGTACAATGCCGACATCTGGCACCTGAAAGCCATCGGGTGAGAACGGATGCACAATGCGGAGATCTTCTCCATCAGATCGGCCCAGCCCGGACTCGCAGCGGTACAATCCGCCTGGATTTCCCTGTTGCACCCGGGCGCAATATTGGAGCTAGAATGAAGACAAAAGAGCCACAGGCGCAGCTTCCATTGGCAGTTTCGGCTGAATGAAACCCACGCTCCAACTCCGCATTGGTCAGCACCTGACCATGACCCCGCAACTGCAGCAGGCGATAAAGCTGCTGCAGTTGTCTACACTGGATCTGAAACACGAGATCCAGGAGGCGCTCGAATCCAACCTGATGCTCGAGACCGAGGAGGAAGGCGCCCAGAAGGAAACGGCCGAATCCCCTCCTGAGCCCATCGAATCCACGGCGAGCGACAGTCCAGGCAACGACATCAACAACGAGCGGGAAATCCAGATCGAAACGGCCACCATCCCCGAGGAACTGCCAGCCGACACCAGCTGGGACGACCTCTACGACAACATCACCCTGCCGACCACGAGCAGCGGCAGCGGAACCGAGACCACCGACATGCTAGCCCAGCGCAGCGCCGACGAATCGCTGCACGATCACCTCACCTGGCAGATGGAGCTGACCCACTTCAGCCCGCTCGACCTGCGCATCGCCGAGGCCATCATCGACAGCATCAGTGACGACGGCTACCTGCACACCAGCCTGGAAGACATCGCCGCCAGCGTGCCCGATGCCAGCCCCGGGCTGGACGAAGTGGAGGCCGTGCTGCACCGCATCCAGGCCTTCGACCCACCCGGCGTGGGCGCACGCGACCCGCGCGAGGCCCTGCTCATCCAGGCGCGCCAGCTCGGCGAGGAATACGACGCGCGCGAACTGGCGATCGAGATCCTCGAACACCACTTCAAGCTGCTCACCGAGGGCCGTCAGGAGGCCCTGCTGCGCAAGCTCAAGGTCTCGCCCGAGGAGCTGGCCGAGGCGGTGACCCTCATCCGCTCTCTCAACCCACACCCGGGCAGCGCCATTCCCGGTCCACCCCCCACCTACGTGGAACCGGACGTATTCGTGTTCAAGCGCGAGGGACGCTGGGTAGTGGAACTCAACCCCGACGCTTCGCCACGCCTGCGCATCAACCCTACCTACGCCGCGATGATCCGGCGCGCCGACAACAGCGACGACAACGTCGTGCTCAAGAACCACCTGCAGGAGGCACGCTGGTTCATCAAGAGCCTGCAGAGCCGCAACGAGACCCTGCTCAAGGTGGCGCGCGCCATCGTCGAGCACCAGCAGGCGTTCTTCGAATACGGCGAAGAAGCCATGAAGCCACTGGTGCTGCGCGATATCGCCGAAAAGGTCGAGATGCACGAATCGACCATCTCGCGGGTCACCACCCAGAAATACATGCACACCCCACGCGGCACCCTGGAGTTCAAGTACTTCTTTTCCAGCCACGTGAACACCGACAGCGGCGGCGAGGCCTCGGCCACCGCCATTCGCGCGGTCATCAAGAAGCTGATCGCCGCCGAGCCGCCGGGCAAGCCCTTGTCGGACAACAAGATCGCCAACCTGCTGGCCGAACAGGGCATCAAGGTGGCGCGGCGCACCGTCGCCAAGTATCGGGAGTCGATGGGTATTCCCCCGTCGAACGAACGCAAGCGCCTGGCCTAGGCGCACCAACAAAGGAGAGGACCATGCAACTGAACCTGACCGGTCACCATGTCGACATCACCGACTCCATGCGCAACTATGTCCATGAAAAACTGGCGAGACTCACCCGCCACTTCGACCATGTGACCAATGTGCACGTGATCCTCAGCGTGGAAAAGCTGGAGCAGAAGGCCGAGGCCACCCTGCACGTATCAGGCAACGACATCTTCGCCGAGGCGGTCCACGAAGACATGTACGCCGCCATCGACGCCCTGGTGGACAAGCTCGACCGACAGGTGATCAAACACAAGGAAAAGATCAAGAGCCACCGCAGCAATGGCCAGCTGCCTCCCCTGGAGGCCGCCGAGGCCGTGAACTGACGACGAACCAGCACGGGGACGGTCAGCCCATGCCCACCACGGATATCCTCGGCATCGACGCCATACGCCTGGACGACACCTCGCCGAGCAAGAAACGGGTGCTCGAGCAGGCGGCACACCTGCTCGCGCCCCACGACGCGGAACTGAGTGAACGCATCTTCGAGCGCCTGCTCGAACGCGAACGCCTGGGCAGTACCGGGCTGGCCGGCGGCGTGGCCCTGCCGCATGCCCGCATGCCCGGGATCACCCAGACCCGTGGCGCCTTCCTGCGGCTGACCTCCCCGATAGACTTCGACAGCTTCGATGGTCGCCCAGTGGATCTGGTGTTCGCCCTGCTGGTCCCCGAGGAGGCCACCGAGGCCCACCTGCAACTGCTGGCCGAACTGGCCCGCACCTTCAACGATCCGACCTTGCGCGCCCAGTTGCGGCGCGCCAACCCCGCGCAGGCGCTCGACCTGCTGACCCGTCGCCTGGCCCACGATGCCGCATAAGGTCCGCGTCCGCGATCTCTACGAGGCCCTGCGCGACAAGTTGCGGCTGCAACTGATCGCTGGAGAGTCCGGGCTGGACCGCGCCTTGCTGGACGACACCCTGGACCCCGCCAGCTACCTGGTGGCCGGGCCGCTGAGTGACATCCATCCCAACCGCATACAGGTCATCGGGCACGCCGAGCAACGCTATCTCGAGGCCCTGGGAGAGGCCCGCAAACCGCTGCTCGAACGCCTGTTCAACAGCCCCACGCGGGTGGTGGTGCTGGTCGACGGGGTAGCGGCGGACCCGATCCTGCTCACACGTGCCGAACAGGCCGGGGTGGTGGTGCTGGTCAGCCCGCTGTCGGTGCGCACCGTGCTCGACCATCTCCAATATTTCGCCACCCTGCGCCTGTCGGACAAGACCACCCTGCACGGCGTGTTCATGGAGGTCCTGGGCATGGGCGTGCTGATCACCGGTGACCCGGCGGTGGGCAAGAGCGAACTGGCGCTGGAACTGGTCAGCCGCGGCAACCGCCTGGTCGCCGACGACGCCCCGGAATTCACTCGCGTCGCACCGGACCTGGTCAGTGGCAGCTGTCCTCCCCTGCTGCGTGATTTCCTCGAAGTGCGCGGCCTGGGCGTGCTCAACATCCGCGCCATGTTCGGCGACAACGCCATCAAGCACGACAAGTACCTGCGCCTGATCGTGCACCTGCAATCCATGACCGAGCAGGAACTGGCCACCATGGAGCGCCTGGCCGCCCGCCGGGAGACCTGCGAGATACTCGGCGTGCCCATCCCGCAGGTCACCATCCCGGTCGCGCCCGGTCGCAACCTGGCCATCCTGGTGGAGGCCGCGGTGCGCGCCCACCTGCTGACCCTGCAAGGCTACAATGCCACCGAGGAATTCATCGCGCGCCAGCAACAGGCCTTGATCGACGATTGCTGATCACACTGGCGTGGAGGTTTCACCGCAAGCGGACCCAGCTCCTATAATCCCCACCATGGACACCAGTACCCCCAAGCTGATCGTCGTTTCGGGCCTGTCGGGCTCGGGCAAGAGCATCGCGCTCAACGTCCTGGAGGATGCCGGCTACAACTGCATCGACAACCTGCCGCTGTACCTGTTCGAGACCCTGGCGCACAACATGGCGCAGCAGGATGGGCGGCTGCCGCCACTCACCGCGGTGGGGATCGACGCACGCATCCCGTGCCGACAACTGGTGGCGCTGCCGCGCCTGCTCGCCGACCTGCGCGAGAACGGCATCGCCTGCGAGCTGGTGTTTCTCGAGGCCGACAACGAGATCCTCATCCAGCGCTTCAGCGAGACCCGACGCCGCCATCCGCTGAGCAACGAACACGACGACCTGGAAGGTGCCATCGAACAGGAACGGCAACTGCTCGCCCCGCTGAGCGAGGCGGCCGACCTGAAGATCGACACCAGCCGCAGCACCCTGCACCAGCTGCGCGACATCATCCGTGCACGGGTCGCCGAACGCCCGGCCGGTACCCTGTCGATCCTGCTCAAGTCCTTCGGCTTCAAGCGCGGCCTGCCGCGCAATGCCAACTTCGTGTTCGACGTGCGCTGCCTGCCCAACCCGCACTGGCACCCGGAGCTGCGTCCGCTCACCGGGCGCGATCCGGCCGTCGCTGCCTTCCTCGAGGAAAGCCCCGAGGTCGATCGCATGTTCTACGACATCAACGACTTCATCCAGCGCTGGATCCCCAGCTTCGAAGCCGAAGGCCGCGCCTACCTGACCATCGCCATCGGCTGCACCGGCGGCCAGCACCGTTCGGTCTACCTGGTCGAGCGGCTCTGCCGCAGCCTGGAAAAGCAGGACCGCCTCGTGCAGTGCCGACACCGGGAACTGGCATGAGCGCCGGCATCCTCCTCATCACCCATCCCGGGATCGGCAGCGCCATGCTCTCCAGTGCACGCCGCATCCTGCCCGACTGTCCACTGTGCATCCGCTGCCTCGAGGTCCCCAACGACGCCGACCCCGAGCGCCTGCAGCGCGAGGCCGCCGATCTGCTCGCCCGCCTCGACCAGGGCGATGGCGTGCTGGTCCTCACCGATATCTTCGGCGCCACCCCCAACAATATCGCACGCCGCCTGGCCGAACCCGGCCGGGTGAGCGTGCTCTCCGGCCTCAGCCTGCCCATGCTGGTGCGCCTGTTCAACTACCCCGACGAAGACCTCGACGGCCTGCGCGAGGCCGCCATCCAGGGCGCGATGCGCGGCATCGGCCAATGCAAGGGAGCCTGACATGCTGGAGCAGGAGATCACCATCCCCAACAAGCTGGGCCTGCATGCACGTGCCGCGGCCAAGCTGGTCAAGGTAGCCAGCGCGTACGCCGCCAAGGTGACGCTGCTCAAGGACGGACAGGAGGTCAACGGCAAGAGCATCATGGGCGTGATGATGCTGGCCGCCAGCCAGGGCACCACCCTCCGCCTGCGTACCAGCGGCCCGGACGAACAGGCCGCAATGGACGCCCTGCTGGCACTGATCGCCGACCGCTTCGGAGAGGCCGAGTGATCATCGCCTGCGTCGGCATTGGTGTCGGCGCCGGCGCGCATATCGCCATCGGCAAGGCCTTCGTCCTGTGTCGCGGGCCGATCTGTGTCTCCCCGACCTGGATCCGCCCACAGCAGGTCGAAGACGAGATCCGCCGCTTCGAGCAAGCCGTCGAGACCGCCTCGCAGCAGCTCCAGGCGATCCGCGACGAGATCCCCGAGGACACCCCGGGCGAGATCAGCGAGTTCATCGACAGTCACCTGCTGATGATCGAAGACCGTGCCCTGAGATCCGGCGTGGTGAACCTGATCCGCCAGCGCCTTGCCAGTGCCGAATGGGCCCTGCAACAGCATTGCGACACCCTGGTCGAAGTATTCCAGCAGATGCAGGATACCTATTTGCGCACCCGGCGCGACGACCTGATGCACGTGGTGCAACGCATCCAGAAGGTGTTGATGGCACGCCACGACCACGCACCCGACAACCTGCAAGGACAGATCGTGCTCGCCGAGGACCTGTCACCCGCCGATGTCATCCTGCTGCACAACCGGCAGGTGGCAGGCTTCGTCACCGAGCACGGCGGCCCCATGTCACACACCGCCATCCTCGCGCGCAGCCTGGGCATCCCCGCGGTGATCGGCGCGCACGGCGCCGGTGCCTGCCTGAAGCACGGCGAACGGCTGGTACTGGACACCGACAACGGCTGCGTGCTGGCCAACTGCGACCCGGACCTGATCGCTCATTTCCAGGAACGGCGCAAATCCGATTTCCAGCGCACCGCCCTGCTGCGCCAGGAGAGCAGCCGTCCGGCCACGACCCGCGACGGCCTGCACATACGCCTGCTGGCCAATATCGAACTGACCAGCGATGTCGGCGAAGCGGTGCGCAACGGCGCCGACGGCATCGGCCTGTACCGCACCGAATTCCTGTTCATGAACCGCAACGACCTGCCCGACGAGGAAGAACACTTCGCCGCCTACCTGGAGGTGATCCAAGGCGTGCCCGAACGCACGATCGTGATCCGCACCCTGGACCTGGGCGCCGACAAGCCGCTCGCCGGCAGCCTCGACGGCAACAGCGGTCGCAACCCCGCACTGGGCCTGCGCGCCATCCGCCTGTGCCTCAAGGAACCGGAACTGTTCAAGCCCCAGCTGCGCGCCATCCTGCGTGCCTCGGCGCTCGGCGATGTGCGCATCATGCTGCCCATGCTCACCAACCTGTGGGAAGTGGAACAGACCCGCAAACTGATCCGCCAGTGCATGCGTGAGCTGGACGACGAAGGCGCGCCCTACAACCCCGACATCCCCGTCGGCGGCATGATCGAAGTCCCTGCCGCCGCGCTGGCCGCCCCGATGTTCGCCCGCGCACTCGACTTCCTGTCCATCGGCACCAACGACCTGATCCAGTACACCCTGGCCATCGACCGCGTGGACAACGAGGTCAACTACCTCTACGACCCCCTGCACCCGGCCATATTGCAACTGATCATGCGTGTCATCGAGGCCGGACGGCAGGCCGGCACCCCGGTGAGCATGTGCGGCGAGATGGCCGGTGACCCACGCTTCATCCCCCTGCTCATCGGCATGGGCCTGCACGAGCTGAGCATGCAGCCGACCGCCCTGCTCGATGCCCGCCAACAGATCCGCGGGCTGGACGCCGACGCACTGGCCCGGCGCACGCGCGACTTCTTCGAACACATCGACACCGCCGACCCGCTCAGCCTGCTCAGCCAGTGGCAATGAAGCCGAATATTCGCGACGGGGACGTCGCTCCTACACGTAGGAAGCCCGTCCTCGGGCCGAATGTTCACGGCGAGGGCACTGCTCCCACCCTGTAGGAGGCCCGTCCTCGGGCCGAATGTTCACGGCGAGGGCGCTTGCTCCTACCCGTAGGAGGCGCGCCCCCAGAGCCGAACCGTCGCGGCTGGGCGGCTGGGCGGCTGCCCGGCTTCCCTGCTAGAATGGAACGTTTCCCCGGAGTCACGCATATCATGAGCGCCGCCATCGACAATTCGGACGACCTGCGCATGGCGCGCCTGCAGGAGATCCTCGACTCCGGGGCCATGCGCTCGGCACAGCGCCTGCTCAATACCCTCACCCCTGCCGAGATCGCGCACCTGCTCGAATCCCTGCCGCAGGCCAAGCGCGACATCCTCTGGAGCCTGATCGACCCGGCCATCGAGGGCGAGGTGCTGGTCAGCCTCAGCGACGAGGTGAAGGCCGAGCTGGTCAAGAACATGGACGCCGCGAGCTGGCTGGCGGCCACCGAGAACCTCGACCTCGACGACCTCACCGACCTGGTCCAGGACATGCCGGAGACGGTGGTGGACGAGGTGATGAGCGCCCTCGACGATCAGCACCGCCACCGCCTGGAGGCCATGCTCTCCTACCCGGAGGACACCGCCGGCGGCCTGATGAACACCGACACGGTGACCGTCCGCCCGGAGGTCACCCTGGACGTGGTGCTGCGCTACCTGCGCCGCCTGGGCGAGGACATGCCATCGGATACCGATGCCCTGTTCGTGGTCAACCGTGATGACGAGTACCTGGGCGTGCTGCCGCTGTGGAAACTGGTCTCGGGCAACCCTGAAGACACCGTGGCCGAGGTCATGACCCTGGCACTCAGCCCCCTGCCGGTGGACATGCCCGCCTCCGAGGTGGCGCGCTACTTCGAGACCCACGACATCTCCTCGGCGCCGGTGGTGGACGACCGTGGACGCCTGGTCGGCCGGATCACGGTCGACGACGTGGTGGACGTGATCCGCGAAGAGGGCGAACACCAGTTCATGGGCCAGGCCGGTCTGTCCGAGGAAGAAGACATGTTCGCCCCGGTGCTCGCCAGCACCCGGCGCCGCGCGGTATGGCTGGGGGTCAACCTGCTCACCGCCTTCCTCGCCTCCTGGGTGATCGGCCTGTTCGAGGAGACCCTGTCGAAATACGTCGCGCTGGCCGTGTTGATGCCGATCGTCGCCAGCATGGGCGGCATCGCCGGCAGCCAGACCCTGACACTGGCCATCCGCGGTATCGCGCTAGGCCAACTCACTGGCAAGAACGCCCGTCACCTGCTGCTCAAGGAGCTGGCCGTGGGCATCCTCAACGGCATCATCTGGGCGGTGGTGGTCGGCATCATCGCCGGCGTCTGGTTCGATGACTCCCGTCTGGCGCTGCTCATCGCCGCAGCCATCGTCATCAACCTGCTGTTCGCCGCCTTCTCCGGCGCGGTGCTGCCGCTCACACTCAAGCGCTTCGGCATCGACCCAGCACTCGCCGGCTCGGTCCTGCTGACCACCGTCACCGACGTGGTGGGCTTCTTCGCCTTCCTTGGCCTGGCCAGCCTGTTCCTGGTCTGAAGTCCAAAGGGCGACAAATCCGTCTTCAAGATCAGGAATTGACCACAGAGATCACAGAGGAGGTGAAGTTGGGGGCTGTCCCGGCAGGACTGCAACCCGACCGACGGACCAACCGATGGTCTCCGTCGGCAGAAAGGTCCGCGCCTTGCCTTTTAACTCTGTGTCCTCTGTGTCCTCTGTGGTGAGGAATCAAGATGCACAAACGCATCTTCCATGATCCGGGGTGTGGCTACCCGGACTCATGGGGGGGGTAGTGGTGATCAACCCGCCGCCCCAACCGGCGACGGGTCGAAGCTCACTCTGTCTCTCCCGGCTTGACCGCCAGCACCGCGCTGGGGTCTTCCTCGGCCATGTCGGGCAACTGATGAGCGATGCCCTTGTGGCAATCGATGCAGGTCTTGCCCGCGTCCAGTCCCTCCTGGTGCTCGCGCCGCGCACGCCGTCCCTGGGCCATGTAGTCCATGGAGCCGTACTCGTGGCAATTGCGGCACTCGCGCGAGTCGGTCTCCTTCATGGTCTGCCAGACGTGGCGGGCCAGTTCCAGGCGCTTGGCCTCGAACTTCTCACGCGTGTCGATCGAGCCGATCAGCTTGTGGTACAGCTCGTTGGAGGCCTGGATCTTGCGCTTGATCTTGTAGATCCACTCCTTGGGCACGTGGCAATCGGGGCAGGTGGCACGCACGCCGGTGCGGTTGAGATCGTGGATGCGTCCCTTGTACTCGGCATATACGTTGTCACGCATCTCATGGCAGGAGATGCAGAACTGCTCGTTGTTGGTCAGCTCCATGGCCCAGTTGAATCCCCCCCAGAAGATCACCCCCAGGACCATGCCGACCAGCAGGGTGCCGATGGCTATGTTGCGTTTGGCCATGTTCAGGCTCCTTCGTGTCTCGTGTTTACCAGCTGCTCACGCTCTCGACCGGCTCGAAGGTGTTGTCCACCAGCGGCAGGGCATTGGTCTGCGGCACATGGCACTGCAGGCAGAAATAGCGGCGCGCCGAGACATTGGCCAGCACCACACCGTCACGGCTCTGGAAGTGTGTCTGGCTGATCTTGGTCGCGTGATGCCGGCGGTAGTTCTTCCAGCTGTGGCAGCTCAGGCACTTGTTGTGCTTGACCGTCACCTCGTAGCCGTCGATCTTGTGGGGGATCAGCGGCGGCTGCAGCACATAGTTGCGCGGCAGTGGCTGACCGTCCTTGTTGTAGCGCTTGACCTCCGGTACCTCGGTGGTCTCGTCGATGGCGTTTTCGCCGCGCAGGGACTGGACCTCGACCGCCAGCGCAGCCTGCCCCAGCAGCAGGGCACACAGACCAAGAGCGGCGAGAAGGGGCTTCTTCACAGTTGGGTTCTTCATGGCGAAACCTCACTCTGATGGGTCGATCCGGCACTTGCCGGTCGAACGTGATTGTCGAAACGGTGGGTGAATCGGAACACGTCCCTGGCGCAGACATCGATGCAGCGCCCGCAGTTGGTACACAGACCGGCGTCGATCACCGGGCCATGCCCCTTCGCCTCGCCCTTGAGGGCCGGGGCGATGACCTGCTTCTCGGGGCAGACCGCGAAGCAGTCCATGCAATCGTCGCAGGCGGCGCGATTGGCCGCCGAGACCCGCAGCAGCGACCAGCGCCCGAGCAATCCATAGAAGGCGCCCACCGGGCAGAGGTGCCCACACCAGGCGCGACGCGCGATCAGCAGATCGAGCAGAAAGATCCCCAGCACCACCGCCCAGGCCAGGCCCATGCCGAAGATCAGTCCCCGGTGCATCATCGACACGGGGTTGATCAGCTCCCAGGTCAGGGCGCCGGTGAGCGCGGGCATCAGCAGCACCAGCCCCAGCATCCACCAGCGCAGGCGCCGCGACAGGCTGGCCCCGCCCTTGAGGTTGAGGCGCATGCGCAGCCACTCCGCGGCATCGGTGACCATGTTCACCGGGCACACCCAGCTGCAGTACGCCCGCCCCCCGACCAGCAGGTAGAAAACGAGCACGAGGAACGCACCGACGAAAGCGATGGTCTCGGGCAGGTGACCCGAGATCAGCACCTGCAACAGCAGCAGCGGATCGCTCAGCGGCAGCACCTCCAGGGTCAGGCTGGAGGAGAGATTGCCCTTGACGATCCACCAGCCGAACCAGGGACCGGCAAGGAACAGCAGGAGGATGGCCAACTGGGTGAGACGACGCGCCAGCAGCCAACGATTGGCCGCCAGCCAGCCCTTCTCGCGCCGTACCGTCAGCCCCGGCATCTCACCCGCCTTCATCACAGGCCTCCCTTGCGATTGAGGGTGTCGAGGGGGTTGTCCGGGAAGGGCGAGTCGACCGGCGCTTCACGGATCAGCCCCTCGCCCTCGTAGTCGTAGCGCACCCCCTCGGGCAGGTTGTACTGGTGCGGCGTGTCGGGGCTCACCAGGGCGCCGCCGGCCTTTTCCTTCTCTTTCCAGCCGAGGCGGTAGTGGCGCCCCAGCCTGCCCTTGACCAACTGGATGGGCAGCACCTTGATCGCCGCCTCCTCGAGGATACAGGCCTCCTCACACTTGCCACAGCCGGTGCAGTCCGAGGCATGCACCACCGGGATGAAGCGGGCGTGCTTGCCGCTGCGCCGGTTGTGCTGCAGCTCCAGGGTGATGGCCTTGCCACGCACCGGGCAGACGTTGAAGCACACCTCGCAACGCAGACCCTGGAAGGCGATGCAGGCCTCCTGGTCGGTGATCAGCGCCAGTCCCATGCGCGCCTGGGTGATGTCGGCGAGCGCATGGTCCAGGGCACCCGTGGGACAGGCCGCGACGCAGGGGATGTCCTCGCACATCTCGCACGGCACCTTGCGTGCCTCGAACCAGGGCGTGCCCAAGGCCACCGGCTCGCCGAACCGGGCCAGCTTCAGGGTGTCGTAGGGGCAGTTGCGCACGCACAGGCCACAGCGGATGCAGGCCCCCTGGAAGGCCTCCTCGTCCAGCGCACCCGGCGGGCGGAGGGCAGTGGCGGGCAGGGCCCGGGCCTGGCGCTGCCAGACGCCGAGCACCGTGGCCACCAGTGCCACGCCGGCGGCGCTGCGCAACCCCTCGGTCAAGAGGCGCCGCCGCACCGGATCGAAGCCCTTGTCAGCCCTGCCGCTCATCATGCCCTCGTGCGCTCGGCGGCCACTCAGGCCCTGACCACCTTGACCGCGTTCTTCTTGAAGTCGGTCTCCTTGGACAGCGGGTCGGTGGCGTCAAGCGTGAGCTTGTTGACCAGGCGACTGGCATCGAACCAGGGGATGAACACCAGTCCGCGTGGCGGCTTGTTGCGCCCCCGGGTCTCCACCCGCAGGGTGATCTCGCCACGGCGACTGATCACCCGCACCGGCATGCCGCGGCGCAGACCACGCGCCTTGGCGTCATCCGGGTTCATGAACACCAGCGCATCGGGCATGGCGCGGTACAGCTCGGGCACCCGCCGGGTCATGGAACCCGAGTGCCAGTGCTCCAGCACCCGTCCGGTGGCCAGCCACAGGTCGTACTCGTCATCCGGCGACTCGTGCGGCGGTTCGTAGGGCGCAGCAATGATGTTGGCACGGCCGTCGGGCTTGCCGTAGAAGTAGATATCCTGCCCCTCCTTGACGAAGGGGTCGTAGCCCTCGCGGTAGCGCCACAGCGTCTCCTTGCCGTTCACCACCGGCCAGCGCAGGCCGCGTGCCTTGTGATAGGCATCGAACTCGGCCAGATTGTGGCCCTTCTTCGGCCCCTCGACCCCGAAGCGACGGTACTCCTCGAACAGCCCCTTCTGCAGGTAGAAACCGAAGTGCTCGGATTCGTCGTTGTCGTAGACATTGCCGCGGTCGTCCTTCACGGTGCCCGGCGTATAGGGGAACTGATCCACGAAGCCGTTGCGATAGAGCACCTCGTAGAGGGTCTTGCCGCGATACTCCGGTTTCTTGGCGATCAGCTCCTCGGGCCAGACGTCCTCGACCTTGAAGTACTTGGAGAACTCCACCAACTGCCAGAGGTCGGAGCGCGCCTCACCCGGCGCCTTCACCTGCTGGCGCCAGAACTGGGTGCGCCGCTCGGCATTGCCGTAGGCGCCCTCCTTCTCCACCCACATGGCCGTTGGCAGAATCAGGTCGGCGGCCATTGCCGAGACCGTGGGATAGGGATCGGAGACCACCACAAAGTTCTCCGGATTGCGCCAGCCCGGGTAGGTCTCGTTGTTGAGGTTGGGACCGGCCTGCATGTTGTTGTTGCACATCACCCAGTAGCAGTTGAGCTTGCCGTCCTTGAGCATGCGGTTCTGCAATACCGCGTGATAGCCGGGCTTGCCGGGAATGGTGCCCTCGGGCAGTTTCCAGACCTTCTCGGCGAAATCACGGTGTGCCTTCTTCTTGACCACCAGATCGGCCGGCAGACGGTGGGCGAAGGTCCCCACCTCACGCGCGGTACCACAGGCCGAGGGCTGGCCGGTGAGCGAGAAGGGGCCACAACCCGGCTTGGAGATCTTGCCGGTGAGCAGGTGCACGTTGTAGCACAGGCCGTTCACCCACACGCCCCGGGTGTGCTGGTTGAAGCCCATGGTCCAGAAGGACACGACCTTCTTGTCCGGATCGGCATACAGCTTCGCCAGCCGCTCCAGCTTCTCGGCGGGCACACCGGAGAGTTCGGCGACGTACTCCAGGGTGTAGGGCTCGAGCAGCTTCTTGTATTCCTCGAAGTCGATCTTGGTGAGTTTCCCCTTGGCGCGGTTCTTCGCCTTCTTCTCGCGCGGGTCCTCGGGGCGCAGGCCGTAGCCGATGTCGGTCGGCGTCTTGGTGAAGTTGACGTGCTTGTTGACGAAGTCCCAGTTCACCGCGTCGTGCTGCACGATGTAGTTGGCAATGTAGTTGAGGATCGCCAGGTCGGTCTGCGGCTTGAAGACCATGCCGTTGTCGGCCAGCTCGAAGCTGCGGTGCTCGTAGGTGGAGAGCACATGCACTTCGCAACCGGGCTTGGTGAGCCGGGTGTCGGTCAGACGTGACCAGAGGATGGGGTGCATCTCGGCCATGTTCGACCCCCAGAGTACGAAGGCGTCGGCATGCTCCAGGTCGTCGTAGCAACCCATGGGCTCGTCAGAACCGAAGGCGCGAATGAAGGCCCCCACCGCCGAAGCCATGCAGTGCCGGGCATTGGGGTCGATGTTGTTGGAACGGAAGCCCGCCTTGTACAGCTTGGAAGCGGCATAGCCCTCCCAGACAGTCCACTGACCGGAGCCGAACATGCCCACGCTGGAGGTGATCTTCTCCGGCGGCAGGCCCTTGTTGCGCGCCATGTCGCGCTTGATCGCGGCCTTCCACTTCTCGGCCATGATGGAGAAGGCCTCGTCCCAGGAAACCGGCTCGAACTCGCCGTCCTTGTCGTACACCCCGTTCTTCTTGCGCAGCAACGGCGTGGTCAGGCGGTCCTTGCCGTACATGATCTTGGACAGGAAATAGCCCTTGATGCAGTTCAACCCCTTGTTGACCGGCGCATCGGGATCACCCTGGGTGGCCACCACCCGGCCGTCACGGGTGCCCACCAGCACCGAGCAGCCGGTGCCGCAGAAGCGGCAGGCCGCCTTGTCCCAGCGGATGAAGGCATCACCGACGCCCGGCCCCTCGTGCGCGGCAAGCGCCTGCTTCACGCCCGGCACCGTGATGCCTGCCGCGGCGGCCGTGGCAGCGATGGCGTTGGTCTTGATGAATTCGCGACGCGTCTGTTTCATTGGGCCAGCTCCTGTTGGTGTTCGGGTTCATCGGTATCGGTTTCGATTTCGTGATAGACGAGCGAGGTCGAGACCACGCCATCGACCAGCGCCATCTGCGTGATGGTGTCGGCGCACTCGGCGCTGAAGGCCCCCTCGACGGTGACCACCAGCCGGCCATCCGCATCCCGGGCATGCACCTCCACCCCTGGCAGGTGCTGCAAGGCCTGCTCCACGGCCGGTCCCTTCTCGGGATGAGCCATCACCAGCACGCCACACACGTTGTATTCGCTCATGCCGCCTCCTCCATCGTCAGCACATCCACGGGACAGGCCGCGACGCAGGTGCCGCAGCCCGTACAGGCCGCGGTGTCGATTTGCAGCACGGCACAACCGCCGGGCCGGGGCTGGAAGCGGATCGCCGCCGTATCGCAGACATCCTCGCAGGCACGACAGACGACACCGCGCACCGCCAGGCAGCCATCGGCCAGCCGTGGTCGCAGCGTCCAGGGAGCATGTGCAAAGGGGACATCGAAGGCCTCGCGCTCACAGGCCTCCACGCAGGCGGCGCAGAAATGACAACCTGCGCGTGTGAAGTCGATACGGGGAAAGCCGCCATCACCACGCACCAGCACCCCGCTCTCGCAGGCCTGGATGCAGGCATCGCAACGCGCACAGCGCTCGGTGAAATCGACTGCCGCCCAGGGTGGGAAGAGCAGTGCGGCTTCCCTTCCCCGCAACAGCCTTCGGCGTTCAGGATCGACCCCACTCATGGCGCCACCTCGATCAACGTATCGTTGAATACTAAAATTAGAGCAAAAGCACCTGGCCGCACTTGACATCTGTCAAGTGGACGCGACAAAGCCTGCGGAACATTGATCCAAGATAACTCTCATGACGCGGGACACCACACCTCCTTGATCATGGCCGGTGCGTTTGTTGATTCTTCACCCCAGAGAACACAGAGCGCACAGACTTCAACGATGGCAAAAAGCAAGGCGCGGACCTGCTTCATGGTGGATCACCGGCTCCGCCGGTCGCGGGTTGCAGCACCGCCGAGACAGACATCAGCTTCAAGCCCTCTGTGATCTCTGTGCACCCTGTGGTGATAACTTCAAATGAACTGGCCGGCGCCTGCCATGCGAAATGCCGTTTTGCGGTATCCTTGCAGCCCATTTCGTCATCGCGAACTCCAACCCATGCAAGCCTCGTATCAACCGCAGGAAATCGAACGCGAAGCCCAGGAATACTGGGCGCGCCACCAGA